>JAFGFD010000090.1 GCA_016931215.1 Candidatus Omnitrophota bacterium
GGCGACATCGCCAAGAGCGAGTCTGAATTCACGGTAGCTCAAACAGGCGCGATAACCATAACCTCGAGCTATAAGACGTTACCGCAGCAGGGAGATTCTGTCGCCATCAGCATAACAGGAGGCTCTATTATATCGCCTACTCCTGCTCCGGCTACTGTCAAAGTCGGAGACGTGCTTACGATAAAGGCGCAATATCCGCCTCCGGCCAACAAGTCATTTAATCAATGGCTGGTATCGCCTCAGGGGGCAGTGTCATTCGGCGCTTTAGGAGCCGGCCAGACGACGGCTACCGTAGTAAGTATTGCCGCGCCGATTACGATAACGGCTGACTTTATGGATGACTTCGGGATGTTTGGCGACCCTGACGTTATATACGATGTAGTAGTAGTCCCCGGCAGCCAATCAGACGATGTCTATGTTACGCAATGCGGGTACGGAAAATCTATTGCGGTAAATGCGATAGTTAGGCCGGGCGAAGAGTTTGTTGAATGGTCGTCAGCGGGACCGGTGGAAATAGAAAGAAGATTGTTGACGGCGACCTCCGTTAGAGTGTACGGTAAAGGAGCTGTGAGGGCTACGCTTAGAGCTATGCCGACCGCCACTTTATCGGTCACAGGCGGCTGGATGATATCACCGACCGGTACATCGACTGTGGTTCAAGTTGTAGATACCATTGACATCATGGCAGACATTCCCGCCGGAAAGCAATTCGACCAATGGTCAGTGCTACCTGTGGGAGCGGTAAGCTTCGGCTCAATCACTTCTGCTGAGACAACCGCTACAATACAAAGCGTTGCATTGCCAATCACAATAACGGCGAAGTTTAAAGATACACCTGTGATGTACACACTCACCGTGATTCACGGTACGGATCGCGCCGACAGATATTCAGTGCAGTGCGGTTACGGCGAATCCGTAAGTATCAGTGCTACGATTAAGGACGGAGAAGAGTTTACTGAGTGGAAATCATCAGGCCCTGTTGTAATAAGCAATGCAAATAGGGCATCTACCTCGGTAAAAGTCTGGGGTAACGGAATGGTATTGGCGATGATACAAGATATACCTATCGAGACATATACACTTGAGGTCATAGGCGGCACATCTTCGGGCCAGACCCAAATAACATGCACCGCGGGAGAGACAGTATATATATCGGCAAGCATCCCCTCGGGCAAGGAATTCAGCGAATGGCAAGCGACCGGGGGCGTAATCGTCACCAATCCTTTAAATAGTTATACGGCCGTAACCGTAAACGGGAGTGGTACTGTGGAGGCTATCTTTGTAGATATTCCGGCGCCCGTGCTGTATACCCTTACCGTAATCCCGGGCAGAGACCGAGCCGACATGTATTCAGTACAGTGCGGATATGGCGAGACCGTCAACATAAGCGCTATAGTGGAAGAAGGGGAGAAATTTAATCAGTGGAGAGCATCAGGTCCACTGGAGGTGGGCGATTTATTTAGCGAATCTACGTCAGTAACGGTCTGGGGTGACGCAACGGTAGTGGCCATGATAAGCGAAATCTTACCTGAGACATATACACTCACGATCATAGGCGGCACATCTTCTGGCCAGACTCAAATAACATGCACCGCGGGAGAGACAGTATATATATCGGCAAGCATCCCCTCGGGCAAGGAATTCAGCGAATGGCATTCGGTGGGAGATGTCGTTATAAACAGTCGTTTAAGCAGCTACACGTCTGTGACCGTGAACGGAGACGCGACGGTTGAGGCTATCTTTGACGAAGAGACTTATCAACTCGATGTAAGCGAACAGGAGGGTTACTGGTGGTCGACATCTTGTACATACGGCGAGACCGTCTCTATATCGGCGTGGGTCAGCTCAGGACAGGAATTCGATTACTGGTCATCGTCGGGTGACGTGGAAGTCGAAAGTCCATACAGCCAGTCGACATATGTGACCGTTCGTGGTGATGGTTCTGTAGAGGCGATGTTTAGCCAGACAGGTTACGGAAATACAGTTACAAGCCGTTAAAATAGAAGCGCATAAATAAGATTTTATCGGGCCGGCGTTAAGCCGTATCCCGTTGCAGAGCGGAGAAGAAGAAGGGCGAGAAATTCTCGCCCTTCTTCTTTGTTTTTGGGGACGGTTCCGTATCCTTACGGAAACCTGTCCCCTAATCGGCATTCATGAACTCGACCACGGATCTTGCGGCACGCGAACTCGCCCCCGGCTTACCCAAAGTCTCTTTTAGTTCACGGAGTCTTTTCTTTATGTCATCACTCTTTGCAGGATTGAATAGAATCTCGGAGGCCTCTCTGTACAGATTGCCGACGGTGAGGCTGTATTGGATCAATTCAGGCACTATCTTTTTTCCTGCCAGGACATTGACGAGTCCTATCGAAGATACGCTCATGAACGGCTTCATTATTATGGCATTTAGCAGAGATACCTTGTATATAATGACCATGGGCACATTCATTATTGCGCACTCCAAAGTGACCGTACCCGAAGCGGCAATGGCTAGATCGGTTATCGACAGGCAATCGTACAATTCGTTTTCTTTGTTTTCCACTACCCTATGAGGTGCTTTGAAATCTTGCAGATATCGGTCGAATATTTTACTGTCAAGATTACTCGATCTGACTATCACGAATTGAATATCGTTCGATCTTCGATATAACAGATCGCACGCCTTTGCCATCGCGGGTAGAAGGAAGTCGATCTCGCGTTTGCGCGAGCCGGGTAAGAGAGTGACCGTCTTTTTGTTTTTATCAAAAGACAGTCGTTTCATAATAACTTCTTTGTCCGAAGAAGACCTCGCTATGTCTAAAAGAGGATGCCCGACGAATTCGGCAGGGACGCCGCTCTTTTTATAAAGGTCTGCCTCGAAGTCAAAGAGTACGAGTATTTTGTCGACGTATTTTTTTATTTTGTTGATGCGCCACTTTCCCCAAGCCCACACCTGTGGGCTTATGTAATACAATACTTTGACCCCGCGGCTCTTTAACGCCTTTGCCATTCTAATGTTGAAACCCGGGTAATCCACCAGGATTACCAGGTCGGCTTTTTCTTCCATGACTTTTTTTACGAAATCTGTGAATATTCTCTTTATTGTGGCGAAGTTTTTTATGACATCAGAGACTCCGACGATGGCAAGTTCGTTGGAGTCATAAAAAAGCTTTACGCCTTCGCGGGCCATTAGGGGACCCCCTATACCCATGAGTGCCGTATTTTGATTGGTTTTCTTTATCTCTTTGGCGAGTCTGGAGGCGTGGAGATCGCCCGATGGCTCTCCGGCCACCAGGAAGATTTTTTTACTCATGTAACTTGGCCTTTATCTGCTTCGTAATGTCTATTGCCACACCAAGTGCTTCGCGCGCTTCTTCTCCCGAGACTATAGGTCTTTTGTTTTCAAGCACGCAATGGACAAAGGATTCAAGTTCTTTCTTGAGAGGCTCTTCCTTTATGATTTTAATTCTTTCTTTTTTCAGACGGCGGCTCTTTCTTTTGTATAGAATAGCCGATTGGTTGAGGTAATTGAGGTTTATGTGGGAGTCTTCCTGTGATATCCTGATCGTTCTCTGCGCCTTCTTGGTGACGCGGCTTGCCGTAAGGTCGCAGATTATATCGTTTGCAAATGTCAACCGTACGTTGGCCGTGTCCTCATGGTCGGATACGGACTTTACGCCCACCGCCTCGATTCCCTGTACGGGACTTCGAATCAGGCCGAGTATGATATCGATATCATGTATCATCAAATCGAGGACCACCCCTATGTCGGCGGCCCTTTCGACAAAAGGTCCGAGACGATTACATTCTATAAAACGGGGCGATTTTATATATGGCTCTATAGCCCTTATTGCCGAATTGAAGCGCTCTATGTGGCCTACCTGGATTATCAGATTATTCTTTTTCGCTATCTCCAAGAGCTCATCGGCCTCTTCAAGGGTCTTTGTTATCGGTTTTTCTATTAAGACATGAATACCCTTATTCAAGCATTCTTTGGCTATTTGATAATGAAGAAATGTGGGGACGGCTATACTGACCGCCTGGACCTTATCCAGTATATCATAGTAATTACTGTAATATTGAGTGTGATATTTTTTCGCTACCTTTTTGCCTTTTTCCTCATCCGTGTCGCATACTCCCGCAAGCACAACCCTGTCCAATTCTGCGTAGACCTTTGCGTGCTTTGAGCCGAGATGACCGACACCTATGACAGCTACGTATAATTTATGCATCTAACATACCTTTACTTTTTATAGCCTTAACTCATCAAATTGTTTTGATTATATCACTTATGCCGGCTATATGCAAGAAAAAATGGCAGGATAGAAACGTTTTTTGGCGTAGAGGTCTTTGATGGCAAAAATGCCTCCACGGCCATTAATTACTTGTCCAAGTATAACAAATATGATAAAATACTCACCAATATAAAGGGGTAGCAAAAGGATGAGAGATTACATACGGTTACTTAGGTTCTTGCGGCCGCATCTTTGGGTTTTGCTCATTGCCGTGATATTCATGCTTCTTTTTGGCGTGTTTGAAAAGGCGTCTTTATGGGCAGCGATTCCATTCGTTGATAATATTCTATCGGGTAAAGCAATAGTCATGCCCGGGCAGAATTATGCACCGCAGTTTGTCGTTGGCATTGTCGATAGGATAAACATGCTTGCGAGCCGATCGCAACTGACTCTTCTTTACTGGATCCTGGGCGTGCTGGGAGCGCTTTTGTTCCTTCGTGAGGCGACATCTTTCTTTAAGAGCTACTTCATGCGCGATTTGGGAGAGAGGGTCATTCGCGATATAAAGGCAGAGATATATGATAAATTTCTTTCTCTCTCGCTGGGGTATTACAGCAAACATCCGACGGGTAAACTTGTATCGCGCATAACATACGACGCCACCTTAATCCGCGATTCCATAACAAGCGGCCTTACGGATTTATTCGATCAGCCCATACAGATATTGCTGGGTCTCTTTGTCGTGGCGTTTATAAAACTTTGGTTCAATATATCCTGGGCCCTGATACTTCTCAGCATCGGCGTCATCCCCGCGATTCTTTATCCTGTCAGGCAGCTGGGGAAGAAGCTTAAGAAGCTTTCTAAACAGAGCCAGGATAAGATGGGAGATATCAATGTAAATCTTTACGAGACGATATCGGGCATGAGGATAGTAAAGGCCTTTTCGATGGAAGACTATGAGAACGAAAGGTTCAGAAGGCTGAATCAGCAATTTTATAAATTGAGCATGAAGATAGTGAAGCGTATGGAGATTATAAGCCCTATCTCCGAGTGCGCCATAATATTATGTACGGGTTTTGTAATATTTTTCGCCGGCAGGAACATAATAGATGGTAACCTCTCTCCGGGGGCTTTTATAGTATTTGTATCCGCTTTGGCGCTTATGGCTAAGCCGATGAAGCGGCTGGCGAGGGTATACGGAGTTCTGCAGACGGCGGTTGCCGCCGGGATAAGGATATTTGAAGTTTTGGACGAGAAGATAGAAGTAAGCGAAAGACCGGATGCCGTTTCATTGTCGCCTATGAGCGAAGGTATAATTTTTGAGAGGGTAAGTTTTAACTATGGAGACAAGGATGTCCTTAAAGGCGTCTCATTCGATGTCAGTAAGGGTGAGATCATAGCTTTTGTAGGGCCAAGCGGCGTCGGCAAGACCACGCTGGTCAACCTCATACCGCGTTTTTACGATGCCACAAAAGGCAGAATCAAAATCGATGGTGTCGATATTAAGGATGCTACTCTTAAGTCATTGAGGGATCAGATCGGTATAGTCACTCAGGATACAATATTGTTTAATGACACCGTAAGCGCGAATATTGCATACGGCAGAATTGACAACACATCCAAGGCCAATATCATAAAAGCCGCCAAGATAGCAAATGCCCATGATTTTATTATGAGGACGCCTGATGGCTATGATACTATAATAGGGGAGCGCGGCTTCAGATTATCGGGCGGGGAGAAGCAACGGCTGGCTATAGCAAGGGCGATCTTTAAGAATCCGCCCATTCTCATTCTCGATGAGGCTACGTCACAGCTTGATACGGAATCTGAACAGCTTGTTCAAAGGGCAATCGACCGGCTTATGGAAGGAAGGACCGTCTTCGTCATAGCACACCGTTTGAGCACGATTAAGCATGCCACAAGGATATTTGTCATGGATAAGGGCAATATTACAGAGCAAGGCGGGCATGCCGAGCTTATGGAGAAGAGAGGTCTTTATAAGAAGCTGTACGAAATGCAATTTAAGGACGCCTAATGGGAGCTGAGGCGACTATATACACTAAACAGTAGTTGCCCCTGATTAAAACGCTTGCAAATAGGCGATATTTTGGTATAATACAACCCCTGGCGGCTTCTTTTGCTCATACCAATAAAAGCCTCAGGGATATTTTTAGACTAAACAAATCATTTAAACAAGCGGTTACATAGGCGCAGAGTTGGGCCTGTGGGCTGCTTTAAGGAATTCCTTTCATGGCCCCGTGCCTTGGGGGACAATATAAAACGGGGCAAGAACGTGAGAGGTAATTCACTAAGGAGGAATAGAGTTGGAACAAGACACACGTACGCTGATAAAGCAATTGCTTGAAGCAGGTGTCCATTTCGGGCACCAGAAGAATAAATGGAACCCTAAGATGAAGGAATATATATTTACCGAAAAGAGCGGTATATATATAATTGACCTCCAAAAAACGGTCGAGGCTCTTTTAAATGCCTGTAATTATCTTTATGAAGTCGCCAGAAGAGGGGAGAGCATCCTTTTTGTAGGGACTAAGAAACAGGCGCAGGATATCATAAAAGAAGCTGCCGAAAAAGCCGGGATGTTCTATGTCACAAATAGATGGCTTGGGGGTCTCCTCACAAATTTTGATACTGTGAGGAAGAGCGTTGCCAGATATGACAAGATAGAGGCTATGAAGGAAGACGGCACTTTTGACAAACTCTCGAAGAAAGAAGCTTCTCAGTTGAATAAAGAACTTTTGAAGTTAAAGAAGAACCTGGACGGCGTTCGGAAAATGAATCGTTTTCCCGGAGCGCTCTTTGTGATAGACCCCGGCCGCGAGAATATCGCCGTCAAGGAAGCCTCAAAACTTAAGATCCCCATAGTTGCCTTGATCGACACAAATTGTGACCCGTCTTTGGTGACCTACATCATTCCGGGTAATGACGATGCCATCAGATCGATAAAATTGATAACGGGCATAATACTGGAATTTGTACTCAAGGGTAAAAATGAGTTCAATGCGGGAAAGAAAGTAGCTGAGAGCAAGAAGGAAAAGGAAAGATTGAAGGCGGCAGGCGGCGCGCCGGGAGAGGCCGACGAGCTGGTTGAGAGCGCCGAAGACATTGCCGCTCGTTTCAGGCGTGGCAAAAAAGAGGAAAAGATCGAAGAGGAGAAGACGATAAGGCATAGAGTCGGTTCCAAAAAACCGACAGGCAGAAGAAGGGAATAGACAATGGTTAAAGCGGATTTGGTGAAGAGACTCAGAGAAAAGACAGGCGTAGGCATGATGACCTGCAAAGAAGCCCTGAAGGAATCGGGCGGCGATATGGAGAAGGCAATAGAAATACTCAGGAAAAAAGGAGAGGCAAAGGCCTTCAAACATGCCGGCAAGACAGCCAAGGAAGGACTTGTGGGAAGCTACATTCACCTTGGGGGCAAGATAGGCGTTCTCTTGGAATTGAGTTGCGAAACGGATTTTGCGGCAAAGAGCGAAGATTTTAAGGAACTCTTGAAGGACATATCGATGCACATTGCAGCAAGCAATCCCCTATACGTTAAGCGGGAAGATATTCCCAATGAGGTGATCGCCAAGGAGAAAGAGATATTTAAGGCCCAAGTGCAGAATAAGCCTCCTCAGGCGGTTGATAAGATAGTGGATGGTAAAATGGATAAGTTCTACACGGAAGTATGTCTTATGGAGCAACCTTTTGTAAAAAATACCAATACGACCGTAAAAGAACATATTGTCTCATATGTGGCAAAGATTGGCGAAAATATAGTAGTAAGACGTTTTACAAGATATCAGGTCGGAGAAGAAATATAAATTCGGTTAACGGTTTTCGGTTAAAGGTGTTCGAATTACGCAGTCTTGACGCTATTAACCGTGAACCGTAGACCATACACCATAAACCATAAACCGATTTTTATGAAAAGACCCATATTCTCTAAGATAGTCCTTAAGATAAGCGGAGAAGCTTTGCAGGGTCGTCTTGGGCATGGGATAGATGCGGATGTCATTAAATCCGTTGCGATGCAGATCAAAGAGATCCACGATTTAGGTGTCCAGATAGCAGTTGTGATCGGGGGCGGTAACATATTCAGAGGCAATGTTGCTGAGACAAGGGGCATAGACAGGGTTACCGCCGACTATATGGGCATGCTAGCGACGGTTATCAACGGTATGGCACTGCAGGACGCTCTTGAAAAGGCGGACGTCCAAACGAGAGTGATGACAGCGATAGAGATGAAAGAGGTTGCCGAACCGTTTATCAGGCGCAGGGCCATGAGACATCTTGAGAAAAAAAGAGTTATAGTATTCGTTGGCGGTACGGGAAACCCTTATTTCACCACGGACACCACAGCTGCGCTAAGAGCGATTGAAATCGGGGCCGATGTCATACTGAAGGCGACAAAGGTCGACGGCGTCTACTCGGCCGATCCGGTTAAGCATAAAGATGCAAAACGTTTCAAAAGATTAAAATATCTGGACGTAATAAAGAGAAATCTCAAGGTAATGGACGTTACGGCCATAAGTTTATGTATGGATAACAAATTGCCCATAATCGTATTCGATCTTTTTAAGAAAGGAAATATCAAAAAAGTTGTTCTCGGAGAGAACATAGGCACAGTCGTTGAGGGGTGAGGTATGGAGACGGTAAAAGATGTTGTGTATGACGTAGAATCTAAGATGAAGAAGACCGTGGAAGCGACGCACAGGGAGTTCAATACCGTGAGAACGGGCCGGGCAAACACGGCTATGGTGGAAGGGCTACATGTGGAGTATTATGGGCAGGATGTACCGCTGAGACAGATAGCCGGTATCTCTGCGCCCGATGCGCGACTGATTGTCATCCAGCCATGGGATCCCCAGGCCCTAGCTTCGATAGAGAAGTCTATAATGAAGTCGGATATCGGGATAACGCCGACGAATGACGGGAAGATTATAAGACTCAGCATACCTCCGCTTACACAGGAGAGGCGCGAGGAACTGGCCAAAGTGATCAAAAAGATGGCGGAGGACGGCAAAGTTTCGCTTAGATCAACCAGGCACCACGCCAATGATATAATAGATAAGCTTGAGAAAGACAAAAAGATCAGCGAAGACGATAAGTTTAACGGCCATAAAGAGATCCAAAGGCTTATAGACAAGTATTCCGAAGAGATAGATAAGATATTTAAGGTCAAGGAAACAGAGATTACAAGTCATTAGTTCGTATATTTGATAAAGAAATAAAGTGGGCCGCTAGCTCATCTGGCAGAGCACCGCCCTTTTAAGGCGGGTGTAGAAGGTTCGAGTCCTTCGCGGCTCACCAGCATTTTACTTTGTTGTGAGACGCCGGCTTGCTCGAAGTGAGGTTTCGCCGACGAGTAGGAGGAAAAGCGCATACTTCCTCGAATTGCAGAAGATAGCGACAGAAACCGAGTGGCCGACCCGAGTATCTTGGCGAACGAAGTGAGCCGAACGAGGGCGCCGAGTCCTTCGCGGCTCACCAGCTATTTAGCCTATAGTCGATGGACTATGGGCAAAGGGTAGACCATATACATAAATATATAGCGCATGAAACCATTCGAGATAGTGGATCATACAGCGGATATCAGCATAAAGGCATACGGCAAGAGCGAAAAAGAGCTTTTTGAAAATGCCGCTCGCGGTATGTTCAACATCGCCGCGGATCTGGAAGGCATCACTACCTCAACCGAGCTTAATGTAAAAGTCAGCGCCCTCGACAAGGAAGAGCTGCTCGTCGAATGGCTGGACGAGCTCCTTTACAATTTCTACACCAAACACATAATATTTTGCGAATTTAACATTGTAGAACTCACCGATAAAAGCCTGAGCGCCAAAATAAAAGGTCGCTTCATAGGCGAAAACAAAAACCGCCTCAAATCCGAGATAAAAGCGGCTACTCGCCACGGCTTGAATATCGTCAAAAAAGACGGCATCTATGAAGTGCAGATAGTATTTGACGTCTAGGAGGTTCGATGGGCGGAGCATGGCAAGGGCCTCTGGAGAGAATCGATGATTACCGTTGGATGATCCCTAAATCATTCATGAACGGTATGAACGTCCCGGGAATCATTTACGCAGACGATATTCTTATCAAAAGCATTAAGAACGATAATGCCCCTCAACAGGTAGCGAATGCAGCATGCCTTCCAGGAGTAGTGAAAAATTCCCTGGCGATGCCGGATATACATTGGGGATATGGTTTGCCTATAGGAGGTGTCATAGCTACCGACATAGAAGAGAATGGCGTAATAACGCCCGGCGGAGTCGGTTACGATATAAACTGTGGCGTAAGGCTTATCAGGAGCAATCTAACCGAGAAGGAAGTCAGGGCGAAGCTGGATGTGCTTGTTACGACGCTCTTTCACACTATTCCGGCGGGCGTCGGGTCCAAGAGCGACATAAAGGTAAGTGATCGAGACGAGAGAAGGATCATGACGACGGGCGCCAGCTGGGGAGTGGAAAACGGTTTCGGAGTTAAAGAGGATTTGGACCATACCGAAGAGAACGGATGCATGGATGGCGCCGATCCCGACAAGGTATCTGAAAGGGCATATGAGAGAGGCGTCCGACAATCGGGCACACTAGGTTCAGGAAACCATTTCCTGGAGATACAAGTTGTAGATGAGATTTACGATGAGCCTGCGGCTAATCTTTTTGACTTGTCCCTCGGTAGCGTTACTGTTATGATACATACAGGGAGCCGCGGATTTGGCCATCAAATATGCGATGATTACTCTAAGGGAATGGTCAGATGCCTTTCCAAATATAACATAAGTGTACCTGACAGACAGCTTGCCTGTGCGCCTGTCAAATCTCCCGAAGGAAGAGACTACATAGCTGCGATGAAGTGCGCGGCGAATTACGCGTGGAACAACAGGCAGTGCCTGATGCACATGGTGAGGACGGTCTTTGAAAAGGTCTTCGGGTCGAGTCAAAAGAATCTGGGATTGACTCTCATATGGGACGTAGCTCACAACATTGCGAAATTCGAGAGATATAAGATTGACGAAAAAGATAAGATGCTGTGTATACACAGGAAGGGTGCTACACGAGCTTTCGGGCCCGGCAACCCGGCAATTCCGCATGAATACAGAGAGTATGGTCAGCCTGTCATAATACCAGGAGACATGGGAAGAAATTCCTACATCTTATTGGGAACAAAGAAGGCAGAGGAAGAAACATTCGCCAGTACATGCCATGGTGCGGGTCGATGTCTATCAAGAAAGGAAGCGATGAGAAGGCATGACCGTAACACCCTCTTGAAAGAATTGGGGGCCAAGGGCATAAAGGTGATGGCGGTTGGAAAGGAGACCCTTGCTGAAGAGGCGCCGTACGCATATAAGAATGTAAACGAGGTTGTCAACGTAGTCGATAAGGCAGGCATTTCCAAAAAGGTCTGCAGGATGAAGCCAATAGGCGTAATAAAAGGATAAAGCTTATGTTGGATTTAAAATTCATTAGAGAAAATAGTGAACTTGTTAAAAAGGCCATGAAAGACAGAAATGTCAACCTGGATATAGACGAATTACTGAAACTCGACGGCAAAAGGAGAGAGTTGCTTAAAGAGGCCGAGAAGCTCAAGTACGAAAAGAACAAGATGTCCGAGGAAATTGGCAAAAAAATAGCGAAAAAGAATGATGTTAAAAATGAAAAAAGTCAAATAAAATCAATGTCCCAAAAAATAAGTGAATTTGATGAAAAAGTGGGTGATATTGATAAAAAAATGGTCAATTTGATGCTGATAATCCCAAATATACCCCACAAAAGCGTTCCAATTGGCAGTGAACAAGAGGCGAATAAAGTAGTTAGAACCTGGGGTAAAGAACCTAAGTTTGACTTTGAGCCAAGACACCATGTCGAACTTTGTGAGCTCCTCGATATAATTGACCTTAAGAGGGCCTCTAAGATCGCAGGATCTTTTTTCATTTTGTATAAGGGGTTAGGTGCGCGCCTTGAGCGAGCCCTTATTAACTTCATGCTCGATCTTCATACAAAAGAGCACGGTTACATGGAGGTATTTCCGCCTTTTTTGGTCAATAGAAAGAGCATGACCGGAACCGGCCAACTGCCAAAATTGGAAGAAGATATGTATCGGCTCAAAGACGACGATTATTTCCTAATACCTACCGCGGAAGTCCCCGTGACGAATCTGCACAGAGATGAAGTCATTAACGAAGACAAGCTCCCCATATATTATACAGCTTACACGGCATGTTTTAGAAGAGAAGCCGGTTCTTATGGGAAGGATACGAAGGGGTTGACAAGAGTACATCAATTTGACAAGGTCGAAATGGTTAAGTTTGTAAGACCGGAGACATCATATGATGAGCTTGAGTCCTTGGTTAAAAATGCGGAGAAGGTAATTCAGCTTCTTGATCTTCCATATCGGGTCACGCTACTTTCAACGCAGGGAATAAGCTTTGCCGCTTCAAAGTGTTACGACATAGAATTATGGGCAGCCGGTAGTAAAGCGCACCTTGAAGTATCCAGTTGCAGCAACTTCGAGGATTTTCAGGCTAGAAGGGCTAATATTAAGTATCGGCAGAAAAACGGAAAACTCGCCTATGTACATACGCTCAATGGCTCGGGGGTAGCGACCGCAAGGTTGCTTATCGCATTGATAGAGAACTATCAGACTAAGGACGGCACTGTCCTCATACCCAAAGCGCTTCAGCCATATATGGAAGGCTTAAAAGAGATTAAGCCGTTATGATACTGAAGACAATCAAATCAGTCTTAGGGATATTACTATTACCTGTAGTATTCGCCGTAGCAAGCTCTTTTTACGAACAGTTCGGATTTATAGATATCAATTTTACAAAAGGGCAGATATATTTTTTATGGGGCGTTACTGCATATTGCCTTTTCCAGCTTATCTTAATAAAGCCCGTCTACTTGTATGTCCTGGGCCACGAGACAGTGCACGTCCTGGCGACATGGTTGTGTCTCGGAAGGGTGACGAGGTTCCATGTCACTTCAAGAGGCGGCAGCGTCTCGACAACAAAGACCAATATCTTTATTAAATTGAGTCCTTATTTTATCCCGATATACGCCATTCTTATTACGGCAGCGTATTTTTTTATAATAAAGATGTTCCTATGGGGTTTTCTGGTTAGGCCTTATTATATGTTTTTGTTCGGAGCTACGCTATCCTTCCACATAATCATGACGATAGACACTATAAAAGTTAAACAGCCCGATTTCGCGAAGGCGGGACATATTATGTCACTTGTTTTGATATTTGTAATCAATATGATAATTATTGCGGGGATACTGGGACTTTTCTTTAATAGTTTTTCTTTTTTGTCTTTTTTACGCAGTTCATACTATTCTTCGGTCGATCTATACAGGACTATATTCATCCGGTTGTTTCAGTATAAATAATTAGTGGTCCGTTTTCCGTTCCGAGAGGTTGATTTAGAAGAGGAGTTCTTTATACGTTCAAAAAAGATATTTTAATGCGGTAAAGATATATCTCAACCAGACCTTACTCAAGACAATTGCCGAAACACCCGTCTTTCTCGCGTATTCATGACTTGGGATTTCCTCTATCTTGAAACCAAGTTTAAGGGCCTTCATCACCATCTCTTGTTCGATTGTGGTTATGTTCTCCCTTAGATTCAGCGTTTGTGCCATATTGGTCTTTATCGCCCTGAACCCATTTTGCACGTCTGTAAGTTTCTGTCGCCATCTTATGTTTATGATAAGGTTTATTATGACACTTCCAAGTAGTCGCAGGGTCTTTTCCATATCTCCCTGCAACTCGTCGCTGCCGCCTTTCCCTCGCGAAGCTATTACCATATCTGCCTTGCCGTCAGCTATGGGCTGTACAAGATGAGGTATATCTTTTGGATCGTGCGAACCGTCGGCGTCCATGAAGACTATAATATCACCCCGGGCCTTCTCTATGCCAAGCCTTATGGCGATACCTTTACCACGGCCGCTGTCCTGGCAGACTCTCGCGCCTTCATTTCTGGATATCGCACGAGTGTCGTCCCCGGAAAGCCCATCTACAACGAGGATTTCATAAGCATACTTTTTTGCCTCTAAGATGATATTTCTTATGGTAGGCGCTTCATTTTTGGCAGGTATCACCACTGATATGCGTGGTTTTTTTTCCTCGATCATGACAAGCCCGCTTATCTCTTCGCTATAATAATTTTTTACGGTTAAAATTTGATATCGTTGCTATTATATCAATTACCATTGGACGCTGCAACGAAAATATTCTGAAAAGAAAAAAATTTATTGAGAAAAGGTGATTTAAGATGTATAATAATTACACATTAGTATTATACATTTCTATTATGCGCCATATTAATAGCATTATCTCTTTGGACGGATAGATAGTTACAACAAAAGATGGAGGGCAGCATGACGAAGAGATTTGACCCAAAGGTTCTTTTTATCTGCTTGGTTTTCATGGCATTATCCTCAGGCAAGTCTTATTCGGTATCGGTCGATGAGGACGGTGTCCCTATAGCAATACAAGGTTATGACCCAGTCGCCTACCACACCGAGTATCACGCCACAAAAGGTTACAGCAGCGAATGCTATAAGTATAAGGACATGATGTGGTATTTCTGCAGTACCGCGAACAAGGAACTCTTCGTAAAAGACCCAGGGAGATATATGCCTGCCTATAACGGATATTGTGCCCATTGTATGAGTTTTAAGGGATTTAAAAAGCTTTCGGACCCCAATGTCTGGACGATCGAAGACGAAAGGTTATTTCTCTTTTCGGCGGAATACAAAAAAGAAACGTGGGGCAACAATGCGAAAAAGAATATCGAAAAAGGCGACAAACATTGGGAATCAATAAATTAATCTTTTAGCAGTTTCTATTCATGAAATTGTAACACCCATTCCTTGTCTAATCCCCCTGGCTTTTTTATTCGATATTGTGATTGATTTTTTATATGATATCTGCTAATCTTAAACTGAAATATGTAACATATCAACAGCTTAAATGCCGTAAATTCTGTTCTTTATTTTTGCTGAAGCGGGGAATTGAAAAATCTCGAGTTAAATGAATCAGTATATAAAAGAACAAAAATCCATACGTAGATTAATACCTTCCTATTTTGTCCGCATAGCTTCTCTGCTAGTAATCTCATATGGGACTATAATCCGTTTGCACGAATATATAAGAAACCGTTCTCTTTGGTTGGACGAGGCCTTTGTAGCCCTCAATGTACTTGATAAGTCTATTTCCCAGCTCTTGACTCAGCCGTTCGACTATAGGCAGGCGGCTCCCGTCATGTACATTCTCTTGACGAAATTTTTGGTTTTGATATTTGGAAGCAGTGAATATGTATTGCGATTTATACCGTTATTAGCAGGCATCGCATCTATCTTCGTATTTTTTATTTTAGTGAAAAGACTGACTGGAGGAAAAGGCATTTTAATAGCTCTAATCTTCTTTTCGTTTTCAACCATGCTACTGCGCTATTCAGTAGAGGTAAAACAGTACTCGACAGACGTTCTTATTTCTTTGTTGATATTGTACTGTGGACTCTCTTTTTTGTCGATTAGGTTCAATCTTTTAAGGGCACTTACTTTGGGGGCAATAGGCGCGTGCGCCGTATGGCTGAGCCATCCTTCAGCATTCATGCTTGCCGGACTAGGCTTAGCTTTATTATACCGTTCTTTTTCAAAAAAAGACTTAGGGCAGATACATTACTGGTGTCTCAGTATCTCCATCTGGGTTGTGAGCTTCGGTATTTTTTATTTCCTTTCATTGCGGCATATTGAGCATAATTCTGAATTGCGGTTATACTGGGCGGAGTCTTTTATGCCCGTCCCACTGTCATTACAAGAAGCGAAACTTTTTTATAAATTATTTTTAGGCATGTTTTGGGAAGTGGGAGGGATGCGTTTTGATTTTTTAGGATTATTTCTCTTTCTACTAGGCTCACACTCGGTGTATAAAAGAGACAGGAAAGTAGCTATATTGTTATTGGCACCTCTTGTATTTACTGTCATCGCATCTTTTATGCATAAATATCCCTTCAAGGGAAGGTTACTTTTATTTTACGCACCCGTTTTGTATATATTAGTGACTGAAGGATTGGTATTTTTTGTCGATAATAAATTATTGTTATCAAAAGCAATAGGGTCCGTTCTTATATGCGTAATGTTATGGCATCCTATCGTAATAGCGCCCAAGCACTTGTCTTCAAGCCTCTTCCATTCGGAGGAAATACGGCCCGCTTTAGAATACCTGAGGAGTCATTTTAAGGAAGGGGATGATATATACTTATATTATTCAACGTATTTCTGCTTTAAATACTATGCTGAAAATTATGGATTTGAGGATATCGATTATATCAAAGGTGTCCAGGGGACACACGATAGAGAAAAATACATACGCGATCTTTCGCGCTTAAAGGGAAGAGGAAGGGTTTGGTTTATATTCACACATGTGCAAAAGGATGAACGGGCTGAGACAAACGACGAAGAATACATAGTCACCCATCTCGATACACTCGGGAAACAATCGGAACATATTCAATCAGACGGAGCCTCGCTCTATTTGTACGAGCTAAATTAGGTAAAGCGATAAATGAGGGCCACTGCAGGTATTTTTAGACTTAATTTACTAGATTTTCTATTCTGCGCATTCTATATATAATAAGCCTACTGGTTTCATTAACAATGGGGGAATAATAGTCCCATACTATCTTGCCGTCCTTTGTGACTTCAAATACATGCCCTTTGTTACTTTCCGTAATCAATGTATTTCCGTTGTCAAGCCTTTGGCACGATCCCTGAGTTTTTGAAAACAATGACTGAGGAGGCGTAGCCATATACTGCCATACAATCGATTCTTTTTTAGGTTCTACCTCGATGACGCGCGAATAATCCCTGTGTTTACCGTTTTCAAAAAATAGAACATTGCCGTTCTTTAAAAAAGAAGCTGCGTGCAATCCGTCGAATTTTTTATTTAATTTCCATACTACTTTTCCGTCGGCAGCATTAAATATCAAAAGATCGCTTGTGAAAAAGCTCGAGACCAATATATCACCTTTTTCACATAGGCCATCTATATCCCTCTCGGCTGATTCGACCGAATTCGTATGATATACGTCAAACTTTAAATCCTCTTGTGTCAACAGGTGGCTTCTTTGAACGTCATTATCGAAAAAGCAGTTATCTATAACGCCTTTTTCGATTATTTTCCAAACAAGATTAGGATTTAACATAAAATGGTACAGTTTAATTATTGTTGGGACTGAGATCACATCTTTATATTGGCTTAGAAGAGAGATCTCATTTTTAACATCGCCGTCTTTTGATAAAACCGTTACGTATTCGACTTTTATCGGTACGGGTAGGCCGCAGAGTAAAATTATCTCCCACTTATATGTAAGTACAAATATGTCACCGTTATCCGCTGTGTCAGCGTCGTGATGGGCCGCGATATTTATAACCCATCTTATGTTGGATTCCCAATCCAACATATACAGTTTATCGTAGTCGGCCTGAAGTATGAGATTACCATCCTTGAGAAATTCGGCAAATCCGATTTTTGATATATCTTCATTTTTTACGCTCCACTCATTTATGACGTTACCTTCCATGTCTATAAGATAAACTTTGGGTTCTTCGTTATTTGCGACGAAGAGGTTATATCCTTTATAGCTAAGATTCTCGTCATGAAAAGTTACGGCCTCTTTACTGTCGGTTTCACGAATCGGGGTTTTGCATAAATACGGCAGGCTCATGAGACGGTCTTCCGGGGATATTTTGCAAAAAACATAGCTATTCATGCGGCAAACACAGACTATAACGCATGCCAGGATAAAAAAGATTAATGCCGCGTGAAAATATCTATTTCCGTTCTTTTTAGCGATTAATTTCCTGAGCAATAATACGTACAGTAATTTGCATAAGCCATATATAATCAAAACGCAAAAAAGGAGAGATAGAACAAAAAACCAGATGATGTATAGGAAAATATTATTATTGATTACTATGAATATCGCTGCTAAAAACAACGCACCTAATATTATTAATATCTTTTTCAAGGCCGAATCCCTGTTTTGCAATAGGTGTATGAGACCATATATTACCGTTTTTCATCGGAGGGGGAAAATCATTGCATATTAAGTTTAAATATATAAGCGATAAATAGAATACCATTTCGAATAGAGATCTTACTTCTACCCTTTATTCTGCCCTTGCAGACATATGGCAATTCGATAATTCTTTTACTCGCACATTTAATGAGTATTGCAGGCAGGCATTTAGGGCCGAATGGCTCTATATGCATATCTTCTATAATTTTTTTTCTCAATACAAAGTATCCAGACAGAGGATCCCTTATTTTTTTAAGATTCGGCAAAAATAAGTGAGTGATAAAAATGGCAAATTTTGAAAGGAACATCCTCTTCTTGGGCCAATTGAGCAGCACTGCTTTGTCGACATAGCGGCTTCCGATGACTACGTCATATTTGTTTAGGTAGTCATAAAATACGGATAAGTACTCCGCGGGATGTTGAAAATCGGCATTTAAAGTAGCTACTATATCTCCTCCCGATTCCTTTATTCCATCCATTACAGCTGACGCCAAACCTCTCTTTCTGAGCCTGTGCAATACTTTAATATTTTTATATCTGTTCTTGAGAGACTCGGCTATTTTACCCGTTCCGTCCGGGCTGCCGTCATCCACGATTATTATTTCATGATCGACTTTATCTAACGATTTAGCGACATCGCGGATAAAATCATCAAGATTTTCGGATTCGTTATATGTAGGTATTATTATTGAGAGCATACGGATCAGTTTTTATCGCTGTCTTGAGAAATAAAGCTGATGGGCCTGAAGTTCGTATCTATCTTTCGTAGAGCGAATGTATTCAATAGTTTTAGCGATACCGTCCTTGACGGTTATTCTCGGATCAAATCCCAGCACCTTTTTTTGCTTAGTGACATCGGCAAGGAGTCTTAAGGCGTATATATTTATCGGAACAGGAACGTATATGGGCTCCAAAGAAGTCCCAAGGCGATCGTTTATCATTTGAACCACCTCGTTGAAACTGGTTTCTTTGCCGGTGCCAAGGTTTATTATTTCGTTCTCAAAATTAAGATCATTTGCCCTGACCAAGGCCTCTACTACATCGTCGACGAAGATAAAATCCCTCGTCTGCGTTCCGTCTCCCCATATAATAGGTCTCTGCCGTTCGAGCATTGCCCAGGCAAACAGAGATATTACGTTCGCATAACCTTCTTTAGTCTCTTCACCGTAACCAAAGACGCTAAAAGGCCTTACGCCCATGCACCTGATGCCGTATCTTTTGAAATAATGTCCGGCGGCCTCTTCGTTAAATTTCTTTGTCAAAGACTTTAAATCAGGGGGGTCTATATTCATGTCTTCACTGTATGGCAGGTCGTTACCTTCATATACGGCACTTGTGCTTAAATAGATTATCCTTTTTATGCCTTCTTGCCTCATGCCTTCCAAGACGTTTATGAACCCTTTAATAGTTATATCCGAACTTTCAACCGGATCTTCCTCAAACATCAAGAAAGATGAAGGTGCCGCCAGATGATAGACCATATCCATCCCGGACAGCGCCTGCCTTACGTCATCGTAGTCTCTTATATCTATTTCAACTACGGCAGATTCAATGCCGCTACCTAGCAAACGATCCCGACTGCCGATTTTAAAATTGTCCAAAACTTTTATATTATGGCCGGTTGACAATAAAACCTTAGCGAGCCTTCTTCCTATAAAACCGCCACCCCCGGTTATCAGTATGTTCATTATTTTCACCCCTCTCTTTTCTTATAGAGATACAGTATAAGTGTCTGGTCAAGCGCATTGTATTCTCCCGAATATACATTATAGTATACTACATCAAATATCTTATCGATTTTTTTATCCGTGAACATCCCAGGTTTTCCCTGTATAAACCATAGCCTTTCGTAATTTTTTAAGTCGACGTTATCGCGGAGGATAAACCAATTTGCCTTGCTGCTAAAATTGGAGTAGTGATCAAAAAGATACATCTGCCTTTTGTCGAGAAAAAAAACTGCGTCGTTGACGTTTGCATTGCCGTCAAAATAACTTGCCGCGGACCTGTAATCGGCGTTCCTGTTTGTCGTAAAATATTGGAATAGACTAACGGTAGAAAAGGAGAAAATAAGACAGACACCTATGACCTTGATGTATCTTTTTTTGACGGTCAATAATCCTACGGCGGTTGCTATGTAGAAAGCGGTAGAGGAACCTATCGCATACTTGGGTCGGAACCTATCCGGTGATAGTATTAAAAAAACGAGAAGAAAAGGTATGATAAGCCATGTCAATAGAATCAACGCATTTTCTTTTTTCAAATTCCCTTCAAGGACATCCGCGCCTCTATTTCTACTATTGAGGAAAAAATTAAGCACTGCTATCAGAGATATCATCATTAAGAAATAAGAGCGGGAAGACCACTGGAAGGCAGTCTCCGCTATGTCGCTGAACCGTCGCACGGGAAATATAAAAAAGTAAGCCTGCCCCGAGTATATATGATTGATTAAATAGGAGAACCTTTTTGAGGTTGCAAAAAAAGACAAAAGTGGCAAAAGCAATAATGTCAACAGAGATAGCTGTATAAACCAGAACTTTAGCTTTTTAGTTTCAAGCCGCCTATATTTAATAGAATAAAGAACAAGAAAAATAACTTGAGCCATAATGACAAATAACCCTATGCAATGTGTATAAAAAAGCAATACGCTGGACAAGATATAACCTATTATCGTATATTTGGCTCTGAATGATAGCAATCGTATGAAAAAGTAGAAGGATGACAGAGTCAGCATGGAGACCAAGCTGTACATCCTGGCTTCCTGGGAATAACTTATGTGGAAGGAGGAGATGGACAATAAAAGGGCACTCAATAGACCGATTTCTTTATTAAAAATAATCTCGCCCACTTTGTAGATTATCAATATGGCGAGAACGCCGAATATGGCAGACAGAAATCTTATAGAATACTCCGTATTACCGAATATACCGATCCAGTACCGCAATAGAATGTAGTAAAGAGGGCCATGAAAGAAAGAAGCGCGCTCTTTTATAATTTCATTAATTCCCGACTCGGCGGTGTGTATTGCAATACCTTCGTCCGTCCATAGACTTTCCGAACCTAAATGATAAAGCCTAAGAAACAATCCAATTAAAAAAATAGAGGTCAAAACTAAAATGTGAAGATGACGTCTCATATTTATCTATGACATTAAACTATCTTGACAAGTTCTCTGTAACTGTTCTGCGGAGTAAGCTTTTTACTTTACTATTCTATTATATATGGATGTCAAAGGCAACGAGTTTTAATTTTGACGATTTTATATAAAAAAGTTTAAGACGGGCGCTTTCATGAAGTAAAAAATCTTGATATCCGATGAGCCGATATAAATGTCATGTGCTGTCAAAATAACCGTTATAACGGAAAAATAAGGAGAAACTTACTTCTTTACAACATTAAAAAAATCTGGTATTATGGACACGGATTTCACGATGGAAGAAGTATATGTGCCCCACACTTAGTAATACCCGGCCTTGTAAATAGTGTGGTTGAGTTACAGCTATCGGAGGAGTGGCTGAGCGGTTGAAAGCGGCGGTCTTGAAAACCGTTAGACTCTTTACGGGTCTCAGGGGTTCGAATCCTCTCTCCTCCGCCAGGATTTAAAATTGCAGCGGAGTTTTAGGATTCGAAGCGAGCGAACGCGCGACGGGCAGGAGCGATGAGGCCGTAAGTCGAAGACCGACCGCAGTGAGCGAGGGGAGGTTACGCAAGCGAGCTCCGCGAGCTGTAGTAACCGAATCCTCTCTCCTCCGCCAGGATTATTACAAGATGCGGAGATGCTGAATTCGAATTGAGCCGGCGCCGACAAATAGGAGGAAAAGCGCGTACTTCTAAGTAAAACCCCAGATAGCGACAGCCGGCGATTGGCCGACCCGAACACCCTGGGGCCGAAGTTTAGGCCGGGGTGAGGGCGCCGAATCCTCTCCCCACTTTATATTTGGTGGTTTTTATAATTATATATTAAAAGAAAGCGGAAGACTAAGGGAAAAAAGTGGTTAAAGATAAAACTAGCAACGATAGCCTAGTTAGACGTGTCGGTAAAAGTATTGCGATCGTATTTCTTTTATATACCTTTCTTCTTAGTATTTCCTTGATGAGTCACGCTTTTAAAGGGTTTGGCAAAGAGTTTGCCGAAACATTGATCAGTACGACCTCCAACCCTTTTATAGCTTTTTTTGTCGGACTTCTTGCTACTAGCATAATCCAGAGCTCAGGTACCGTTACTTCGACAATCGTTGCCTTTGTGGCTTCGGGGGCACTTAGCGTAAGGTGTGCCATACCTATTATTATGGGTGCCAACATCGGCACTACAGTTACCAATACGTTGGTAGCTTTGGGACATTTTAGCAGACGTGAGGAGTTTAGGCGCGCTTTAAGCTGTTCTACCATACATGATTTTTTTAACTTGCTTACCGCCGCGATTCTGTTGCCCATTGAATTATCGACTCACTATCTGGAGAGGACGGCTGGATTTTTTGCTGCGCGATTTTGTGAAATTTCCGGCATGAACGTACGGAACCCTTTAGATTTTATTATAAAACCGGCTATCAGGACTATCGATGGCATTTTTATTGACGCTATTCATCTTCCAACAAAAGTGGCGAGTATATGTATGCTTATTTTCGCCTTGACCACTTTGTTTCTGTCACTTATCTATGGGATGAAGATTATGAGATCGCTTATAATAGAAAGGACTGAAACCGTTTTAAATAATGTGTTGGGAAAAAACGCCACACTAGTCATGCTTATGGGCGTATTTTTTACTGCTCTTGTGCACAGTAGTTCAGTTACAACATCGATTATGGTTCCTATCGTCGCATCAGGCATTCTTACCGTAGATAATGCTTTTCCTATTACATTGGGAGCAAATCTCGGCACGACCTTTACGGCTTTAATAGCATCTCTTACGGGTAATGTAGCTGCGGTAACAATAGCCTTAGCACATTTTATTTTTAACTTAACAGGCATACTTATTTTTTATCCGCTAAAAATACTTAGGAACATTCCATTAACAATGGCTAAGAAAATGGGGGAGATAGCATATAAGAAACCAATATATGCGTTTATGTATGTAGTGGTAGTCTTTTTCATTACACCGAGCATTTTGATATTTATTTCACGTCTACTCAAATGGTAGGAGGAAAACATGTTCAAGAATTTTATATCATTTTGGCGAGGGAAAGATTTTTTGAGCCAAATTCTGGAAGATTTTAATAAAATGGGCGAAGATACGGAGGATATGTTCAATTCCGTGCTTGAGAAGCTTTTAGAATCCAGGCAAATAGAAGGATTGAAAGACAAGATTTACTCTGTCGACAAAAAAGTTAATAAACTAGAAAAGGAAATAAGAAAACGTATTGTAGAACATTTGTCCGTACAGCCCACGGTGGATGTCCCAGCCTGTCTTCTCATGATGAGCGTTGTAAAAGACTCCGAGAGAATAGGCGACTACTGTAAAAATCTATATGAGGTTACGGAACTTCTTAAAAGTCCTTTGGATAAGAAAAAGTTCAAAGATTTGTTCAACAATATAGACGAAGAGATTAAAAAGGAGTTCAAAAAAACACGACAGGCCTTTACGAATTCTGACGAAGAACTTGCCAGAGAGGTTTTAAGTCTGGAGACGGTGATAGTCAAGAGATGTGATAGCATTGTGAGAAAACTGGCGGCAAGCTCGCTTAAAACAAATGAAGCTGTATGCCTTGCACTCATAGCTCGCTATTTTAAAAGGATAGCTGCGCATTTGGCGAACATAGGCTCATCTGTAATCTTGCCTATAAGCGATTTAGATTTCTTTGACGAAAAAGTAAGACGGGAAAAAAGTTAAATAGAGATTTAATATTACGTATTTAACGTGCATAACTGCATGGGGTATAGGAGGAATTGACATATGTATTCAGGAATAAATTACGGAGGCTGGGGACTACTGTTGCTTGCAATGGGGGTCGGTTATTTAATCTGCTTAAAAGCAGCAAAAGAGAATACAAAATTATTTCAATACGCCGGTTATGTTATAGGTGTAGTCATGATTACATTGAGTTTCGTACTTTCGCTCTTTAATATAGGTGACACTGTTGCAAGTATAAAAATGACCGTGAGAAGGGCGAGAAGAACGACCCTGCGTTCGAGCAGAAATGCTACCCCTCAACAAAAAAGGGATACAACTATTCCTCAACCTGCCACAGATTTGGATACTAAATTAGGTTTACCCAGAAAAGCCATTGGTATAAGCGGGGAGAGGACAGAACCTAATACGGAAAGGTAATCCCTCTGGTCTTCACTCCGCTGTATTGTATTTAAAAAGTCGTCTATAAGGAGAGGTGCGAGAGCGGTTGAATCGACCTGCTTGGAGAGCAGGCGTAGCCGCAAGGCTACCCAGGGTTCGAATCCCTGCCTCTCCGCCAGTTGGGAAATGTCTTTGTTGGCTCGCCCTCTGCGAGGGTTCGCCAGCCGATTTTAAGCGCAAATTGGAATTTTTTATCTTTCAAAATGAAGTTCGAGCCGATATTTTTTCAGGTTCTTTGGCAGTTTTTCAATCCGAAAGGGTCGCTTCCGCAGGCGGGCGGAAGGGGGGTTTGGGGGGAATTCCGCCCGCCCTACAAATTTTGGGCGAAATCTGTTCGAATTTTTTGAAAGCACACCGCCATCCTTTTCGAGAATATACAACTCGAACCTCATCAATCAGTTAATCCTTGTAGGCATCCGCGATAGAATGGTATAATATTCGCATGACGTATATAACAGAACAGCCAAATATTTCATTTGACGGGTTAGGTATTGCTCCGAAGATTATTGAGACACTTGACAAGATGCGGTTTGCCCACCCAACGCCCATACAGCACAAGGCAATTCCGATAGGAATAGAAGGTAAGGATATTATAGGAGTTGCTCAGACAGGCACGGGTAAAACGCTTGCCTTCGCTATCCCCATTATCCAGCATCTCTCCAAGAAAAAAGGACGATGTTTAGTTCTCACCCCCACAAGAGAGCTTGCTATCCAAGTCGATGAGACATTTCGGAAGATCGCTCCGATATTCGGTATAAAGACGGTCGTTATAATAGGGGGCGCATCTATGAACTTACAACTTAAGGCGTTGAAATATAATCCAGGAGTCCTTATTGCAACACCTGGCCGCCTTGTAGACCATATGGAGCGGCGCACTGTTCACTTGCATGATATAGATTTTCTGGTACTAGATGAGGCCGATAGGATGCTAGACATGGGGTTTAAACCGCAGATCGATCATATCCTTAAAGTCATACCTAGGAACAGGCAGACGATGCTTTTTTCGGCCACTATTCCGGCAGACGTTATTGCAATAGCGGCTCATCACATGAAACTTCCGGTTCATATCGAGGTCGCACCATCAGGTACGGCACCCGAACTAATCGCACAGGAGATTTTTATAGTTAAAAAAGAGGCAAAAAAATATCTCCTGGAAAAATTACTTTCTCAGTACCACGGACCAGTGCTTATTTTTTTACGTACAAAGATTGGCGCCAGAAAGATTACCCGGCATATCAGGGAAAATGGGCATAAAGCCGCCGAAATCCACTCGGACCGCTCGCTGAGTCAGCGAAAAGAGGCACTAGCTGGTTTTAAAGACGGAAGATACAGAATACTCGTTGCTACGGATATCGCAGCAAGAGGTATTGACGTTGCCGGTATAGAACTTGTTATAAACTATGATCTTCCTGACGATATAGAACAATACGTTCACCGCATCGGCCGGACAGGTCGCGCGGGCCACGAAGGCAGGGCCGTATCTTTTGCGACACCGGACCAAGGCAAAGAAGTCCGCAATATAGAAAAACTTATAAAAATTGCATTACCTATAACCGAACACCCTGATCTACCTCGTGAAAACTTTGTTCAGGAACATAAGCAAACGTATAGTTTCGCACCTCGCAACAAGCGCAGAAGAGGTCGTCACGGGTTACGTAAGATACGGAGTAGAGGTAGATAATAACAGAACATGTCAGGTCTTTTCATGACTATATCGTGGATTAATAGACAGATTGCAGTAAGCGCAGCCTTTGCAGATGATGATATACCTTTACTCAAAGAGCAAGGCATAAACGCAGTTTTAGATATACGCTCAGAACGGGCAGATAATGAAGAGCTTCTTAAGAAACACGGTATGAAATATATGCAGGTTAAGGTGGATGACACATTTAGCCCTTCATTCGGCCAACTCGAAATAATTATGGAATTTATAGAACCGTTGCTGGAAAGAGGGCGTAAGGTGCTTATACACTGTCAGCATGGAGCCGGTAGATCTAATCTTGTTGCAGTTGCGGTGCTGGCACGACAGGGGATGGATGTTTCTGCCGCTGTCCGACTAATTAAAGAAAGACACCCTAATTGCGGATTCAGCAATAGTCAAAAAAGCTTCCTGGATAGCGAACTGAGTAAATTTCTAAACAAGTGACTACCATATGACGAAGATCCTTTATGTAATCAACCGCAATCCATTTAGAGGCCACGGAAACGAGGTGTGGATGAAATTCCGTTCGTTATGGCCCGAAAAGGTGCGACCGGAAGATATCATTATGACAAGGTGGCCCGGTCACGCCAGAGATATAGCGGCTCGTAGTAAGGGATATGATGTTATCGCCTCGTTCGGAGGTGACGGCACCGCTAGTGATGTATTGTCAGGAATCATGGACCATAAAGAGCCCAGGCCCGCACTGGCTATCTTCCCTGGCGGAACGACCAATTTAATGACGTACAATCTGGGAATAAGATCAATCGAAGATGGAATAGAGCTATTGCGCCAGGGGTACACGAGGTTTTTTGATATTATGCGGGTTGACTGCAGGGTTAATGGACGCCCCTCCCATAAATATTCTTTCCTTGCCTGCAACGCTGGATTTGCGGCAATATCATATAGAATGCTTGGCCCATGGATGGAACATTTTTTTGGTTCAAGGCTGGCACGTTATCTAAGGGCCATTATGGGTATTGTCATGTATAGGCCTACGCACGTTACTATGAGATATGATGGACAGGAATACAGCGGTTACACAAAAGCGGTTCTTATCGGCAATGCCGAATGGATATTAGAAGACGATTTGCCTGCTACTCCAGTTATGGGTTTCGATGATGGTGAATTGAATGTTACTATTATACCGGCTCAGACGAAATTAAGGGATTTTTCAAACATATCTAAGGTCGCCGTGGGTAGGAACATCAAGGAAAAAGGGGTCTTATATTTTCCAGCGAAGCAAAGCGAAATAAAAAGTAATCCTCCGACAGGCTTGGCGATAGACGGAGAGTTTTATGGCACCACTCCGGCCACGATAACCCTTTGTCCGCGCGCTATCAAAGTTGTATCTGCGAAGATGTAATTAAATATGAGTAACAGTATAAATACAGGGGGAAAAAGCAGAATAGTTATAAGGGCAGTAGCTGTCATAGAGATAGTAATAGGCTTATATATTTCTCTAAGTTTTATCATTGCCTCTTTAATTACTCCTCCGGGGAGACCAAAGACCGTATATGGATTTGTTGTTGTAACCAGCTTGATCTCTATAATAATGGGAATAGGATTATACCGATACAAGAATTGGGCGAAACAATTCCTTATATTTTTTGCCGGTTATATAATATTTACTAAGTTTCTACTATTTTCAAATCTGGTAGAATTTACAGGCGACACTATAAATTTTATTTCCATAGATTTAAAAGACGTTATTTCATTTATATATCATTTTTTTATTTTGCTCGTCTTTAATCTGAAAATAATAAAGAAAGAATTACGGTAATAAAAGGATTAGTCCGTAACCTTTCCGATTATCGTAATGCGAATGATATGCTTGAGTTATCGAAAAAAAGACATAGATTAAGGATTATAATACCGTCCTACCCGATGTTCAATATCTACTCTCGTAACGCAGCACGGACTACGGCGTTGGGCCCCATCTGCGTGGCAACAGCCGTGAATAAAATGGAAGAATGGGATGTTGAGGTCATTGATGAGAACAACCTCCGTTGGTACGGACCCAAAGCGGATTTGGTCGGAGCCGATCATGAATTTTTACAGAGGTTGAGGCCTGTGGATGTCGTCGGGTTTTATGGAGGTTTGACGAGTACCATTCCAAGGCTCTACAAAATAGCACATTTTTACAAAACTAAAGGTATTCCGACCATTGCAGGGGGCCAGCATTTTGTCGGAGAGAATATAGACGAAGCCTTGTCTTCCAGTATTGATTACGTCGTTAGAGGGGAGGGAGAGGACAGCATCAAGGAGCTTTTGCAAGCTTTAACAGGGAAACGCGATTTTACCGAAATCAAGGGAATCGCTTATAGAAAAGACGGAAAAACTTTTCTTACGCCAGAAAGAGAACCTATAACTGATTTTGACAGACTGCCTCTACCTGATTTCTCATTGGTGCGATATGCCAAAATGGCAGTCTATCCGGTTGAGCGGATACGAGGATGCGGGATGGATTGCGAGTTTTGCACCGTTAAAGGCAAACCGAGATACGCCTCTCCTGAACGATTACTTGAACGGATCAGCTTTCTTGTAGAAACGAAAGATGCAAGGAAATTCTTTATTGTCGATGATCTTTTTGGACAGCAACGGGAGGAGACTATAAGATTTTGTAATATGCTTAAAGATTACCAGAAAGAAATTGGGAGACGGCTGGGTTTCGGCGTCCAGATACGATTGGATAAGGCGAAAGATAAGGAGCTCCTTTCTGCTATGCGAGGGGCAGGAATTAATTTTGTAGCCATTGGCTATGAATCTCCTATCGAAAAAGAATTAAAGGCAATGAATAAACATCTTAAGCCGGAAGAGATGTTGGAACTTACAAAAATATTCCGCAAATTCAGGTTTATGGTGCATGGTATGTTTATTTTTGGCTATCCGATGAAAGAAGGTGTGGACTTCAAAATGGCAGCAAAGGAACGGGTGGCGTACTTTAAAGATTTTATCCATAAGTCCAAAATTGATACAGTTCAAGTTCTACTTCCGGTTCCATTGCCAGGGACAGAGCTGAGAGATAGGCTTAAGAAGCAAAACAGGATTTATCCCGTCCAAAATGTAGGATGGGAATATTATGACGGCAACTACCCTCTTTTTGAACCGGACGATCCCATGACTGCCGAAGAAATGCAGGCAGCTTCAAGGGGCATCATGAACGGCATATACCAGTTTAAAAACATGTTTTTTGTAGGCTTGAATATCCTTGCTTTTCCATACCTGGTTTTCTTCTTACATGATATTAAAACGGGGTGGAAAAAGTGGTTTAGGCCCTGGCGAAATTATGTAGTTCGTTTTGGAGGTTGGATCACCATGAAGAGATGGGCATCAGAATTTAAAAAAGATGACTTCTACCAGAAATTACAGCAAGCAAAAGAGCATTTAAAGAATCAATAAGGATTAGTGCCCAAATTGTGCCCACCTGACTCAGTAACACCTGTGTACATCTGCAAACAAATGTAAACATCCGCACAGCTTAATTTCTTGACAATAAAAGAGTTATGTTATAAGCTGTTTATCGACGGGGAGTAAGGATTTATACTTGATTGACTACCTGCCTCTACGCCAGATTTTGAAATATTAAATCCCTATATTATCTTATGCATTTTATGGTCACGAAAATTAAAATATTGATTTTGTTGGCGCTACTGATTTTTATTTACGGGTGCTCTTTTACATTGCACAAAAGAGAAAGAGATGAAACTAAGCCGGCAGATCAAGGCAGTGAGACGAAATTAGAATTAAGAGGGCCAAGAGCCGTAATAAAACACGAATTTTAATATGCGCGAAAAAATAATAAAAGACTTATGGAAGCTTATTATCAGTCTGCTTATATGCCAGGCCGCAGGCATTATCGGGTCTTTTTTTACTGCACAATCAGTAACTACGTGGTATTTGGATATGCGGAAACCGTTTTTTACGCCGCCTAATTATATTTTTGCTCCGGTTTGGTTTCTTTTGTATTTACTGATGGGAATCGCATTTTTTCTTGTATGGCGCATAAAGATGGATCCTAGCAAATTGAGAGCCGCTTTTGCGATATTCATCACACAGTTATTGTTAAACAGCACTTGGTCCATAGCTTTTTTTGGATTTAAGTCCCCAATGGCGGGACTTATCGTAATCGTTGCACTGTGGTTGGCAATATGTTATACGATCATTATTTTTAGAAAGATTTCATTAACGGCAGCAATGTTACTTATTCCTTATATATTATGGGTAAGTTTTGCCGTTTTTCTAAATGGAGCCATTTTTGTGCTCAATAAATGAGTTATGGTGCTCAAACGGTGCCCAAAAAAGGCGGCAGTAGACAAAAACAGAGAAAAGCAGAGGAATGTAATGACGCCCATTAGTCAAGCACTTTTTAAGTTAGAACACAGCTCTTTGTTAATATAGTTTTCATGGTACTGTTTAGGCGTCATATTGCCAAGCGACTGGTGCGGATAGTCCGTGTTATACGCCTCGATCCATTTGTTTAAAGCGACTTCAAAGTCGAACGGGTTATCCCATTCATAAGGCCATACCAAGTCCTCTTTGATGGTGCGCATGACACGTTCGGTATCCGAATTGCCTTTGGGATTTGACCATGTGGTAAATATCTGCTTAATACCAAAAAGCGAGGTGATATCAGAAGCCTTGTTTTCATTCCTGAAGGAGCAAAATCTAATAAAAGCTGTAAAATAAGTCAGTCTTTTATACAGCTCGCAGATTAAAACCCTCAATATTAGTCCGCCCGTTAGATAATATAGATCAGACCTATAAGCGTAAATTTGACTTGTTTTTTTATGTAACGCTATATGTAATAAGCGGTTACGCAAATTAATCCATACTTTTCTTGTAACCGTTAAGATTTTAATGTATACTATATTTAAGAAGGGCAGAGACTAAAGAGTTCTGTCCATTTTTTATTATAAGGGGTATAACATGCTTGAAAAGAAAAGAATACTGATTATTGAAGATGAAAAGACCTTTGCGGAACTGGTCAAAATGAATCTTGAGCTGACCGGTGTATACGATGTCAATATCGCCTTGGACGGAAATAGCGGTTTGGATAGAGTGAAAAAAGAAAGGCCCGACCTCGTAATTTTGGATTTGTCTCTTCCGGGCATGCCGGGAGAGGAGATCTGCAGAGAGATAAGGAGGGACAAGGAGATTTCCAAGATGCCCGTTATTATGTTAACAGGCAAGAGTCGGGATGCCGAACGTATTGTTGGAAGAGTGATCGGCGCAGATGCCTACCTTACGAAACCCGCAGATATTCGCGAAGTGCTCGATGCCATTAGAAAAAATATCTAATCTACCAATAACAGATCTTTGCCTATAATATCGATATCTCTAAAATCAAAAAAGCATAGCCATTCTAACGACAAAATAACACCACTTGTCCCTGGATATCCGTGATGTAATGCCTTGACATTAAACAGATTATGATATACTCTATTTATCGACGCTGGCCTGGTAGATTATGTCGGCTGTTTTTGTCGATAGTCCTCTATTACCTTTAACGAGACAGGAAACGTTAATTGAAGAAGACATTTATTTTAATAAATATCTTTTTACCTATCTTTTTTTCTATCCCAAATACGCCTCTCGCCTGGTCCTGGGAATTTGCCGTATTCGGCGATACGCGCGATAACGATGGTGATCCGGGCGTAGCAAGCAACGCCTTGAGCGTGATATTTAACAGTATTGTAACCGACCACGATTGTGCTTTTGTATTGATCACAGGAGATCTCATATACGGTGAATCAGGGGCGGCCCCTCTTACATTGAACGGCCAATTCCAGTCGTTTAAAGATGTTGCCGCATCCCAAGGGTTAAAAGTGGCCGGCGAAGAAGGGGAAGGCGTACCTTATTACCCAGTGCGCGGCAATCACGAGACTGTTAACACCGTCTGGGGAACCGATGATGTGGAAGCGTGGAAAAGCATTTTCAGCACCTTGCCTCAAGACGGGCCGACCAGTGGTCTCGGGGGTATAGGTGACAGCGAAGTAGGAATGACATACAGTTTCACCTATGAGAATGCCCTCGTTATGGCAATAGACGAATATGTCAATGACAGATTACACTACTATTGGGTCGAGGATACAATAACGGCCTATCCGAGCGAGCATGTTTTTTTATTTGGCCATGAACCGGCGTATGAGGTGGTTCACTCCGCATGTCTTGCGGACAATATAGGCGACAGGAGAAATTTACTGACGAGATTTTACGACGGAGGCGGCACGTTTTACTTCTGCGGTCATGATCATCTGAACGCACTTGCCAGGATATGCGACGAAGACCCCACCAAGGGCGGCACTCAGGGGTTATATCAGGCTGTCCTGGGCGCGGGAGGGGCTCCGGCGTCCGATTTTGACGGAGAGTACAACAAGGATTATCCCGGCGATTACCCCGTCGAAGGTTTTTACCATGACACCGATACTACAAACGGCATACCGTATCATTACGCCTATGCAATAGTTACCGTAGAGGAGGACTTGTTGTGGCTAAAACTCTACGGCACGGAATCCGTAGATGATGTAGATTGGGAGTTGCTTTACGTACTTGTCGTAGGCGGAACTTTAGAGTCCGACACCTCTGTATTGACCAGTGATATAGCTAATGACTCAGTTATAAATTTTAATCAGGGAAGTGACGATACTTATAACGGGATTATCACAGGAACGGGAAGTATTGTTAAAGAAGGATCGGGCAAACTTACTTTTAGCGGCGACAATACCTACACCGGTACTACCACCGTAGCGGAGGGCGAACTTTCGGTTATTGGCGATCTGTCGGATTCCGATGTGGTTGTAAACTCAAGAGGAACCCTTAGCGGCGTTGGACCGCTAAAAAGCCTTACCAGCTATGGCATAGTAAATCCCGGAAATTCTGTGGGGATCCTGGATCTCGGGGGCGGCGATTTTACGCAATATGACTCCGGCACCCTTCTTATTGAAATCGATTCGGCAGTAAGTTATGACACAATAGTAAATGTCGATACAGCTACTCTCGGCGGAACGCTTCAGACGGCCATGACCGGTACTTATGCCGAGGGGACTACTTTAGCAAGCGTTATCGAGACTACGGGAGGAATAACAGGCACCTTTTCGACTTTGCATACGCAAATTACGCCGACCATAGTTTGGAAACCAAGCGTCAACGGAAACGACCTGGATTTGGTGGCTACGCGTGATTACAATAACGACTCTTTAAGAGAATGGCTGGGTGAAAACGGCAGAAGTATCGCGCCGGTATTGGAATCCGTTCTCCAGGCGGCTACAGGGGATTGGGTTACGATTAAGGCTGCCATCGACGGATTGACCAATAACGCGGATGCCGTCCGCGCATATTTGGAGATATCTCCGCAAAAGCTGAATAACCTACCGTTCTTTTCATTTAATAACTTCGATCAACAGCTGACCAGCCTGAATAATCAGATGTATGCACTCCGCATAGGCGGTCTTGGCAATACCGCTTACGCTAAGTTTGACGGTATCGATAGCCGGTCCTTGCGGCATAGCACATTGCTTGCTTATGACGGTGATGATTGGGCCAAGTTTGTTCCGGAAAGGACCGCGGAGGAATACGCGGAGGGGAATAGATGGTTTTTGTCTATTAGCGGAAATGGAAGTTATGTAAAACGCGATTCAACGGATAATGAGACAGGCTATGAATGCAAGTCGGGAGGAGTCACCGCCCTCTTGAGTTATTTATTTGACGACAGCCTGCTTATGGGCGTTCATGCCGGCTATAATATATCCGATTCCGATATTGCTTTTTCGGGAGGTAATATTACGCTCGATTCGATTTCGTACGGAATATGCGCCTCTACATGGAAGAAAGACCTTTATCTCGATACGTCTATAAGCGGTTCTTCCAATTTCTATGATAATGAACGCAATATCTCTTTTGCCGGACTCAACAGGACCGCAAGATCCGAGACATTCGGTCAACAGGTTAATGTGTACGCCGGAAGTGGATATGACTTTCACATAAAAGACTTGACTATCGGACCTACCGCCACAATAGAATATTCAAATGTCTGGATAGATAACTTTTCGGAGACGGGCGCAGGGGTTCTTAATATGAGTTTTGACGGCCAACGGGTCGATTCGGCCCAATTGGGACTGGGAGGGCGCACATATTATGGAATGGATTGGAAAGGCATAAGCATAACGCCCAAGATTTATGCATCATACCGGCGCGAGCTTCTGAATAACGGAAGGACCATTACCACCCGCTTGAAACACGGAGGTAACATATTTCAGACGACAGCCGATGGAATCGATAAGGATTTTGCGTTAGTAGGTATGACCCTCTCGATAGGATTTCAAGGAAAAATGTTTTTTAATGCAGGCTACCAAACTCAATTGGCAAATGAAGATTACAAATTTCACTATTTTGATTGTAGCCTGGATATCTACTTTTAAAGTTTTTTGCTGATTAAGTTGTATAATTTAAAAGCAAGATTTGGTTCAGCAAAATCATATATGGTAACAATTAATAATTGATAAATTATATCCAAATTACGGCTACGGCGCGTCATACTTTGCCCATATTGATATCTCATACAGAGACTTATCGCCGTTATTTTCCGTAGAGAGCATTTAATTGTTCAACAGTCGGATTTTTGGGATAATACTCGCCTTGGGGCCCTATATAACCCTCACCCGATTTACGCAATAGAACTTCCGCGTAACTGCCGTTTGAATTTGGTATATTGATCGTTATCGTTTCAGCATAAGCGCGCTCGGGCGCCGCAGAAGAGACAATCACTGTACTCGACGACGGCACGACTACGTACTTTGTCTCCCTTTCTTTGGTTGCCAGACTGCAGCAGTAAAGGAAGGCCAGGCCCCCGAGTATCGGAGAAACATAATAGCATGGATGTATCGGAACTTTTTTGAATTTGGGATGGCATGCCGTTGAACGATGGTCCCACGCAAGGGCGTTGACGGAATACATGAACAAAGAAATGCTCAAAAGAGTCACTACAAATCTCCTTATAAAGGCCTTTTTATAACCCATATTTAACCCCCTTTGTTTTACGGACCGTTTTCTTAACGATTAAACAAATGAAACTAGAAAAAGTTCCGCAAAAATATAGAAATATTTCGTTTTCTGGGATTGACCGGGTTTTATACATGTCGCTATGGCCAAATTTGCCTTGCCCGAGAAAGAAAAAACCTCCTATGCCAATAAACGCCGATATCCATATGCCTTAATATCTTGACATGAAAGGAGTTGTATTATAAGCTGTTTATTAACAATATATTGCCCATTTGCTCCTTATGAACGGTCTGTTTTTTCCTTGTCAAGCTTGACCTCAGAAGATCAGAGTTTGTCAGATTGGATATACGGACTGGCAACGACTGAAAAGACACGGCCCAAACGTAACAGGCCGGGGGCATAGATTTCATATAATTAATCTTACGGGTAAAATCATGGATTTATCACTAGTCATTCCGGCCCTCAACGAAAGCAAGAATCTGTCTAATCTTATTCCCAGAATCAAAAAAGCGCTGAGCAACCTTAATATAGAATACGAAATTATTATAGTTATCGGCAGCCGCGATATATTACCGACGACCTTGACAAAAGAGGGGCATGTTGTTGTTATAAAGCAAAAACATCGCGGTTTCGGAGGAGCTTTGGTATCCGGTTTTTCGGCCGCCAGCGGAAAATTTTGCATGACTATGGACGCTGATTTCAGCCATGACCCGATTTTTATAAAAAAATTGTGGCACGTAAGGGATAAGGCTGACCTAATAGTTGCGTCGAGATTTATACGAGGATCGCGGTACGAGACGGATTTATTGCGGAAAGTACTCTCTATGCTACTGAATAAAATATTTGGCTATGGTCTGTCTATACCTTTAAAAGATATTTCAAGCGGATTCAGGCTATATAGAAGCTCAGCATTGAAATCTATTCCTTTGGACTCGCATGATTTTGATATACAGCAAGAGATACTTATTAAATTTTACATAAGTGGGTATGACGTAATAGAAATACCTTTTTTCTATAAGATGCGCAGGTACGGTAAAAGTCACGCCAGGCTGATCGAATTCGGCATATCGTACATCAGGACTTTTCGTAAGATATTTATTTTGAGGAATTCAATCATATCGGCAGATTACGATTACAGGACTTATTCAAGTAGGGTATTGCTGCGAAGGCATTGGCAGAGAAAGAAGTATAAAATAATTAAGTGTTTTTTATCGGATGCAAAGAATGGCTTGGTTGCCGATATCGGCAGTGGTTCGAACAAATTAGCGGCAGATTTAAAACGCATTGTAGCGGTAGACAATGATATTCCAAAATTGCTGCATCTAAGAAAGATAAGAGGTGACGACAGTAGGTTAATAAGCGCATTCGCGGAAAGATTACCGTTTCCCGACGGCACATTTTCATGTGTTATCTGCGCAGAGGTCATAGAATACGTCAAGGGCAAAACGCTTTTTGACGAGCTAAAAAGAGTTTTGGCAAAAGACGGTTTACTTATTATAGTGACAACGGATTATTCAAGGAAGTTATGGATGGGCATAGAAAGAATAATCCATAAAATACTGTCGGGAGGTTATGTTAAAAAAAATTTCAGGCAATACACGAGAAACACCCTGACAAAGATATTGAACGAACACAATTTTTCTATAGTTGACAAGAAATATATACTCTTTTCAGGCTTGTGCGTAAAAGCCCGAAAAGATTTACAGGAACGAGAAATGAAACATGATGAGGCTTAGATACATATTACCCGTCGTTGTGATAATCAGCTTGCTGTATGGACTTGTTCTTGCGAATAAAATAGACGCACCCACTTCCAGCCTCGATTGGTGGAATCTCTCTGCTGCTGAGTCCATTGTAAGCGGCGGAAAACCTTTTATAGCTGACCCGAGATTCGACCGAATAGCGTTATTGTTGGAACACCCTATTTTTTATCTTTATCTTGTGGCTCTTGTGCTTAAGATATTCGGTATAGGCATCATACAGGCGCGTGTCGTCGGTATAGCCTTCTTTTTATTCACATTTTATTCACATTGGTGCTTATATATATATTTTGCAGATCTTTCTACCCTCACAATGAATTTGCTCCGCTATTCGCGCTGCTTTTTTACGGTCTGCACCCCATAGCAGCGCAGGGGTCTTTTATCCTTGATCTCGACAACACCGTATTGGCATTCACTACATTGCTGTTCTTCTTCATTTATATAAAGAGCTATAACTTACCCGATAGAATAAGGACGTTGATTGTTCCCCTGGCTTTAATTGCGGTCCTATTTTCCAAATTGGTCCCCATCCCGGCTGTTGTCTTTAGCATGTTCATAGATTATTCTGTGAGATCGAACTGGGCCAAGGGTGTAAAAGAAGTAGCGAAAATATCGATTTTAGGCATAGCGGCCTATTTTATTATAAATTCGATCGCATATTTTATATTGGGTTATGGCGATTACATATTTCAGCAATATTTATATATTGTGAATATTTTTCTTTTGCTTTTAGTAACATCTCAAACTAATGTTTTTTATCAACTGGCGCTCACAGCAGGCAGACTTATTATATGGATGTCGCCTTTTTTCCTTGTTCTATTCGCAGGCGCGGCAGTAAGGAAGTTTAAGGCTATTAGATTTGACAGAAAGGCATCTCCTGATTTTATCATAGGCATATACGCTGTACTTACCCTTATCTTATCGCTTATTACAGCCAAGCTTACATACGGTTTTCCCAAGATGCAGTCTTCCATTATGCCGATTGCGACGGTCTTTGTCGCCGGCAATTTATCTTTAAAAAGATTAGATAGAAGGGATTTTATATTGTGCGTAAGCATTTTGCTCTTTGCCGTTTTATTCTTATATTTCGCAGTAGGAGATGTACTATATGTCGTAAATTATTCAGCAAAGGAGTCACTTATTTACGGAAACAATTTATGGTTCGAAGACATAATATTACCTCTATTGTTATATATGAGTTTCCCTATCCTTCTGATAGGGGCTTTGATGGCATTTTGCAGAAAAATACGATTCAAGGATAGCATCATCCTATCGCTGACTATATCTTTCATAGCCTCAAATATGTATATATCCGTTATACATGCAAGGGTCGATTATTTGACAGGTTTTGATTATGGTACGAGGGGAAAAAAAGAACTGATTAGCTTTATCAAAGGTATAGCTGAGTCGCAAGATGCAATATTTGCACCTGTTGATATCTTTTACGCCTTGAAAACCGGTGGGACAAATGTTCAATACCGAGAAGCATGGGGCCACTCTGAAAGATTCATAGATTATATTAGGACCATACAACAGGATATAATCGTTTACGGCGTTACGATCAATACCGTTTATCAATTTCAAAATACCTTACGTAACAAAAAGGTCTTAAACTTTTTAAACGGCTTTTACGATAAGAAGGACATAGGGAGTTATTCAGTATGGGTTTCAAAAAGAAAGAAAACGGATTTACAATGACGAGGAATTAAAATACCATAGCTTTTAATAAAGAAGAGATACTCGACAGACTCAGGCGCGGATATCAGATGGAAGAGGAGATGGCCGAAACATTGGTCATGTCATGCGATAAGGAAAGCATACCTTCTCTTTTATCTGAAGAACAGCAAAAAAAGGTTCGTAATATACTCTTACAGATAAGCAAACAGACAAGATTGCACAAAGAGAAGATTTCAAACATGATAGCCTATTATAGCGAGGAGAAGCGCGATGACCGATAGTCTATTCGAAAAGAGAATACGTCAATTATTTACAGTGGATAAAAATGCATATGAAATCTATACCGATTTATGGAAAAATATAAATGACGAGGTTGTAAGGAATGAATTAAAAATTATAGCCGAGGAAGAGAAAAATCACATGAAAGAAGAAGAGAATACATTATCATTATTAGTAGGAGATATATCGTAGCGTCAAATTAGAACAGCTATAACCGAATGAGCTTGCGCCGGAAAGATTATTTTACTTTTAGAAAAAATGCATACCTCCCGAAGTTTTTAACCCTTATCCATCTCCAATTTTCTTATTTTAGTGAATATGTCTTCCAGTAAGATCCGATATGGCATTTGTTGTAGAAAAGCCGAGAGATAGTAAAGATGCTAAGGCAAGCGAAGTTGCAGGAGGGAACCAAACCATAGGAAGAGACTCGCCAGTCAAATTTGTCGTTATGCCTTTTCCTTACGTAATATGCTCGGCACAATTCAAATATAAAACGCTGTCAGAAGAGAAGCGATAGCGATCTCTAGCTATTACGGTCAAGGCCAAACAGCTTAATATAATCAGGGTTGCGATATAAAAAAATTTCGCATAACGAATCTCCCCTGCAGCGCATCTTAATTATAGATTTTGTCAGACAAAATCTCTTTTAAACACCACCTTGTCTTTAAAACATACCTTGATCTTATAATGGCGTACCTGGACTTCCATGGATTATCGTAATTCGATTCTTTAGCTCAGCATTGCTTAATGATATCCAAGTCTATTTTGAAGTATACGTTATAATTGGAAAGACGTAAAGAACAATGTCGAGACGGAGTATAAAAAACGAGCCGTTACGCTTGCTTAGCCGGGGCGCCGGTCTATTTTCCGTTTTTTGATCCTTAATATTTTTCTTGGGGTTTTATGTGTACCGTAGTATAATTTTAGATAATATGGAGTCAATACCCGGATATATAGAGTATAAACGCAGAGAATTTTGCAAGGATGTAAGATGCCCTGTTCAGTTAGAACTGGATGGCTCCGAGGAGGGTTCTGAAAATTACGAGAACATAAGAGAGATATGCAAAAAGAATTGCAAATATACTACCTATCAGTTCCACCATTGGTTGATACAAAAAGGCTATTTGATCGTGAGGCCCGAAAGCATTAATAAATAACCCTGCATATGTAACAAAAGGCATAAAAGGAGGTATGCGAGATGGATTGGGGCATGAAAAACCGGCTCAGCCGGCTCATTCAGACCGACGGACATTGTTTCTTTCTACCCATAGACCACGGGTATTTTCAGGGTCCTACAAGCTGCCTTGAGAAACCCGGCGAGACCATAAAGCCGCTTCTCCCGTTTGTCGATGCACTCTTTGTCACACGCGGAGTATTGCGTTCCTGCGTTGACGCTGTGGGCAGTAAGCCGGTTATATTGAGGGTATCCGGCGGCACAAGCATGGCGGGAAAGGATCTGGCAAATGAAGGAATCTCTACCTCCATAGAGGAGATTATCCGCCTGAACGCCTCCGCCGCAGGCGTCTCTGTATTTGTAGGCAGCGATTACGAACATCAGACGCTCCTTAATCTTGCCAAGGTCGTCAACGAATGCGAAAACTACGGAATTCCGGTCATGGCCGTAACGGCCGTCGGCAAAGAGATGGAAAAGAGAGAAGCTCGCTATCTTGCCTTGAGCTGCCGTATTGCCGCGGAGCTTGGCGCGAAGGTGGTCAAGACATACTGGTGCGAAAAGGACTTTGATAAAGTTGTGGAAGGCTGTCCTGTACCGGTGGTCATTGCAGGTGGACCGAAATGTAACTCAGAGATTGAAGTATTGGAATTTATCCACGACGGCATGAAAAAGGGCGCTATAGGCATAAATCTGGGCAGAAATGTATGGCAGAGTAAACATCCTGTAGCAATGGCCCGGGCCCTGCGTTCTATAGTACACGACAACGCCACAGTTAAGAAGGCCCATGATATTTTTCAGGACTCTCAAAGTCAGAAGGCATAATGCTTGTAGCGAGGTATTATAATAACAGGGATATACGGCTTGAGGAACAGCCAAGGCCGCAGATAGGTCCGGGGGAGATATTGGTGGAAGTGATGGCCAGCGGTATCTGCGGGACCGATGTCATGGAGTGGTACAGGGTCAAGAAGGCGGGTTGCGTCTTGGGCCATGAGATAGCTGGTATAATCGCTGAGTCCAGATCTGATGGGTACAACGTGGGTCAAAGAGTATTTGTAAGCCATCACGTTCCTTGTAATGATTGCAAATATTGCCGCGCCGGCAACCATACGGCGTGCGAGACACTGCATAGCGGCAACTATGACCCGGGCGGCTATAGTGAACTCATAAGGGTCCCCAAGCTCAACGTTGAAAGAGGTATTTATCTATTGCCGGACTCCGTCTCGTATGAAGAAGGTACGATGATTGAGCCTGTGGCGTGTGCGGTCAGGGGCCAAAGAGTCATCGATGTCAGCGAAGGACACCTTGTTTTGATACTCGGTAGCGGTGTCTCAGGGCTCATAAATATCCAGCTTGCCAAGATAAAAGGCGCAACGGTAATAGCGACGGACATAAGTGAATATAGGCTTAAGAAAGCGCAAGAATTCGGCGCAGATGAAGTCATAGACGCAAATAGGGATTTTAACGTTAAGGCGGACAGGATAATAATCTGCACGGGCGCACTTAAGGCGGCGGAGGAATCTTTCAAATGCATAGACAGAAGCGGCGTCATACTCTTCTTTGCGATTCCGGATAAGGACGTCGCAATACCGATTGTGGATTTTTGGCGCAATGAGATAAAGATAATGTCATCTTATGGCGCGGCATCATCCGATCTCGAGGAAGCCTTGACTTTGATTGCTGGTAAGAAGATAGATGTAAAAGACATGATAACGCATAGACTGCCTTTGGAAGATATTCAGGAAGGCTTTAAGCTTGTTGCTGATGCAGGAGAGTCTTTGAAGGTTGTTTTGGGACCGCGGCGAAAAGGTCCGGCTTAATAGCCGGTGCCCCGTGAGACAGGAGGATTATAAATGTTGAAAAACATTTTCTTATCTTTCATACCGATTTTCGTTGCCGTTGACGCTATAGGGGTACTCCCTATATATATTTCCCTTACGGAGGGGTTGAACAAAAAAGAAAGACTCAAGATAATATATCAGTCCGTTGTTACGGCATTATGCCTTGCAATAGGTTTTATTTTTTTGGGTAGGGCCATATTCAAATTTCTCAATATAACCGTCGGCGATTTTATGATAGCCGGCGGCGTTGTCCTCTTTTGCATAGCGATAATAGACATTGTGAACCCCAGCAAGAAAAGGCGCCAACCGAGCGGCGAATTGGGGGCGGTGCCTTTCGGCACTCCGCTCATAGTGGGACCTGCCGTGTTGACTACATCATTGATGATAATAAGCGAATACGGCACGCCGGCCACGTTGATTTCCGTCATATCCAATGTAATATTGGCAGGGGCGATTTTCTCGACCTCCGATTATCTCATGAAGATATTCGGGGTAACAGGTTCAAGGGCGTTATCAAAGATAACGAGCCTGCTTTTGGCCGCCATCGCGGTCATGATGGTAAGAAAGGGCGTGTTTTTGATTTTGGGTGGTTAGTAGCCATCAGCCAAATTTTTTACATTACTATGAGAATAAAAAGAAAATGATGCTTTAATATGAAGAAAGATCTTCGTTATAGATACATACAGAAATGGACGCGTCAGGCAAGGGAATCCGAAGACCCGTATGATGTATTCATCTGTTTTTGGACTGCGATGACCATTACCGCTCAGATAGACCGTCTAAAGCTCAAGATGCACCATAAGGAAGAAGACACAAACAGAGAAAAGATATTCGATTATTTCGTGAAGAACAAACAGGAAGTGTTCCAGGTTCTAAAGAAAAACCGGGATATCATGTTGAAGCTCATAGAGATGGAGGGGCCAAAGTACAAAGACCCCATTATCGATACCGGCGACCCTGCCCTGAGAAATAGATTTAACGAGTTGGTCCTGTATTATCACGGGAAGATACCCACGTTTTCGCAGAAGAGGATGGCGGAAAACATGGCTGAGTTGGTGAGCAGGGCCCGCTATAGTATATTTCGCACAACAGAAATACCCGACGTGGAGTATGACAAGGCGCTTCTGCAATTGCTCAACCCGCTTCTATCTGATATCGTCAAGGTGACGACAGGGTACTAATATGTTATTCCTTATGTTATGAAAATTGGTCATAGTAGGTCAATGTATTGAGAAGAAGA
>JAFGFD010000091.1 GCA_016931215.1 Candidatus Omnitrophota bacterium
AATCCTTAAAAAATAATTTGAAGATAAAAGAATTGCCCATTAATTATTATAAACGATATGGAAAATCTAAATTGAAATCCTTTGCGGACGGTTGGCGGCACTTGAGATTCATGCTTCTCTACTGCCCTCTCTTCCTATTTTTAATACCGGGCCTTGTGTTATTCTTGCTTGGGATAGCATCCCTTCTTCTTCTCTACTTCGACTTAATTGCGCTATTTGGTATAAGATTTCAATACCACCCTATGTTTCTTTCTGCGGTTCTGATAATTATCGGCTACCAACTGGTAATTTTTGCACTCTTTGCGAAAACCTATTCAATAACACACCTTGGGGATGTGCCGATATTCAACAATCTCCATAGATACGTCACCATAGAAAAGGCGAGTATAATGGGTATTTTGCTTGCCGTGTTGGGCATTATAGTTTATCTCAAGATATTCATGAAATGGATCACAATTGGATTCGGTGAACTTAACGAGATAAAGAACGCCATAGTGGCGATGACCCTTACGGCATTGGGGATGCAGACAATCTTCTCCTCTTTCATGCTGAGTATACTTGGAATTAAGTCAAAATAGTCTGCCCAATCTCATCATAACTATTACACCGTTACACGTGGCAAGTATTTTTTCAAGCGCTTAATATGAAATCAAAAATAGCCGTCTTTCATAATTACATGGACAATATCGGTGGCGCGGAGATAGTGGGCCTCACCCTTGCAAGAGAACTCAATGCCGACTTCTACTCAACCAATATAGACCGTGAAAAGATACAAAAAATGGGTTTTTCTGACATAACGCTAAAGTCTGTCGGACCGATCCCTATAGACGCCCCCTATAGACAGCAGATGGCCCTATGCCGATTCAGGCTGTTAAACCTAAAGGGGAAATATGACTATTTCATAATAGACGGCGACTGGGCTATGTCCGGATCCGTAAACAACAAACCCAATCTATGGTATGTCCACTCCCCTATCCGGGAGATATGGGACCTGTACGAGTACACGAGGCAGAATACGGTATCATTCCAAAACCGACTTTTCTTCGACTTATGGGTTTATTACAACAGATACCTAAATCGAAAATTCATCAAGCACGTAGGCAAAATAGCGTGTAACTCGCTTAATACTCAGAGGCGGGTTGAAAAATACCTAAAGAGGGAGGCAACAGTCATATACCCTCCCACAGATACCTCGCAATACTACTTCGGAAAATCGGGCGACTACTGGCTGTCGGTAAATCGGCTCGTCTCCCATAAGCGTGTCGATACTCAGATTGAAGCATTTAAGATGCTGCCCAACGAAAGGCTGATTATAGTCGGAAGCTATGAACAGTCGGAGCACTTCAGAATTTATGTCGATTACATAAAAAGCATCCAGCCGAAAAACGTCGAGATACTTCATTGGGTGGATAAAGAAACTCTTATAGATCTGTATGCGAATTGTAAGGGATTTATAACGACTTCCAAGGATGAAGACTTCGGAATGACGCCGATAGAAGCTATGGCCTCCGGCAAACCGGTGATCGCGCCCAACGAAGGCGGCTACAAGGAAACAGTTATTGACGGACTTACCGGCCGGCTCATCGACAACATAAACGTCTATTCGCTTGCCGAAGCGATAAAGGAAGTCGGTAAAAACCTCCTTAAATTCAAATCCTCATGTATAGACAGGGCAAAACAATTCGATACCGCAATATTTATGGCCAAAGTAAAAGCACTGATCAATTCATGAAAAATAATTCAATAAAGATATCCGCTGCCATACCCACATACTGCAGAAATAAATATCTGAAGGAGGCGGTCGAGAGCCTTCTTTCCCAGACCTTGCCTCATGACCTATATGAAATAATCGTTGTCGACAACTCTCCAGATTCCTCGGCTAAAAAATTTTTAAAGAAAATTGCGGGCGCTAAAAATATTAGATATTTTCACGAGCCTATCTTGGGGGCCTCAAATGCGAGAAATCGCGCCCTAAAGGAATCTAGGGGTGACATTATAGCTTATATGGACGATGACACTATAGCCTACCCCGATTGGCTTTCCAATATAATAAAGGTATTCGAAAGCAGCGATCTGTCGATAGTGTGTGTGGGCGGCAAAATAGAACCTATCTGGGAAAGAAAAAGGCCGAGGTGGCTGTCCGAGGAACTGGAAGTCTTTTATTCAATACTCGATTATTCGGATGCGCCTATGGTACTGGACGAGAAGCATTATCTCTTTTCCGCCAACATGGCATTCACCAAAAAGTTTTTGAGTGACGTCGGCGGGTTCGACCCTTCATTCGGAAGGACCGGCACGAGTCTCAGGTCCGGGGAAGACACGCGCATACAGGGCAAAATACGGGAAATGGGATTAAAGATCTATTACAGTCCCGCCATTAAGGTGAAACACCACATCATAAAATACAGACTGAACAGGATATGGTTTATGAAACGCATGTTCCATGAGGGTTTGACAAACGCGAATATTTTAATAGACGAGAAAGGGCCTTTATGCAAAGAAGCAAGATTTCATATGCTAAGAGATGAAATAAAGTGGAATCTTCCTATAAAATTAAAAGAATTGAAGAAGGAGTTCTCTCCCGAAAGAGGCTTTCGGATTTTCTTTGTATTATCTATGCTTATAAGCGAGTTCGGTTTTTTGATACGTCTAAAGCGTTCTTGGCGCAATGAAAAATTGCTATACATAAGTAGAGATATTTTGAAAAATGCGGACATCCCGAGAGTAACCATAATAATACCTGTATATAATGCTGCGGCTACGCTCCGTCCATGTCTTGATTCAATTCTAAATCAGTCATTCACGGACTACGAACTTATATTAGTCGACAACAATTCGAGTGACGACTCGAATAAAATTATAAATGAATACGTGCTTAAGTTTCCCCGTTTAAAAGTTTTTTTGGAATTAAAAAAAGGTAGGGGTGCAGCAAGACATAGGGGCGAAATCAACTCTTCGGGCGATATCATCTTAATGACAGACACAGATTGTATTGTTCCTAAAAACTGGGTGGAAGAGATAATTAAGCCGATCACCGAGCATAATGAGATAGCGGTTCAGGGACTGAAGAAGCCGCTTAACCCGAATTACTGGACCGAGAGATCATCTAAAGAAGAGCTCAATCTAGCGATTATGAGAATGCGGGATGGCAAGATCGGTTTTCTGGATACGGCCAACTTCGCGATAAAATCAAATATTTTAAAAAAAATAGGTTACACAAACAAGGACATGGTAAGCGGCAATGACATGGAACTCATGGCAAGGTTATTGATTAATAATTATAAACTAAAATTTAGTGAAATCACCGTTCTTCACAGGTATGACGATACGGCATGTAAGGTATTTAAAAAGGTCTTAACGAGAGGAATATGGAGAGGCATATTAAGAAATACTTATTCGGATAAGGCCTCCCTCTTCCCCGCCGCAACAAAGGGTGACGATTACTCATATATTATTTCAATATTTAGGGAACTGAGAATTCGCCATCCTGACTTCAAATATAACCTGATCACGGGTATGGCCTGGAGATTCGGGCAATTTTTGGGCTGCCGTAAAAGGGCACGAATTACTAGATATTAATATTAGTGTTAAGCCTTATTTAATTACTCCTGTCCCTAGCTGTGAAGTGGTGCTATGCGACTGCCTGAATTCCATGATAGGCAAATCTAATGGTAATAATAAGGCTCTTGCCGTAAACGATAAATACCGGTAATAAAAAAATTTAAAATCAAGAATGATAAAATATATCTTTGAATCAAATATCGAAAAAAGTTCTGCCAAAAACGTAGGCATGCGCCAGTCCTCGGGTGAGATAATCGTCATGACGGGCTCAAACTGCATAACATCGGGCGACTGCAGGGCACCATACTTTGCAGTTTGCTTACATGCTAACTTACGGATATGAATATATACATACTACAAAAGGCTTATAAGTTGCTTAAAAACAGGGGGGTACGCCTCGCCTTGCTCAATGTCGCTCGCTCGATGGGCCTCCGCACGTTGCTCGTACGTATGGATATAACAAATTTCTGCAATATTGCATGCATAATGTGCCCCGCGGCAACCTCCGTGCAAAATGGCACATCAAAAAAGATCATGTCGCTGGAGCAATTTCGGAAGATTGCTTCTGACATCTTTGAGCGAACGCGCACTCTCCATCTATCCTGCGGCTATGAACCCCTGCTCGCCAAACACTTTGGCCAGTGCCTCGTTACTGCCAAAGAATACGGAGTCCCTTTCGTATCATTTGCAACAAACGGCATGCTGCTAAGCGAGGATATCTGCCGGACTGCAATAAATGCGCGTATAGATGAAGTCATAGTAAGTGCTGACGGAGCGAATAAGAAGACGTTTGAGATGATACGCAAAGGGGCGAACTTCGACTTGTTGATAAAAAACCTCGATCTTCTGAAAAAAATGAAGAATGTTTCCAAATCAAAACTGCCTACGCTGCGCATGAACTATACTGTCATGGACATGAACATTTCCGAGATACCTGATTTTATCGAAATTTCCGCCCTACTAGGCACGCAGATATTGGAACTGCGGCCCGTAAAGACCGAGGCGCGGGTCCGCTCTACCGATAACCTCCTCACGGCAAAAGGGGCAGATCTATATAACAGGACGATAGGCAAAATCCGCCGGCTATGTTCGTCAAAGGGCATACACCTGTTAGCTCTATCGAAAATAGGACATGAAGGAGATGCAATAATTTACGATGGTAGAAGGCGCACCGATAAGATGAGCGGTTCAATCCCGTGTATATTGTCTTCAACCGCTTTTATGATAAGCGCCTCGGGCGATTTAACGTTATGCTTCTCCGGAAAATATGTAGGCAACATACTGGAAAAGAGTTATAACGAGATAATGAAAACAGACGCAGCGCGGGAATTTCTCAACGCTATCAGCAGATCAAACGAATGGTGCGACTCTTGTCCTTTAAAAGAAGAGCTTATTGCTTAATGTCATAATTGTGGTGTCTATACCTGTCAACCACTGCCCTGGCATTGCCGGAAGCCACTATCTTCCCGCGTTCGAGAACGATTGCTCTATGGCAATACTCTTCGACTAAGTCGAGGTTGTGGCTAACTAGAAGAATTGTCTTTCTCTGCTTTATCAAATCATACATCTTCTTGACGCTCTTAATCCTAAAGTCCTGATCGCCCACCCCAAATACCTCGTCAAGCAGAAGGATGTCAGCATCACAGTGTATCGCAAGAGAAAATGCCAACCTCTCTTTCATGCCGTCTGAAAACTGGTAGATCTTCGTATTTAAAAAATCTTCCAGTTCGGCGAATGCTACTATAGAATCGAATCTCTCTTTAATAAGACGGTTTGATAAACCGAATAATGTCCCGCATAGCTGGATATTCTCCCGCACCCTCATCTTCTCCCTTAGCCCTGCGGTTAAATTCATCAAAGATACTATCTTACCGCTTATCTGCACTTCGCCGCCCTGTTTATCATAAATACCTGCGATGATCCTCAGTAGGGTACTCTTTCCGGAACCGTTGTTCCCGATTACGGCAAATATCTCACCCTCTTTTACCGAAAAAGTCACATCCTTCAGCGCCCAGATAATTTTCTTTGGCTCTATGCCCGAAAAGAGCGATGTAAATCTCCCGAGAGCGCTCTGATTTTTATGGAAACCTATTTTAAACTGTTTTGATAGATCTGTTACGGTAACTCTGTTCATATCTAAATCATTTCCGCAAATTTATTCTTTAGTTTACTGAAGACTAAAAAACCTATAACGAAAAACATGATGCTGTAGAAGGCTGCTCCTGCTATCATCCAGAGAGGCGGCATCTCATGATAGATAATAATGTCTCTGGAAATCGTCATATAATAATATATAGGGTTGAATAGGTTGACAATAAAAAGCCTTTTCTGGCCTCCTATAGGATAGAAGATCGGCGTCCCAAGCCATATCAAGCGTGCTAAAAAATCCCAAATATGTTTCAAGTCTATAAAATAGACATGAATGGCCGCCAGCATAAGGGATATTCCATACACAAATAAACTGAAAAAAATTAATACTATAGGGTAAACGATAATACCGACAGGGGATACTTTGTAGTATATCAAGAACAGTAAAAGTAGTAATATCTCGAAAAAATGGGAAAATATATGCGTGATGACTATTGAGCCTACGAGGGCAAGTCTGGGAAAGTTTACAGATTTTATTATCCCCTTATTCACGGGTATGCATATAGTCGATTCCGTCGTTACCCTCTGAAAGTAGTTAAAAATTATTATACCGAGCAAAAGATACAAGGGATAATGCTTTATCTCACCCCCGACCCTGTCATAAAATATAAGCAACAGTAATCCAAACATGAGGATAGGGTTTAGTAAATACCAAAGAATGCCCAAATAGCTACCTTCGTTCCTCTCCTTAAACTGCACCTCTGCCAAAGAAAATCCGAAGTTTATGGCATGTTTTACACTATAGAGCAGGCTCATATCGCTACAGTATCTCTCTTTCTTTATCTGCCTTTATTCGTTCACTCTTATAAATATACACTGAAAATACAAAAAACGCAAGATTCCCGGGATTATTTTTTGGACATAAGTGAGTTGTTTTTTTACTTATAGTTTGAGGTAGTGGTAAGGATGTATTGCCGATGGTTTCAATCAATATTTTCTTACGACAAGCGTGGCATTATGCCCGCCGAAACCTAGTGAATTTGATAAAGCAACATTTATCTTTTGTTTCCTGTGTTTGTTCGGCACATAATCGAGATCGCAGTCCGGATCCGGAAATTCATAATTCATGGTGGGTGGTATTATATCTTCCTTTATGCCTAAAGAAGTAGCTATCAATTCAGCCCCTCCGGAAGCTCCTAACATGTGACCCGTCATGGACTTGGTAGAACTGACCGCTATCTTATACGCATGCTTACCGAAGACCTTCTTGATAGCTATCGTCTCTATCTTATCATTGAGCTGAGTGGCGGTGCCGTGAGCGTTTATATAATCCACTTCTTTTGGATCTATCCCGGCATCTTTTATGGCTACCTCCATGCACCTGGCGGCCCCTTCCCCTTCGGGATCGGGGGCTGTAATATGATATGCGTCCCCGGTCATCCCGTACCCTATTAGTTCGGCGTATATCCTTGCCTTTCTATTAATGGCATGTTGAAGTTCCTCAATGATTACGATTCCGGCGCCTTCTCCTATTACAAAACCATCTCTCTCTTTGTCAAAAGGTCTAGATGCATGCGCGGGGTCATCATTCCTTGTGGACAATGCCCTGAGGGCGCAAAAACCACCGAATCCCATGTGTGTAATTGCGCCTTCCGAACCTCCGGCAATCATAACGTCGGCCTCGTTTCTCTGGATTATCCTAAAAGCGTCGCCTATTGCGTGATTTCCGGTCGCGCAGGCCGTAGCGACAGCAGAATTAGGTCCTTTTGCCCCCAATACTATAGACACCATGCCTGAGGCCATATTGACAATTAACATAGGGATCAGAAAAGGTGTAATTTTAGACGGCCCTTTCTCCGGCCCTCTCTTAAGATACTCCATAACCTGCTCTTCAATGGTATGCAATCCGCCTATGCCGGAACCTATGTATACGCCTATGCGGTTTTTATCCTCGCTCTCCAGCGACAATCCTGAATCACTGACAGCTATACTTGACGCAACAATGGCAAACTGGACAAAACGGTCCATGCGTCTCAAGTCTTTTGCTTTGATGTACGCGGAGGGATCGAAATTCTTGACTTCGGCTGCAATATGCGAAGTGAAGTTTGAAGGGTCGAAGCATTTTAAAGTATCTACGCCACTTCTTCCCTGAAGGATAGATTGCCAGAAATCCTCTTTTGTATTACCGATCGGTGATATTATACCGACGCCGGTTATGACTACTCTTCTCGCTTTCATTAAAATTTATTAGTGCCTTCCGAACTCGTTATATCGCTTAATGACATAAAGTAGTGCGTGGGGCGGTGTCAATTACTGGCTTTCTGTTCAATATACTTAATGGCCTCTCCTACTGTGACCATCTTCTCGGCGTCTTCATCGGGTATCTCAATCCCGAATTCCTCTTCAAGAGCCATAACCAGTTCCACCGTATCAAGCGAATCGGCGCCCAGATCATCAATGAACTTTGCCTCTTCGGTAACCTCCTCCTTCTTTACGCCCAGCTGCTCTGCTATTATCTCCTTTACCTTTTCTCCAACTGCCATTCTCTCATCCTCCTCATTTTAGCCTTTACCTTGCCCTAGTCATAAAGGCCGATATTGTCGTCTAAATACGTCTTCCGACTGCGTCGCCCTTAGACCCACGAGCCATCAGATCAAAGGCCCATTTTTTTTCAAATAAAAATATTCTCCTCACATAACCAT
>JAFGFD010000092.1 GCA_016931215.1 Candidatus Omnitrophota bacterium
CTTATAGAATTCATTGACAGAATGAAACAGAGGAAACAATCCGTTTAATGTGGTGAAAATAAGCTTGCCTTTACTTTTAAGCGCTTTGGTTGCATTCTTGAGTATCTCAAAATTCATCTCATCCGTTTCCATTAAAGAAAAACCGCCTTCGCAGAGCATTATCGCAAGATCGAATTCGGCCTTGAAAGGAAGGTCTCTCGCATCATGTCTTTCGAAGACAATCTCTACATCCTGCTCCTTTGCTTTTTCTCTGGCCCATTTGAGCTGGGACTCGGATAGATCAATACCGGTGATATTATAACCTCTTTTTGCCAGTTCAATAGAATGGCGGCCTGTGCCGCAGCCGATATCAATGATCCTTAAAGATTTATCACGATCTATCTCCTCCTCTATAAAATCGCACTCACCGATCGTTCCTTGCACAAAACATTCCTGATCATACTTCTTGGCATAATTCTCAAATAATGACTCATACCATTGTTTCATGGTCTTCCTCCACAATATATCCCGCGAATCAATAAATTACGTTCCGTTATTTCGGATTGAGTAAAGCCTAGGCTATTCTCTCCATCGTCGCCCTATGCCGAATATGTCGGCATGCCGAGACTTCGGCATAAAACAACTATCGGCCAACCAAAAGTACGGATCTAGATTTTTTTCATGTCTTATTATCGGATTATAAGACGATCGAGGAGTTAATTATTGATCTTGGGCAGCCCTTTGAGACATTCAAGCGATTTACTTACCTCGGATGCCGGTAAGCGGTACTCGATTAGTTCACCGTCGAGAAACTTCTTATATCCTCCCATATCCAGTAATCCGTGTCCGCTGTAATTCATGAGTATCACTTTTTCCTTGCCTTCCTCTCTGGCTTTTTCTGCCTCTTCGATCGCGCAGGCTACGGCATGACTGGTCTCAGGGGCGCATATAGCGCCTTCTGTCCTCGCCCATGTGAGAGCCGCTTTGTAACATTTTATCTGGTCAAACGCCCGCGGCTCAAGAAGCCCTTCCCTCACAGCATGGCTTACAAGCGGAGCCATCCCGTGATATCGCAATCCGCCGGCGTGTATTGGCGGCGGGACAAAACCATGGCCCAAGGTAAACATGGCCAACAGTGGCGTCATGCACGCAGTATCTCCGTAATCGTAGGCAAACGGCCCCTTTGTCAGAGTCGGACATGCGGTCGGCTCCGTGGGAATGATCGTGATATTTGCACCGTTTATCTTTTCGTATACAAAAGGAAAAGACAATCCGGCAAAGTTACTTCCTCCCCCGGCGCAACCGATTATAACATCAGGCGTCTTTTCCCCCGCAGCCTTGAGTTGTTTTTTCGCTTCAAGCCCTATGATTGTCTGATGGAGCATGACATGGTTTAATACGCTGCCCAGGGCATATCGCGTCTTGCCGCTTTTATCGCTGACCGCTTCTTCTATGGCTTCACTGATGGCTATGCCCAGGCTCCCCGGTGTATCCGGGGTATCTTTTAAGACTTTCCTGCCGAATACGGTCTGGTCGCTCGGACTCGGCACGCATTCCCCGCCCCATATTCCCATCATTGTCTTGCGCAGGGGCTTCTGGTCGTAACTGATCCTTACCATGTACACCTTGCACTCCAGGCCAACGAGGTTACAGGCAAAAGACAGAGCGCTGCCCCACTGGCCAGCCCCGGTCTCCGTCGTAAGTTTCTTTATCCCGAACTGTTTGTTGTACCATGCCTGCGCAACCGCCGTGTTAGGCTTATGGCTTCCCGGCGGACTGAGGCTCTCGTCCTTGTAATAGATACGCGCCGGTGTCTTGAGATATTTTTCGAGGTAACACGCCCTTCTCAACGGAGAAGGCCGCCACCTGTAAAGTATCTCTATTATCTCTTCAGGTATGTCTATCCATCGCTTTTGGCTCGCTTCCTGCTCTATTAAATTCATCGGAAATACCGGAGCTAGCATATCAGGCGTCATGGGTTTTCCGTCCGGCGTGATCGGGGGCTTGGGTTTATTTGCAAAATCCGGCACTATGTTATACCACTTGCGAGGTATGTCCTTTTCGCTTAAATAGACTTTGATATCGGCCATATCTTCTCCTTTTTTATGCCCCAAACGAGTAATCCGGCACGTGAATTATTATATAAAAGCAAGATGTTATATTTTACTGTAAAAGCTCTGCTATAAGATCCAGATAATCTGATATCAATCTTGTCGTAAGGAATTTTTCTCTTACGAATTCCTTAGCCTTCTTTCCCATTTCTTCGGACATCTTGGGGTTCTTAAGAAGTTCTACTATCCTATCGGCACAGGCGCGGAAGTCATGGGGGTCGACCAGAAATCCAGTTTCGCCGTCCTTAACTTGCTGCGGTATCCCTCCGACATTGCCCCCCACAACAGGTTTGCCCTTCCAGAGCGCTTCCGCTACTACGAGACCGAACCCTTCCTTCGTCGACTTCTGGACTATGACCGAGGAGAAACGTTGTATGGCATTGACAAGAAGTTCATTATTGCCGATGACGAACAAGACATCGCCCTGATCGGCGAATTTTTGCGCTTTTTTATACACCCTGTCATAGATCCTCATCCCCTCGGGATCATCGGTCGCCAGATTATAGCAGTAAAGAAGCCTGCAATCCACTTTCTCTTTGACTATCTGGAACACCTCCAGGACGCCCTCGGGATCTTTCCACGGATCCATTCTCGAGACTTGAGTAATGAGGGGTTTATCCGTAGGTATGTTGGACTCTCTGATGTACCTCATTATCTCTTCCTCGGAAAGCTCCATGTTCTTCATAGATAGCGGATCTATTGCCGGCGGGATGACCCTTTGCATGACGGGGAGGTCTTCTTTCCTGTATTTTTCGCTTGAGATGATTATCGCGTCATATCTAATCATAAATCGCCGTAAGAAGTCCCATAGCTCTTTATTGGGATTTGTTATATCTATGTGACACCTCCAGATCCACGGTTGCTGTTTTCTATAGAATCTTATCAGAGGGAGCGGTTGGGGATCATGCACAATGAGGCAATCATATATGTTCAAATGCGAAAAATTGGCGTACTCCTTGTTTATGTCCATATATAGAGATTTGACCTCTTCGGTAAGGTTGATCTCCCCTCCCTGCATTGCGTTATGGAAGCTCTTTGTTATGTCGAAAAATGCCGGGCTTCCATGTATAGTCCGCCATTCGGCATCAAGACCGATCTCGTTCATGAGCGGGACCATTCTGCCAAGTATCTCAGCCACGCCTCCGCCCAGGAACGTAGCGTTTACATTAGCCACCATCTTTCCGTACAGCTTACTGGCCTTTTTGTAAATTTTGGAGATAGTCTCCGCCCCTACGATGTCTATGTAATCACCTATACTCTTTGCCATCCTTTACCTCCTTCACCTATTGTTCAAAGCGAGAAGCTTCTTATAAGCGGCCATGTAGTCCCTTATCATCCTTTCCCTTGAAAAATTCTTCTCAACATATCTGCGGCAAACCTCGGGTCTAATCTTTTCTATCTTGCCCTCCTTTATTAACTTCACCATATCCTCTTCGGTGTCTACGCAGTATCCTGTCTTCCCGTCTACGATAACTTCAGGCGCGGCTCCCCTGCGTAAAGCAATGACGGGCGTGCCGCAGGCCAGCGACTCTACCATGACAAGGCCGAACGGTTCTTCCCACTGGCTTGTAAAGAGCGTGCATCTGGCGCGCCTCATAAGGTCGAATATCATCTGGCGCGGAAGTTCTTTTTGAAACTGAAAAAAGAGGTGCTGCGGATACTTTTCGATCCAGGGAAGAATCTCCTTTCTGAAGAATTCTTTCTCAAACTCCTCGGTCATCTTTACCGCCATGATGAGATTGACACCCGCCTTACTCGCCACCCTGATGGCGAGGTCAAGGCCTTTCTCCCAATTGACTCTCCCGGCAAATAGAAAGAAGTCCTCTTTTTTCTTCTTCCATTCTATCGTCTTGGCATTGATACAGTTATAGGCGTTCCCTATAAAGTTTATCTTGTCGCTCAAAACGGTGTGTAATTGCTGTTGTCTCTTGGAAATTGAGACAAATCCGTTTTTCGGGTCTTTCGACAATTCCACGCATCGCAAGACCGTCGCTTCATTTGCGGGGCCATGGAGGGTGTAGACGCAAGGTATATCCACATCGGGGATATCGAGCATATGGCAATGGATGATATCCACGCCTTCATAACCCGCTCTGTTGAAAGCGTATTTTGCGGCCAGCTCTCCTACAACGGCTTTCGAATATTCCGGAGAATCCAGCCCGAAGTAGTACTTGTTCTCCATGTATGGCATAAGTCGACATGAGACATTCGAGTCCTTTGGCGCGAAGAGCACCACATCCTCGCCAGCCTCTTTCAGTCCTTCAACCAAATTGTATATGACCAGCTCCGTCCCTCCGTATTTAGGCGGCGGTATCGGAATCCACGGAGGAGCGATAACGGCTATCTTCATCAAGGCCTCCTAATTCCTGGAAAGTATCTTTTTATAAGCTTCGAGATATTTCCCGGCCATCGTATCTCTCGAAAAATACTCCTCAGCCCGTTTGCGGCAATTTTTTGGATTGATTGTATCTATCTTTTTCACTGCTTTTATCATATCCTCTTCCGTATCCACTATAAAACCCGTCTCTCCGTCCGTTATGATCTCGGAGGCAGCCCCTCTTCTGAAGGCTATGACTGGCGTACCGCAGGCAAGGGCTTCGATCATTACAATGCTGAAAGGCTGTTCCCATCTATCGCCCACCAGGATACATCTGGCGCGCCGAAGTAAATCCAGCAACGTCTCCCTAGGGACCTCTTCATGGAGTTGGAATAAAAGATCCTTGGGGTGATTCGATATGAGCGGATCTATCTCTTTCCTGATATACTCCCTCTCCTCCTCGCTCATTATCTTAATGGCCGTTATGAGCCCTATCTTGGCGGCGGCGGCGACCCTTAGCACGGAATCGAATCCCTTCTCCCAGCTGGCCCTGCCCACACTTAAAAAGAAATCTTCTTTCTTTTCAGACCACTTGATGGCTTTCACGTCAATAGCATGATAGATAACGTCGATAAAATGTATCTCGTGATTGAGCGTAGTATAGCGTTTGTTCTGCCTCTGAGAGACAGAGACAAGGTACTCTTCTCCTCCCCTGAGCAATTCAATGCACTGGGTGATCGACCCTTCGGTCGCCTGGCCGTAAACAGTATGTACCGTGGGTATGCTAACGGTGGATTTAAACATGGTGTGGTCGTGTATGATATCCACTTTTTCGTACCCGGCTCTGGAGAAGGCGTATTTTAAAGCCAACTCCCTCACAAACGCTCTGTCAGCGGGCGAAGAATCCATCCCAAAATGTAGAGGCGCGCGAAGATAAGGATACATCCTGCACGATACTTTGGAGTCCTTAAGAGCAAAAAGAATCACATCCTGGCCAAGTTCCTTAAGACCTTCGACAAGATTCCACACAACTATTTCAATACCGCCGTATCTGGGCGGGGGTATCGGAATCCACGGAGGCGCGATTACCGCTATCTTCATGAAGACCTCCTCAATCCTCTTAAAAATCTATTTTGCCACTTATGCCTGGTGTATCTAAATACTCCGACGATGGCTTTTTTCATTTTTTATAATTTGATTATAGTCCAGGCGATGGTCAATGTAATTCCTATTCCTATTAGACAACCTGACATCTTCCCCATAGAACTACTTAAAGGCGTCCTGGCCTCTTCAATGCCGTATCTTCTAAGAACCTCGGCAATCTTGCCTTCAAACAAACCGGCTATAGCATCGGTAACTGCATCACCGACGGCGCCGCCTACGATGGCACCGAGGACACCCGCGAAATTTGCCCCTATCAAGGCTGCTATCCCTAAGATCCCTGTGTCTATAGCGCCGAATATTATATCCGCGCTTGTCGATTTTATGCTGCGGCCGCTGACTTTAAGAGGTATCCACGGTAGAAAACCCAAGGCTATCAAAATAGGGCCTATCCACACCTTTTTAAAAATTACAAGGCAGACAACGGCGATTACCACAGTCGATACAATCAATACGGAAACCGTCGATCTTACTAGGCCTTCTTTAGCCATATTATATTTCTTCCTCAAAAACTCAAGTTCTGTTTTCCCTGTTCTTTCCGATAACGACAAGTTATTTTTTGCATCGGTTATATCTACTTTTGAAATGTGAGCGGAATTGGCCGACCTTAGCCTTGAATAACGGCGTACAACCTCCTTTCCGTCACTATATATTATATCCCGCCTTACCCCTGCTCTAAATAACCGTTATGGTCTTCCGCGTACTCATAGTCCACTCTTTTATGCGGAGCCTCTTATTCATATCTCAATGCCTCTATAGGATCTAACTCGGATGCTTTCTTGGCGGGCCAAAGTCCGAAGAACATACCTATGGCTATCGAAAAAGTCGTCGCGAGAATAATGTTCGAAAGAGTGACTTTAGTGGCCCAACCGGCAAAAAATGACATAGCCACCGAGGCAATTATGCCGAGGAGAACGCCCATCAGCCCGCCGTTTAAGGTCATGATTATCGACTCGATGAGAAACTGAGTCATGATGTCTCTGGCCCTGGCTCCGATCGCTTTGCGTAATCCTATTTCGCGCGTGCGCTCGGTAACCGAGACAAGCATTATATTCATAATACCGATTCCACCGACCAGTAGGGATATCGCGGCTATACATCCCAAAAGAATACTCATTGTTCGCGTCGTGCTCGTAAGCATCTCCTGGATCTCGTTCATATTTCTGATATGAAAATAGTCCTCCTCGTTCTTATATATGCGATGGCGTCTCATTATGAGCTCTTTTATTTTTTCCTGGGCCTCCTCCATAGATTCCACATCTCTGACTTCCAGATCTATTCCGTCAAGATAATCTTTGCCCAAAATCCTATACATGGCGGTTGTGACAGGTATATAAATGACTTCATTTTGATCCCGCCAGCCGCCCGAACCCTTCTCCGGCGCGACCCCTATGACCTTAAAATTTACGCGGTTTATCTTGATTATCTCGCCTATAGGGCTTTTGTTTCCGAAAAGTTTCTCGACGATAGTGGTCCCCAATATCGCCACTTTATCGCGTCTCTCTATTTCTTCTTTAGCGAACCATCTTCCGACTTCGGGTAATGTGGCGCGCATCTCGCCGTAATCGAAATCGACGCCTTCGATCCTCGTATTCCAGTTTTCATTCTTGTATACAACCTGCCCGCTGCCGCTCGCGGTGCCGCTGACCCTCTTCACCAAAGGCGCTAGTTCTTTGATGGCATCAGCGTCCTTAGGAGTGAGTCGCGTTACGGAACCCGATTCCGTTGATACGCCCCTCACTCTAGTCGAACCGCCGTGTATCGACAGAAGATTGGAGCCCATGGTCTTGATTCTCTCCTCCATAGACTCTTTAGCCCCTTGTCCCAGTGCCAGCATAGCTATAACGGCGGCGACGCCGAAGAGAATGCCGAGCATAGAAAGTAGTGATCTTACTTTATTCGATAGAATAGCCCTGAATGACTGACGAATATGCTCCGTCAATTCCACCCTGCCCAAATATGCGTGAGTCTTCGAAAGCATTTCCTGGACCGAAACGCTGTTATCATGAGAATTTTTTTTGACGTTTTTAATTTCGTCTGAAATAATCTCGCCGTCCTGCATCGTTATGATCCTCTTGGCGTGATTAGCGATCTCTCTTTCATGGGTAACCATTATGACGGTCTTGCCCCTCTCATTCAATTCCTTGATTATCTTGATGATCTCTTCCTCGCTCTTTGTATCGAGGTTACC
>JAFGFD010000093.1 GCA_016931215.1 Candidatus Omnitrophota bacterium
CTGCCCCGTATTTTTTTCTTGCCTTTAGCCGCCTACTTAATATATAATGTACAAATTGAAGTAACCTTATATCGATTAAATCACATTCAAAATGATACAGAGAAATCAGTAAGGAGACGAGATGCCGGAAGAAAAAAAGGGTCAGGAAAAACCATCCGATGAAATAAAAAAAGCTGAACAGAAGGCACAGGAAGAAAAGAAGGTAGAGCGGCCTAAGCCGGAGGAAAAGTCAGAGAAAAAAGAAGACTCCAAGCCTGCCAAGCCAGAAAAGGTGCTGCCGACAAATTGTGCCGTATGCAATAAGGCATTTAAGCACAAAAAGTGGTATTATAAAAACGGCCGGTATTTTTGCACAAAAAGATGCTGGATGAAATTTCAATCGGAGAAGAAGAAGGAAGCTGAAGAACTGGCTGCAAAAGAGGCAAAAGAGCGAGAAGAGGCGCTTAAGAAAGCGGCCGAGGAAAAGAAGGCGAAGGAAACTGAGGCCCAAAAAGAAGCCATTACTAAAGCCGATACGGACTCTCAAAAGAACGGTCAATCGAACACGCCTTCTTGATGCCCTGTTGATAAACGGGGTCTCTCTGGCTGGAAAAGCATTATGCCTTTCTTACCTTTAGCATTTCACTTTATAGCATATCTATCCGTCCCATGTGCTCATCTACAGTATTATCGTCAGCGACGAAAAGAGTGATTTTAAAAGTTTCGGTCCGCTATGTTTGAAAAAATATTTAAATTAAAAGAAAACGGCACGGACATAAAAACAGAGGTGCTGGCTGGCATAACCACCTTTATGACAATGGCGTACATCATATGCGTCCAGCCTGTCGTATTGTCAAAGTGCGGTATGGATTTCGGCGCGGTAATGACCGCCACCTGCATATCAAGCGCAATCGCAACTCTTCTAATGGGGATAATGGCAAATTATCCTATTGCGCTCGCTCCCGCCATGGGCCACAATTTCTTCTTCGCCTTCACCGTATGTCTGGGGATGGGCATACCTTGGCAGACTGCTTTGGGCGCCGTATTCATCTCCGGCGCCCTTTTCATCATCCTGTCTTTCGTAGGAATAAGAGAGCACATAGTAGACGCTGTACCTCAATCGTTAAAAAGTGGTATAGCCGTCGGCATAGGCTTCCTGATAGCGTTTGTAGGCCTGCAATGGTCGGGTATCGTCACTAAAGACCCTGCTATAATGGTCAAACTCGGGGACCTGAAGAGCGGACCTGTAATGCTTTCGATCTTCGGAGTGACCGTCATCACGACCTTCATGTTGCTCAAGATCAGGGGCGCCATTCTTCTTGGCATAGTTGGAACTACTCTTCTTGGGTTGCATCTAAAGATTCTGAATTTTCACGGCATAGCAAAAATTCCTCCTTCTATAGGTCCCACTTTTTTACAACTTGACATCGTCGGAGCCTTCAACCTAGGCCTTTTAACTGTAATTTTTATATTCTTCTTTCTAGACCTCTTTGACACAATAGGTACGTTAATCGGAATCGCCGAAGAGGCCGATTTAATGAAAGACGGAAAATTGCCAAGGGCAAGGCAGGCCCTCCTCTCCGACGCGATAGGTACCGTGGGCGGGGCAATTTTAGGAACTTCTACCGTTACAAGTTACATAGAAAGCTCTTCCGGCGTAGCTGAGGGCGGTAGGACAGGGTTGGCAAACGTAGTGACTTCCTCGCTATTCCTCATTGCTTTATTTTTTTATCCTTTAATCAGGACCGTCGGAGAAGGCGTAACGGTGAATCAATCGGAACTTCACCCTGTAGTTGCCCCCGCCCTGATTGTGGTGGGCAGCTTATTATTTAAAGGGATTACAAAAATAAAATGGGGCGATGTCTCTGAATCCATCCCCGCTTTCCTGACGCTCGTCATAATGCCGCTGACCTTCAGTATAACAGAGGGCATCTCATTCGGTTTTATCTCATATTCATTTCTGAAATGCATATCGGGCAGGCACAGAGAAGCTCACTGGATCGTCCATGTGTTCGCAATCTTGTTCGTATTGAGATACATATTTTTGTAAAAAGTAATTCAAATTGCGCTATGAGATATGTAAAATTCGAGAGTAACGACATCATAAGATACGGTATTATCAAAGACGGTGCTATATATCCCGATGAAAATAAAGCACGCTCGCCTTATGAGCCTATAGAATTAAAAGATGCGAAAATACTCTGCCCCGTCTCTCCGACCAAAATTGTTGCCGTAGGCCTGAATTACACCGACCACGCAAAAGAACTCAACATGCCCATACCGAAGGAGCCGCTTATATTCTTAAAACCCCCGTCATCTGCAATAGGTCCTGAAGATGCCATTATTTGCCCTGTCGAATCGAAAAGGGTGGACTATGAAGCAGAATTGGCTGTTGTAATCAAAAAGAGGGCTCGCAATATCTCAACAGATGAAGCGGATGATTATATATTGGGTTACACCTGCCTCAATGACATAACGGCCAGAGACCTTCAGAAAAAAGATACTCAGTGGACCAGGGCCAAGTCCTTCGATACGTTTTGCCCTATAGGGCCTTTTATAGAATCAGACATTGATGCGTCTTCGTTAAAGATAGAATTACTTCTGAACGGCCGGGTAAGGCAATCTTCAAATACCTCAAACATGGTCTTTGGTTGCAAAAAATTGATCGCATACATCTCCCATATAATGACGCTTGAGAAGTACGATGTAATCGCCACGGGAACGCCGGCCGGAGTCGGTGAACTAAAACACGGGGATAGGGTAGAGGTCAGGATTGAAAAGGTCGGCTCTTTGGTTAACAATGTAGTAAAAGATATTTGACCTTACATATACTGCTGACAGTTAGAGGTAAAGCTGCCCATCTCCATTTCTCCTTGCCGAGACTCGTGAAAAATATATTGAAATGATGATTTTCGTGTAGTATAGTAATGGCATGAGTAAAGTCTATTTCGCGAAAATAAAAAACAAAGAAAGTGTTTTTTCTGTTGCAAGGAAAGCCGCTTTTCTTTTAAAAAAAATTGATTTTTTGGATTCAATCGGCAAAAAAGATTTTATTGCGGTAAAGACCCATTTCGGGGAAGTAGATAACATAGGCCACATATCTCCTAAGGTCATCAAAAATATAGTCAGTATTCTTAAAGGCCGCTCCGACCGCGTCTTTTTAATTGAGACCAATACGTTATACATGGGGAGGCGCGCAAACTCCGCAGAGCACATCATGCTCGCTGAAAAGCATGGTTTCGGCATAAGAAACATAGGCGCGCCGATAATCATAGCTGATGGCTTAAAGGGCAGGGGGTTCAATCCCATAGAAGTCGATGGAACGCATTTTAAAAAAGTAAAGATTGCCTCGGATCTAATAGACTATGACTTCATGGTGTGCCTTTCGCACATCACCGGCCATATGCAATCTGGTTTCGGAGGCGCTATAAAAAATTTAGGAATGGGGTGTGCGTCAAGGGCCGGAAAACTGGAACAGCATTCGAATGTGCTTCCGTCTATATCGCAAGGCGCTTGCATAGGGTGCGGCATATGCGCACAATGGTGCCCGGAAGGTGCGATTGACATAAAAAACGGCAAGGCTGCAATTGACGAAAACAAATGCATCGGTTGCGGCGAATGCACTGTAATCTGTAAAATAGGTGCGGTCGAAATAAAATGGAGTGAAGCAATAAAGGTATTTCAGGAGAAATTGGCCGAATATGCGCTTGGGGCGTCAAAGGCGGTAGGCCAGCAAAATATCTGTTATATCAATTTCATAAATCACATTACTAAAGATTGCGATTGCATGTCTCGCAGCGAACCTCCGATATGTAATGATATAGGTATATTGGCTTCTAAGGACCCGGTTGCGCTGGACCAGGCGTCCGTAGATATGGTCATTAAGAACAATGGGGCGGACGTATTCAAAAAGGGGTATCCTAATATCGACTGGTCCTGGCATTTAAAGCATGCGGAAAGAATAGGCCTGGGACACAGAACTTACGAAATAGAAGAGTGTAAGGCCCAAAGGAATATTCCGTGAACGAGAACTCTACTAAGTGCATATTCTGTAAAATCGCACATAAAGAAATGGACGTCCCCCTAGAGTTCGAAGATGAGCAAATCGTCGCTTTTAATGACATAAAACCGGCCGCGCCGGCTCATGTATTAATAGTCCCGAAAAAACACCTGAGCAGCGCCAATGACCTGACAGGCGAAACAGCCCTTCTCGTAGGGAGGATGATAGTAACTGCGAAGGATATAGCTAGAAAAAAAGGCATATATAAAAAAGGGTATCGACTCGTATTAAACTGCGGCGAGGACGGGGGGCAGGCGGTAGGGCATATTCACATACACCTTATTGGAGGCAGGAAATTGGCGTGGCCGCCCGGATAAACTGAAGGCGCTTAGCAAGATGCCGACTGGAAAAAATGAAAAAGATAAGGTCAACCCGGGACTATCCGCTGTATTATCATTCTTATTCAGCGGACTTGGTCAAATATACAACGGAGAGATATCCAAGGGTCTTTATATAATGTCGGGTTCTGCCTGCGGCATGGTGCTTGTGATCATAGGCACCGTGCAGTTGATACTTATGCTAGTAAAGGAAGATTATAGGTTGACTCCTATTCTTATGTACCTATTGATCTTGACAATGGGGGTCTTAATAATTGCCGTAATAGGTATATACAACTTGTACGACGCTTACAACTCGGCAAAGAAAAAATCAGAGGTATAAAATGGAAAACTTTAAGGAAAAGAGACAAACGCCGAGAATTGAAAAAAAATTGCCTTTGAAAGTTATGGAGGGCGATTATTGTACGGTGGTAGAAACGAAGAACATAAGCGCTACCGGTGTGTATTTTACCACCGACAAACCGTTGCCCCTGATGTCAAAAGTAATGATAACGCTTCTGCTGCCTGGCACGCGCAGTAAAAATAAAAAGATCGTATGCAGCGGCACGGTCGTCAGAATCGTGCCCATAGACTCTGAAAAAAAACAAATATTTGAAACAGCCATATTTTTCGATGACGTAACGGACAAGACAAGGGAAGCTATCTCCCGCTACGTTAAGAAGATGATGCCTGTCTGATTAAATACGAATAATAAACGATAAGGAATATCGCAATGAGTGACGAAACAGCTATTCAGCCGCATTTGCTTTTTTCAATATTATGCGACGATGTCAGGCGTGAGGATAACGGCAAATTCATGTTGATAGGTTTGTTCGAAACCATAGGGGCAAAGAAATTCCCTGCCATTCACCCAACCTTATACATAATGAACTGCTGGATAGGAGGCCTCGGCACCTTTAGGCAGAAAAGCAGGATTGTAACAAAGGAAGGGGCTCTAATAACAGAGGATAAAGAATCACCTTTCGTTCTTAGAGACCTAAAAGCTAAGCACAGAATCATAGCAAGATTCAACAATCTAAAATTCGATACGGCAGGGGAGTACGCAGTTGAGGTCTTATTGAACGGTGAATTGAAGGTCAGATACCCTCTAGTTGTCAAGAATATACCTCCCTCTATAGCTCAAAAATAGGCTATCAGGATATTTTATCTCTTAACATTACGTATAAATTCCAAAAAAAATGACTTTTTTTAATTTTCTTTATTCGCACATCTTGACAACACCTAAAAACTTTGGTATACTTGTGGTTGAAGAAGAAAAAGGTCTGTAAAAGGCAAGTTAACCGCAAGGTTAGCATAGGGATAGTTCCTAGTCCTGATGAGGGATCGCAAAGCCACGGGCCCACTTCAAAATTGTGGGCAGCCGAGCCGCCAGATTATGTGCAGCTCGGTTTTTTTTATCCGCTCTTAGTTGAAGAGCTGATAAAAGTGTTGAAAAAAGGGGTGTAGGCTATGTGTGCAGAAGAACTACGTCGTTCTTGCATGGCCAGCGAGGGAGACTGTTTGGATTTTCCGAATGACGTGTGCCGATGGCTATTAAACCGCCAACTAACGGTCATTTGGAGTGACCCTGCAATGCAAGCCCGGTTCGGCAATAGTGAACATTTGACACAGAAAAAATGCTTCAGTATCATTACCCGAAAAGACTCTCCTTGCGAATCCTGTCCTGTAATAAAGTCCTTAAAAGACAAAAAAGTCCATACCTGCGACGTAAAGACTATGGTTACGCCGTCCGGTAAGATTAAATATTTTAAAATAACGGCTACTCCTATATTGAATAAAGACGGAGAGGTCGAAAATGTACTGGAATCTTTCGTGGATATAACTGAAAAACGTAAAAGACGTATGAAGCATAGGATCAGATCCGTCGAAGCCAGAAGATTGAACGAGGAAATTTCGAAACTGGTTGAAAATTTCAAAAAGATCGAAAATAGGCACTCGGCTAGATTAAAACTGGCCACAAAGGAGTTGGATACGATATATAAACTCGGCAACAGAATCATCTCCAGCCTCGACGTAAAAGAAATACTCAAGTCCATAGTAGAGACCGTACCCGAACTGCTCAGGATGTCCGGATGTGTAGTACGCATATTCGAAGGAAGTAGAAAAAAATTGATCCTGGAGGCCGCTTCAGGCGTCAGTAAATCATTCAAGCAGAGCGCCCGAATTCTCCCTGCGGGAGAGGGTATATCGGGCATCGTCGCAAACATGAAGAAGCCTATGGTAATAAAAGACATATCCAAAGATGCGCGCATAAAATACCATGGCGAATGTCTGAGGGAAAGCATGCATTCCCTGCTAGCCGTACCCATAATTTTCAAAAACACCGTTCTGGGAGTCATAATAGCGTTTTCCAGGAAGATAAAAAATTTCAAGGCATCGGAAGTAAACCTTTTGTCTACATTCGCTGCCCATGTTGCGATCGCATTGAACAATGCGATGATGTACGAAAAAGTACACCTGAACTACTACAACACAATAATGACTCTTGTAAAGACAATCGAAGCGAGAGACCCATATACCTGCGGTCATTCTGAAAGGGTTACCGGATACGCCCTGAAGCTGGCCCATAAGCTCAATCTCAGCAAAGAGGAAATCGATATACTAATGTATTCTGGCAAATTACATGACATAGGCAAAATTGCAATTCCCGATTTTATACTTAGAAAGAAATCCAAATTGACTCCTACCGAATGGGCTGAGATCGAATCGCATCCTGTTATTGGCTCCGAAATGATAGTGCACTTAAGCTTTCTCAAGGACTGTATCCCCTTAATACGCCATCACCATGAAAGATATGACGGAAACGGCTATCCGGATAAACTTAGGGAAAATAATATCCCATTTCTGGCGCGCATCCTTTCAATTGCCGATGCTTTCGACGCAATGACAAGCGAAAGACCCTATAGAAGAAGTCTGACGTTAGAACAGGCCAAAGAGGAGATAAAATTCAACTCAAAGACCCAATTCGACCCGGACCTGGCAGAAGTATTCCTATCCATCATCGAAGAATCCTCCGACGTGCAGATAATAAACAACGGCTCGTGCGTCAAATTTGACATTGCCTCATGATCCCGAGATAATACCTTTAGTAGTTTCAATACTACTTGCCTTAATCTTCGCTTTGAAGTACAATACCTTACATGAATTTCAATTTTTCTATCAGGCCATTAATCAAAAAATCTCAAAATCCGGAGGAGTCATGAATGTGCACACCTCATATATTTCTCTCGCCACTAAAGGAAACACCGATATTATCGACATAACAAAAGAGGTTCAGGATCTAATCAAAAAATACGAAATGAAAGAAGGCAATGTAACGATATTCGTGCCCGGCTCGACGGGAGGAATAACAACGATGGAATTTGAAAAAAATCTATCAAAGGACATCAGAAATATATTTGAAAAAATAGCTCCGCAAAACGGTAGCTATCGACACCATCTTACATGGGGTGATTATAACGGTCATTCTCACGTCAGAGCATCTCTATTGGGCCCTGACATCACCGTACCTTTTATTGACGGTAAGCTCGCCCTCGGAACATGGCAGCAGGTTGTATTTATAGACTTTGACACCGAAGAGCGGTCCAGGAAACTCATCGTCCAAATCGTCGGATGTTAAGAATCTAAAATCGGCTACGCAACCACCCGCGTCTCCCATAACATATAATTTCTAAAAGATAGTCTTGCAAATCCTGTGTATCTTATGTATAATTATATCAAAATTAGAAATATAAGCAGTTAACGGGAGGGACCGTGGCACTGTTATTCAGCGAGATCATGTTTATTCTGATACTTACATTAGTCTTGGTAATGCTTGTCAGGGAAGAATCTCGTATAAAGAAATCTAAGATTCCGAGAGCTAGAATTAAAGAATACTGGAGCGGGGAAGAAAGACGCCAAGCTACCCGTATAAACACGACTTTCCTCGTAAAATACACTTTTTCAAAAAAACAGACGGTAACGCTGGATGGCCACACGAAAGATGTGTCGACCAGCGGCATGCGCCTTCTAATACATGAAAAGCTCAATCAAGGTACGGTCCTTTTGCTCGAATTTGATTTACCCGGTATTACTTCGATAGTAAAAGCTGAAGGGAAGGTGGTGTGGTCATCGGGGGATTTTGAAGACAGAGACGATGAAGGTAAGAGGATTTTCCAGGCAGGCATCCAATTTACCCATATAAGCGAAAATGACAGAAACCGATTGAGCGACTACGTAACTAAAGCAAAAACATGACTCGATAACCTTTCAATCACCCAAAAAGCGTATCATGAGATATTGATGAAAAAAAGCGAAAGAAGAAAACATAGAAGAATAGCCATAAAGATGCCCATACGCTGGAGGAGTGTCGGCAAAAGTAAGTCTAATGTCTCCAGCGGATTCCTTCTTGACGTCAAAAACATCACGCCGTCGGGACTTTACCTCAAAACAAACCTCAGGCCAAAAAAGGGTTCACATATAGAACTTGTCTTTATGTCGAATTCGCATTTACAACCGATTTCCGTCAAGGGCAAGGTCATATGGATAGCAGCCAAAAAAAAGCACCCATACTTTTATCCCGGAATTGGGATAAAATTCATCGGGCTATCCGGCAAAGAGCGCAGAAAGCTAAATGCCCTTATAAAACATAAACTCGGTAACTATCGGGATGCGAAAAAGCTTAAGGACATGTATGCAAAGCTGAAAAGTATGGCATCGAACTTGGTCGAGCTTGAAGAAAGGCATCTGTCTGCAAGCCACTTCAAAAAAGTTATTAACAATGCCATATCTGAAATCGACGATGTCGCCCACATGCTCGATCGGGAGATAGACGAAGTAAAAAATCTGTGATTGAAAAGATCATGTCGAAACACCATGAAAAAGTAAAACTGATAGTTGGTTTTATCTTCGCCGATGACAAACGGTTAAAAAAGGCCGAATCTGTCGTATCTGATAAACTCGGCCCCCAGGACCACCATAGCAACATCCTGGATTTTTCTCACACTCAATATTATAGAGAAGAATTCGGGCGTAATCTGAAAAGGAAATTCATAAGCATAAAAAGGCTAGCATCCATTGAGGAAATATACAAGATAAAAAAAATTTCGAATCGCATAGAAAAGTATCTCTCGATTGACGGCAAGCGGACCGTGAATATCGATCCGGGTTATATTACGTTAGGCAAGCTCGTTCTTTTAACTACAAAGGATCACGGTCACCGCGTGTATTTAAAAGACGGTATATACGGAGAGTCGACTCTGAAATTTTATAACGGGAGCTATGCGCCGTGGCCGACTACATATCCCGACTACGCTACAAAAGAGCATATCGGCATTTTCAACAATATAAGATCTATATACAAAAACCAACTTGTAAACAGGTAGCCCGACGTCAACGTATCGTCGGGCACGGAAGATTTGATTTGCTATGAGGCGTTTATACCTACTGCTCTCCGTTATGCTGATCATAAGCATCTCCATGATAGGATTTGCTTTTTACTACCTCGACCAAAACCGGCATCAGATATCATGCTACGCCCTTTACTACAACGACCGACTCTCAGGGTTTGAGAAAATCGATAGGTATAGACTTGAAGATAGTCTCATATATAAATCCATATCCGAGTTTCCCCGTGCCCTGCTAGACAAGAAAATTTTAAGAAGAATCAGTTTTGACATGCGAGGTAAAGATTTCATCAACTACAAGAAAGAATTGTTGAATAACGGGTCTAGTTTTATAATCCAAATTGCGAACAATACTGGCAAGATATCTTTCGTAGCAAGCGGCCATTCCGATTTTTCCTTCCATGAAAAAATCCCCGTCTTCGGAAATGATTTGTGTTTCGAAAAGGAGGCTATGGTCTCTTACCCACCTATCTTAAAAAGGTACAATTTTAAAAAACGCGGCGAGCAATTTGTAAATGTCATCGAGCCTACATCAGGTTTCCTGCCTCCTTGCCGAGATACTATATCTATTAAGCCGATAGGCAAGGACACCGTCGAGATCGAGGGGAAAGATATACAATGCGAAAGAATGGCGCTGAATTTGGGCAATGGGGATTTTATCTCGGTATGGGTAACCAAAAATTTTCACAATGTTATTATGGTCGAAATTCCGAAGATAAAATTTAAATCTGTTTTTTGCTCGCAGAAAAAAAATATCCCTGTCGAGAAATATAGAAAAGAAAGCCCTCAGTACTTTGAGCGAAATGTAATATTCCACAACGACGATATTGAGTTGCGAGGGACGTTGACGATTCCGGCGGTCTCGAGTTCACCCTATCCAGCGGTCCTCCTCGTTGGAGGACCCGGTCCTATCGATAGGGATGCACTCGGGATCTTTACCGACATAGCCGATGCGCTGGCTCAATCGGGTTATTGTGTATTTAGGTCCGATAAACGCGGCATAGGCAAAAGCCAAGGGTTCTACTCCGCGTACTCCCAGGTAGAACACTTGTCGGACTTAAAACAAGCTTTGGAATTTTTGAAGATTGTACCGGAGGTCGACCCATCACAAATAGCCATCCTCGGTCACTCTGATGGGGGCTTTTACGCTTCGCACTTGGCGGGAACAAGCGAGGATGTGCGCGCATGCATTTTACTTTCAGCGTTATCATCGTTATCACCTATCGATAACGATTATAAAATGATCATTCGCGCGATTAACGATATATCGCCAAATGACGAGGAATACCGCGATACCTCCATTGAGTCTATCAACCAAAGCAGAGACATCGCTCAAGGCAAAAAGAGCGATTGGATAACTGTACTGGACACAAGGGTCTTCATCAAAAAAATATTACAGGAGAGTAAATATAATCCGCTCGAGGCGATCAAAAAGGTTAAAGTACCAATTTTAATTCTGCACGGCAGGCAGGATAAGATAAGCCCTATAGAGGGCCCTCAGTCGCTTAGCAAAGTTCTGTCAGATTCAAAGAATGATAATTTCACGACAATATATTTCGGCGAACTCGGCCATTATTTCGGAAAACTTGTCCAGAGTCCTCCCGTAGAAGATCATTATGAAGTCGATAGAGAGGTCCTTGAAAGCATCGTCTCTTGGCTCCGTACAAACCTCAAGTCCGAAGAGGAAGAAAGAATCGAATTACTTGTGGAAGAAGACGAGCTATTCAAAGACGCGGACTCCGGCATTGATGACGTTGAAAGTACGGGAGAAAATCTCATGGCGCCCATCAAAAATGACGAGTCTACCGCAAAAGAGGTCGTAGAGCCTAAAGCAATGGAGTAAAAAAATTTTTCAACATTATACAGACCTGTCTTTAAACCCGGAATAAAATGGTATCATTTACTTGACGTAATAAATACTATATGTTATACTTACACAATATTACTTTTAAATAGCGTTATGAGAAAAGAATCCTAATAGAACCTACAGAGGGGTATCATGAAAAAAATGGAAGAAAGAAGAAAATATATACGCTTAGAGGTCCCCGTTCATCTGCAATATATCATAGATGGCGAAACCATGAGAAAAGACGTAACAACTAAGGACCTGTCTTGCGACGGGTTACGCTTCATATGCTCAAACGATATTTCCTCAGGACTCAATCTTGAAATGAATCTGATGATCCCAGACGCCTCCAATCCTGTACATGTAAACGGCAAGGTAGTATGGTCAAAGAGATTAACCCTGGAAGACGGCTCCCCTTATGAAGTGGGTGTGGAATTTTCGAAAATCGAAGAGGATAACAAGAACACTTTTTTAAAATACTTGTGCGACCTGATATATGACCAAACTAAAATAGTGGATAAGGGAAAAAACGCGAAAAATAACTGAAATGACCAAGGAGATAAAAGTGGCGAAATTAAAGATATTATGTCTGGCAATCATATGCGTTACGGCGATGCAAGTATTTATCAGCGGATGCGCTGAAATCGACCCATTCGAAACACCCGCAGAGGTAATACGCCACCCTTTAGGCACAGAATCGATCAGAGTAGGCATGAGTAAAGATGAGGTCATCTCGAAGTGGGGGGAACCTGACCTGATAAACGCCCGAGCGGCAACGGATGCCAGCAGAAGCCAAGGCGAAGAATGGGTTTATAAAGCGAGAAGTTATACCCCCGTGCCCCTAGACGCAGGATACTTGCAAAAAAACAAATATCTATACTTCGATGGAAACAATCTTGTCATCATAAGCGACAGTCCCAGATAACGCGAAATACTAGATGAAGTCTTGTGTAAAATTCTGAAGGGGAATATGAAAAACAAATGGATGTATCTTGCGGGATGTTTTATAGCCCCTCACCTGATGTTAATAACGGGCGTATTTTTTATTTCGAAGAAGGATCTTGAATATAAACTATTCGGACTTAGGCTTTGCAAGTGGTCGACCGCGGTACTCATCGTCGGAACATTATTATATTACGTAGCATTCACCCCTATTACAGGTCTCGATTGAAGTGGGAATAATATTAATACGAGGAAGCCATGTTTATTACAATGTGCAAAAGCAAAATACACAAGGCGCGCATAACCAAAAAAGAACTTTACTATGAGGGCAGCATAGGCATTGACAAAGCGCTGCTTTCAGCTTCAGAAATAAATCCTTACGAAAAGGTCCAGGTAGTCAATCTAAACAACGGCGAGAGATTTGAGACCTACTGTATACCCGAAAAGAACGGAAAAGGTGACGTTGTGCTTTATGGCCCCGCCGCACGCCTTGGCGAAGTCGGGGACTTGATAATAGTAATCTCGTATGCGCTTGTCGATTCAGAAAAGGCGAAAGCTCTCAAAATCAAAGTTATAAACGTAGATAAAAATAATAGGGTGCTTTAAATGCTTGATATTGTAAAATATCCCAGTCCCGTCTTAAGAAAGAAATCGTCGGATGTGGATATAGTCGGGGACGACGAAAGATGCCTGTTCGGCGATATGCTAAAGACGATGCAAATGAGCCGCGGTTTAGGAATAGCGGCTCCGCAGGTAGGGATAAATAAAAAGATGGTTATCGTACAGGTAGCCGATAATAAACTTCTAAAAATGGTCAACCCTAGAATACTGGAGGCTAAAGGGCAGGAGCGTATGGAAGAGGGTTGTTTGAGCATTCCAAATTTATATGTCAATGTAAGAAGGTCTAAATGGGTAAAGGTTCAATACGTCGATGAAAACGGCAAAAAACAGACACTGGAGGCTAAGGGTCTATTGGCCAGGGCAATACTTCATGAGATAGATCATCTTAACGGCAAATTGATAGCTGATTATCTTAATCCGATAATAAAGTTTTTTGTCCTGCGCAAGACGAAGCAGCGTGAGGGAACTACCAACGGAAAGAGAATAATATGAAAACGCAAATTGATCTTAAGCTAATCATATTTTTTGTCGTCAGCCTGGGCAGTCTTTTAATTTTTTATTTCATCGAGGACAAAGAGATATTTATAAATTTCTTTTTTATCCCGACGTTGTTCGCAGGTTATTTCTATGAAAGTAGAGGCGGCGTGGTTACGGCAATAATATCGATTCTCTACGTAAGCGTTATAGCGTTTATGAGTTACTCCGATTACATGGTTTTTATCACTAAAAAGGTTCTGCTGTGGGGTTGCTTTCTCATTGTTTCAGGTTACATCATAGGACGACTTACCGAGCAGATCAATACTGCCTACCTCGGCACTATAGCAACTTTGGCGCTTGCGATGGAATCTAGAGACCCTTATACGTATGGGCACTCTTCGCGAGTATCCGAACTGTCCGTCAGGATCGCAAAAAGATTAGGCATATCAAAAAGCGAACAAAATCTTCTAAAGATCGCCGGTATGTTGCACGATATCGGTAAATTCGGCGTCAGGGAAGACATATTGCGAAAAAGAGGTCCTTTGACGCAGGAGGAGTACGATCACATAAGGCAGCACCCCATTATAGGGGCCAGTATATTGAGTCCTGTAAGACTTCTGAAAGAAGTCATCCCTTACATATATTACCATCACGAGTATATGGACGGCTCCGGTTATCTTAAGAAAAAAGGTTCTGAAATACCGTTGGGCGCACGAATACTTGCCGTAGCCGATGCCTATGATGCCATGACAACCGACCGACCTTACAGAAAGGCATTAAGCAGAGAGGAGATTGCTAAAATTTTCACCGAGCAGAAAGGGAAACAATTTGATGAGCGCGTAGTCAACGCACTTTTTCATGCTACGGACAATTTAAGAACAAAGATTAAGACCGACGTCGGCTTGAACCGAAATCCCATGCAAAAGGCACTGGCATAACTCTTATGATGACCGAAAAGATAGACTCGGATTTAAAAAAGGCGATGAAAGACAAGGATGCGATACGAGTGTCCGCATTAAGGATGCTCAAGGCGGCCATCAGCAATAAAACAATAGAATTGAGCGTGGAAAAACTGGAAGATAAAGAAATCGTTTCGCTGATACGCAAGGACGTAAAACGCCATAAGGACTCGATAGAACAATTTAAGAAAGGGGGGAGGGACGATTTGGCTTCAAAAGAAGAAGCTGAACTTTTGATATTGAATTCATACCTGCCAAAAGAGATATCGGAAGAAGAAATATCAAAAATCGTATCAGAGGTAATTGACGAGACCGATTCGTCCGGTAAAAAGGATATTGGCAGGGTAATGAAATTGGCTATGGAAAAAATCAAAGGTAGGGCAGACGGTAAGACCGTGAGTTCTATCGTAAGCTCGCAGTTGGACAAGAAAGAAACTAAGAATCGCGGTAATCTTTAGCTTGATTTGTTTAATGTGTAAATAATTTTCAGGAGGTGTTGCATGAAAAAGTTTTTTTCTCTTTCGTTATCTTTAGTCTTTGCCTTCGGGTTGCTTTTCCCGGTAAAAAGCACTGCGGACGGAAGATCTCCTTTCATACAGGAGATAAAGAAGATGTTCCATTGCTCCGGAGATAAGGTAATAAAAGATGAATCGAAGATGCAAGGGGCGCCGATAAAAGGAGACAAAAGCTCCGGCCTGCTCGAAGAATTCAAGGGTATATTCCACAGCTCTTCTGACATGAACAAGGATATGAAAACAAAAAAATATCCCAAGAAATTTGACGACGCGCTGGAAAAAGAACTAAAGTATCCGATAAAGTAAAACCTTGAGTATTGAGGGCAAACTCAATTTTCAATGCTAAGGCGGCCTTTAGCCGCTGACGCGTGCGAGCATGCCAATTCATGAATCATAATAAATGAATATACGGGTCAGAGAATCGAATAAGATCAATATTGTCGACATAGAAGGTCGAATAGATATAAACGCTTCTGAAATAATAGAGACCATAGGCTGGCTGGTTAAAAACCGCAAGAATGATATTTTACTCAATTTTGAAAAAGTGGAACTGGTCGATTACAGCGGAATATCGATCCTGGCAATCGCATACAAAAACGTCATCAACCACAAGGGGAAGATGAAGCTATGTAATGTCCCGCTTCACATCGCAGAGCTTCTAAGGCTGGTCAAGCTTGATACCGTTTTCCAAATATATAACACCGAAGATGAAGCCCTCAATTCATTCCATTTCGATTCTCCTCTAGATGATATAAAATTGAGAAGACGATTCAAAAGAATTGAAATCCCGATTGAAGTCGAATTTTTATCAAGAAGAGAATCCAAAAAGGCGGGTGCGATCTGGCACTCGGCTAAGCTTCTAAACATAAGCGGCGACGGGATATACCTCTATACAAAGAAGATCATGCCTTTGGGCGAAAAACTAAACCTTAAAATCCACATCGGGCCGAAAATGGACTTAGAGATAACGGGTGTGGTGGCTTGGTTATCCGACAAAAGCCTTCAACCTCAAATGTATCCCGGCATGGGTGTATCCTTCAACGGTATAGGGAAAAAGGATCAGGATAAAATTTTAACGTTCATCAACAGACATATAACATTTCGAAGTTCTTCTGAATGAAATGCAATAATCCAATATGGCTAATATTAGTAAAATCGGTAACGAACTTGTATGCAATAACCCTTCCTGTAAACTTAAAGCAATAAGTCTATCCGAAAACTGCTGGAAGCATACCAATGATAAAATCTCTTACATAGAAAAGTTAAAAAAGTATCTTTTGAGCGGTGAAAGCGGAGAAAACTTTATCCTGCAGAAGATAGTCCTGCGCGATTCCGATCTCATAAGGGTGAACCTAAAAGGCGCTGATTTAACCCAGTCCGATTTGACCAATACGAATTTTTCTTATTCTGATTTCAGCTCGGCCAACCTAATAGGCTCGAATCTGCAAGGTTGTGATTTGACGGGATCAAATCTAAAATCATGCGACCTGACTCGCGCCAATATGAAAAGCGTAAGGCTATGGCATGCGGACCTTTCGCATGCAAATATCGCGGAAGCCGATCTGAACGAATCGGACCTTTGGAATTGCCAATTGTACGAATCCCGGTTATGGCATACGGGATTAAAGAATATAAAATCTTTGACGAAACAAAATTTCTCAAAAACAATTTTGGGTTTTATATCCCGCGAAAAAATCGACGAGAAAGGGGTAATGTCGGCTCAAGAATCATATTTGGCGTTAAAACAATACTTTATAGAAAACGGCCGTTATAGGGAGGCGAGTTGGGCGTCATTCAAAGAA
>JAFGFD010000094.1 GCA_016931215.1 Candidatus Omnitrophota bacterium
CGCCCCACATGCCCCCCCCGCACGATAACTTCTTCTCGAATATAGCCACCTTCCTCTTCTTCCTCGCAAGGTAATAAGCCGCCACCATCCCGGCCGGCCCCGCGCCCGCAATCGCAACATCTACGTCCAGATACTCAAGTAACTTACTGTTGTAATTCTCTATAATCGCCCTCGAAATCTTTATCTCATCCAACTGCATGTCATCTCCTTATCTTTGACTTATGGCTTTCGTTAAACTATCCCGCAAATGTCTATTTTATATCTTCAAAGGCATTACGGCAAGTCTTTTATGAAGTGGGCGTCATCTTAATTTAATGCGTTGCGCACCCATGTCAAATGTGAAGACGCGACCCCTTTTTCTCTTTTTCAGAAAAAATATTTTGTATTTTCGCAAACTCATGGTATAATTGATGTAAATTTACGATCATTTCTCAGTAAAAAGGAGGTTGTAATGGCAGAAGTTGAATTCTTTGATGTAAAGTCAAAAGCTAAATTCAAGACTGGCGATTTTAGGGTAGAAGAGAAGAAAGGCCGTTTCTTTGCGGTCGCAAAATCGCCGAGCGGAAAGCATGAGTGCTGGAGAGTACTGAGCAAAGATAAAGCCGCCCAACTGAAGAAAAAATAATATATTTCAAGAGAAATAAACAAGGGGCACCTGATTTTTAAAGCGGGTGCCCTTTTTATAACTATGGGTTATGCCCGGATCGACGCAAGGGTCTTCGATATGAAAAACGTTTTTTATCTTATTATGTCGCGGGTAAAAAAGATATGACTAAACTTTGCCTGCGGAAGGGCAAAGGTGGCTTATGGAGCATATATTGCACATGGCCTTCCGCGACTTGCATGTATTTCTACCGTGGCTTACCAATAGGTAATTGAAATCGAGCCAATCCTTTTTCGGAACAACGCCCATGAGATCCTTTTCTATCTTGACGGGATCTTTCTCGCCGGTAAGTCCCAACCTGAAAGCCAGTCTCTTTACATGCGTATCGACGGCTATCCCTTCGGCCTTCCCAAAACAGCTGGATAGAACGATATTTGCGGTCTTCCTAGCGACGCCCTGAAGAGTTATCAGTTCATCCATAGATCGGGGGACTCGGCCGCCGTAATGTTCGATTATTCTTTTTGAACTCGATATGATGCTCTTAGCCTTGTTTCTATAAAATCCTGTGGACCGGATATCGGCCTCCAGGATTTTCCGATCAGCCTTGGCAAACGACCTGACGCTCGTATACTTCCTGAAAAGCGCCGGCGTAATCTTGTTCACCCTCTCATCCGTACATTGGGCCGAGAGTATGGTAGCCACGAGTAGATGGAATGGGTTGTCATAATGCAGCGCTGTCCGGCTTCTTGGATAACTTTTTCTCAATATCCTAATGATACTCTCGATCCTTTTGACCGGCATCTCTTTGTCCTGTTCATATCCGGAAAAAGCGCCTCAATTCCCTCACAGCCCCTTCGGCATCTTCCGCGATCCTTACGATCTCATTACATGTCAAGATGTCGAATAATTTCCTCGCCCGTAGGTTCAATATCTCTTCTTTCTTGAGGGTAGCCAGCGCGCTTTTCCAGTAATTGCCTATGGCTACTACGGGTTTGGGAGCCATCATATCCTTATTTATATGCTCCAGAAGTGCGGCCAGTTCCAAGAGTGTGCCTGTTCCGCCTTCCAAGACTATAAAACCATCGGAAATATCCATCATTACTTCTATCCTCGAAAATATATCTTCCGTCTCTATCTCTCTATCTATAAAAGGATTTGCTCTCTTTCCCTTTCTACTCTTATCCCTGTAATAGGTTACCCCTATAGTATCTCCCCCTGCCTGTTTGGCCCCTTTGGAGACATCTTCCATGACTCCGCCAAATCCTCCCGACACTACCGTAATACCGCTCTTGGCAAGAAGCTCTCCGAGCCTTACCGCCTTTCGCCTCTTTGCTCCGATCAGGTTTTTATATGTGCCGAATACGCAAACTTTCACAACCACCTCTAATCGACCGAGAAGAGCGCACTTGCCATCTCCGAATATGTGGGATGCGCATGTATTACATCGGCTATTGCGTCCACCTTCAATCCGGCGTTCATAGCCAAAATATACTCGTGTATCATCTCAGTCGCCTGTTCGCCTATTATGTGTACGCCGTAAAGCAATCTTTCCTTTTTGTCGAATACAACCTTTATGAACCCATCTTCATGATTGGTGGCTACAGCCAGTCCGTTTGCCTTATAGAATGCCCTGGAAACAACGACATCTCCGTAAAGAGCCCTTGCCTCAGATTCATTGAGACCTGCGCTTGCAATCTGCGGTTCTGAAAAGACAACCAGCGGTGTATTCTTATAACAAGCCATTTTGGTCACATTGCCCAGAATAGAGTCGGACGCTATATACGCCTCTCGGTATGCCGTATGTGCATACATGGGGGTCTTCAATACATCCCCTGCGGCAAATATGTTGTATATATTGGTTCTCATCCCTTCATCTACATCTATAAAACCATCCGTCATCTTGATCCCTAGCCTATCAAGGCCCAATCCGTCTGTGTTTGGTATGCGCCCAGCCGCAATCAATACCGCATCAAAGCTCTGCCTCTTTACGCTGTCGCACGTCTTCAGTTCCGCTTCGACCGATTGCTTACCCTTATGTAAAACCGATACGCCGGCGTCCGTCAATATGTTTATTCCTCTCTTTTTGAAGATCCTGCCTAATGCGCTCGACAATTCCTCTTCTACCGAAGGAAGAAGACGAGGCATTGCTTCGACCAATGTCACCTCCGAGCCGAATGCCGAAAATATGGAAGAAAATTCTATACCTATAGCCCCCGCCCCGATGACGAGCAGCCTCCTAGGAACTTCATTGCACCGTAACGCATCTCTGCTTGTCATTATCAGATGTCCGTCCGCTTCTATACCAGAAATGCCTTTTGGCCGCGAACCGGTTGCTATAATTATAGATTCTGCCTCTATCCCATCGATGTCGCCGTTATCTTTACTTATCCTCAATTTACTCGAGCCGTCCAATTCCGCCCTTCCCTCCGTAAAGACAACCCCGTATTTATCCAAAAGTCCCTTGATGCCCTTGCGAAGTCTCGAAGAGGCGGAAGATGCGAAATCTGCGGCTTTCTTAATATCGACATCTTTAACATCGGCCGTCACTCCGCGATCTTCGCTCTGTCTTGCCTGCCTGTAAACCTTAGCCGTGTTGAGCATCGATTTTACGGGAATGCATCCTTCGTTAAGACATACCCCTCCCAAAAGGGCCTGACTGAAATCTATCACACAGACGCTTCTATTGTTCATGCCGAGACGCAAGGCGGCGGAATAACCGGCCGGACCGGAACCTATAATGGCTACGTCGTATCTCTTATCCATAGGATTTTCCCCGAATGGCGTGTGCCAAAAATCGTTTAAAAACGGAAGAAGAAATCTATATAAGGATTATCGAAATGCCTGGAGATCCTCTTGTAATGATAACCTACTATCACGATTACTATGCCGATAAATATCAATATCGTGGCTACGATCAAAGATAGCAGTTGCGGATACACGGCTATCAAAATGCCGCAAATGATGAATACAATCCCCCCCAACATAATATCTCCTTTTGCAATAAAAAAACGTTAACGCGTCTCTATCGTTTACACAAAAAGAAGCTTTTTGGAACCGTGCCGCTTTCGTCGAATTTCACGCCTTCCAGCTCCAGAAGCCTCCTCTTCATAAGCGGCCCCGTCTGGAACCCGCCTATTTTGCCGGATGAGTGTATGACGCGATGGCACGGAACGAGCAAAGGATATGGGTTCTTTGCCATGACCCTCCCGATAGCCCTGGCCGACCTGCAGTCACACATAGACGCCAATGTCCGATAACTTGCGACTTTACCAGGCGGTATATGTGCGGTAGCCTTATATACGTTATTTTCAAATTTTGAGCGACCTGCCATATGCGTATCCGAAAGATCGAAGCCGATTGAGCCGCTTTTGAAATAACGTCTTATACCACGAAGTAACGCGTCTACCCCCTTACATTGTGATCTTGTGGCTTCCTGATAGAACCGTTTGATGTGCCTTCGTGCGTCTGCGCCTCTTTCCAGCAGAAATATCCTTCTGACTCTGAATCTATCGTTTTTGCCTTCCCACACAACGCAAACATTACATACCGCTGACGTCATAACAGTGTAATGCATAGTACGACCACGCCTGTTATATCTTCGCTTCCTACATATTCTTAATGGCGGCTTGTATCAAAGGAACTATCGCTTCAACCTCTTCCTTGTTCATCCTGCCGAGTTTGGCATATCGCCATTCGTCCTGAACGTTGTTTTCCCTTGTCAGCTGCAACTTCTTTTCGCCTTCGTTATATGAAAAAACACCTACGGTTATCTTGGTGTTATCCCATTCCTTTGTCTCTGAAAAGATGTTCTTATCCAAACTAGGATCATACGGCATACTAACCTCCTCTACTGACCCCGAATTTTCGGGGGTTATTTGTCCCGCGGACCTCGCGGGTCTACATGTTTTACTCCTCCGCGCTCAACACATTGTCAAACGACTTGTTATTACGCCTAAAGTTCTGAAAGACGCCCCCATCCGATCTTCAACGTAACCCTCGAGTTATCGGATTGCCAGGGCCATATCGCCGCAAAGACGAAATTACTGCCTTCCCCTTCTTTTATGTAAAAGGACTGCTCTATCCTTATCCCGCCTATCAATCCTATCAATTTGTTGAGATGGCGGGGGAATCTGGCCTGCTTACCCGCCTGCTTAATCGGTTCCCCGAGGCTATTCCTAAGGATCTCCGCCAGTTGCCCTAAATCTTCGGAACGGACGACACCTTCAAAATATTCTTCCTCATCCGAATATTCCCTGACCTCCACTTCAAGCCTCTTCTTTATATCTTCTATAAGTTCCATAGTATCCTCTATACGTTAAACCTGATCTGTAATATGTCGCCGTCACACACGATATAATCCTTGCCCTTGACCATAAGCTTCCCCGCTTCCTTCACCTTATGCTCGTCTCCTAAGGCGAGGAGGTCATCATATTTTATCACCTCCGCCCTTATGAACCCCCTTTCCATATCCGTATGTATTGCGCCTGCGGCCTGTGGCGCGGTCGAGCCCTTCTTGATAGTCCACGCCCTTACTTCTTTATTTGCCGTCGTAAAGAAAGATATTAGACCCAAGGCCTCGTATAAAAGACGCGTCATCTTGTCTATCGAGCTTTCTTCGATACCCAAAACCTTCAGAAACTGCTCTCTCTCGTTATCCGCCTCGATCGAAGCCAATTCGCTCTCTATTTTAGCAGAAGTCTGCATAAAATAAGAGCCTTCTTTCAAATATTTTTCCAAAAATTCCGCCGGCAAGACATCCTTCGCAATATCTCCCTCGGCTACATTGAGAGCTATTATAATAGGCTTGAGCGTCAAAAAGGGGTAGCTTGATATTATCTTCCTATCCTCATCCGAGAGTTCCAGTAACCTGAGCGGGAGTTCCTTTTCCAGCTGGCCTTTAAACCTATCTAAAAGCTCTCTCTCCTTATGCTCCTCTTTATCCTGTTTCTTCTTCAAATCCTTATCGAGCCGCTCCAGCCTCTTTTCTATGAAAACCAAGTCGGCCAAGATCAATTCGGCATTTATGGACGCGATATCTCGCGCGGCATCTACAGTCCCGTCGATATGGTATATGGCGTCATCTTCAAATGACCTTACGATATGGCAAAGGGCATCCGAATCTTCCAGATGTTCATAGAACTCGCCGCTTCGGATGTAATCCTTATCGATCTTAGGCATAAGGACTACCGTTATATGTGCGGGTGTCTTCTTTTCGGGCGAATATATAGAGACGATCTTATCGAATCGCGGGTCCTTTACTTCCACCACCCCTTTAAGAGGGGCTTTGGTCTTCTCCGCATCCATCTTCTCCGTCTCTACGGCCGTAAGCAATCTGAAGATCGTCTTCTTGCCGACCTGGGGCAATCCTATTATACCTACTTCCATAACCGCCTCCGCGATCAAGAGAGATTCAAAATAGATTATCGAATCTCAGCTTATAAAATCCAGGAGGTCCAATCCTATCTTACGGAAAAGCTCCTGCAGTTTGTGCATCGGAAGCCCCAATACATTAAAATAAGAACCTCTCAAATCGTCGAATATAATGGAGCCGACCCCCTCAATTGAAAAACCGCCCGCCTTATCGTACGGTCCGAGTAGTTTGAAGTACTTTTCTAAATCCGATATAGGCATACTCTTAACATAGAGGGTCGTCTTGTCGCTACCCGATACGCTCTTTGAGTTGTCGCTATCTATTACGTGTAATCCGGAATATACCTCCAGCCTCCTCCCTCTGAATTCCAGAAGCATCTTCCTTGCTTCCCGGACATTCTTAGGTTTGCCTATGAGTTTGCCCTTAAACAAGACCATAGTATCCACACCTATTACTATGCCGCTATTCTTCTTTTTGGAAACAGCGATAGCTTTCTTTTTCGCGTTGGATACGACTATGCGGCGGATATGCCTGGCGCTTCTATGATCTTCTCCGACCCCACTCGGGACGACAAGATGCGGTATGCCCACCTGTCTCAGTATCTCTGAGCGCCTCTTTGACTTCGAGGCAAGGATTATCTTCTTCATAGATGCTCTCCGCATACAAAACCTGTTGAGAAGGCCCCCTGCATATTATATCCGCCTGTCTTGGCGTCTACGTCTATCACTTCTCCCGCAAAAAAAAGGTTCTTTACCACCTTTGATTCCATCGTCTTCGGGTTGATCTCTTTTGTATCTACGCCGCCTCGCGTTATAATGGCCTCGCTTATCGGCCTGGTCTCTACAATCCTGAAACGCAAGTCTGTCAGCCTGTCCAATAATATTCTTCTCTCGCTTTTGGTCATCTGATTGACTTTCTTATTGGGGCTTAAGCCGCAAAATTCCAAGAAACCGTCTGCCACCCTGTGCGGCATGAGCGCCTTGCAGGCGTTTTTAAGCACCTTGTTTGGCTGAGAGCTCAATAGCTTGAAAAGACGTCCCTCGAGCTCATTTTTATCGACCTTCGGCTTCAAACTTACGGAGATAACAACCTCTCTCTTGCTTCTGAGTAAATCGTTCACATCTCCGCTTAAATCCAATATGATGGGACCGCTCAATCCAAAATGGGTGAATATAAGATCTCCGAACCTCTTGGCTGCTTTTCTGCCGTCTGCGACTACCGACGCCTCTACGTTCTTCAGCGTAATACCCTGCCAATCTCTCGGGGGTTTTTCTTCGGTAACCAAAGGGACCAGTGCCGGAAGGGGTTCGATCACTCTATGTCTCAATTTGCGCGCGATCTCAAATCCGAATCCCGTGGAGCCTGTCTCGGGATACGATAGCCCACCCGTGCACACCGCCACGCTGGATGATGTATATTCTCTGCCGTCCGAAAGAATCACCTTCATTGCCGAATCGCCGCATACCACATCCGCTACATCGCTGTTCAGGCATACGGTGACACGGCTATCTTTCAAATATCCGCAAAGCGCCCGCAATATATCCTTGGACCTATCGGATTTCGGGAAGACCCTCTTTCCCCTCTCCACCTTGAGGTCGACCCCGCGAGCCCTGAAAAAATCCATCAATTCATCATTGAAAATCACAGAGAAGGCGTTCCGCAAAAAATTGCCGTTGTCCCCGAAGCTTTGAATGTAATCATCCATGTCGCCGGCATTTGTAATGTTGCAACGCCCCTTACCTGAAATAAGGAGTTTCCTTCCGAGCAGGTCGTTCTTCTCAAGAAGCAAAGTCCTCCTGCCTCGCTCCCCGGCCTTGCCCGCAGCCATAATCCCCGACGGACCGCCTCCTATCACAATTGCATCAAAGATCTCATTATTTGGCATATTCAAACATTATGACAATTTAAGGTCTATGCGGATCTCCCGCCCGCCGCTCAGCAATCGGGACAATTCCCACCGGGCAAATATGACCGAACCCTGGTATATCTCTTCGTACCCTCTTTCGAACCTCGAAACAGTCTTGATAGGGAACCTCCATATGTCGCATTCTTCGGAAAATGTGAATTCCAGGTTGAATCCTCCGTTTTGATCGAAGACCAATACCTTTCTTACGCGGGGGGTTGCCCCTTTTGATTCTATTCCAAACCCACCCTGGGTCTGATCGTTGAATCTGTATACGTATCTGAACGAGTTCGCATCCGGCATGATAAAAGGCAGCTCGACGCCGAAGATACCACTCTTTTCGCCTACTGACGCTTCTTCAAAGACGTATTTCGCCTTTAGGCAATTTTTATGCAACGAAAACTCCTTGCGCAGAGTCGCGGCGCTGTCAGAGATCGTCGTCTTCCTTTCCATGACGAGCCTTCCGTTCTTGACTTTGAAGTCAAACGGGGCATTAGGAAAATCACTCTTTGTAAAACGGCCCTTTTCAAAATCTTCCAAGTTTACACTACCGTCCAATAGATAATCGGTAAACGCCGCTTTCCTAAAGGTATCGTATTTAATGACCTCCTTGGGATTGCTATCTGGTTGTGTCTTTGAGGAAGACCGCATTCTCGTCTGTTCCTTCTCTTCCCAGTCCTTATGATAATATTCCCTGTATCTGGTCATTATATTCAATATATTGCAATGAGTTTCTCTTGCATCGAACTCTATAATCGTACCGCCGCTTGACGGCTTCGCGCACATCCATATATTTCTATTTTGCATAATGACTTCGGGAGAGCCGTCTCCGTCGAAATCGTTAACCTGAACGGCCTCGCCGATCTTACCGCCGAGCGATCTGTTCATTATCTCCTCGGCCTTAAGAAGATTTTCGTATACGGACCTCCTTAAATGGTAAAGGTATACGCCGCCGAACATCCCGTGCCAATACGCGCAATTGCACTGACCTTTGTATAATTCCCGCCTCGCCCGGAACAGGTCTTTATGCTTGATCTTACCCTTCGCTTTTCTCAACCTGCTGGAGACATACAGCATCCTCTTGTGCATCTGGTTGGACTCATAATATTTTGAGAAGAAATTTCTAAAGAAGCCTCCTCTTATGAAGGGAAGATATTCCTCCGTCTTATCGTTATTTTCTATATCGCGCTTGATCTTCTGGTAAGACTCCCTCGTCTCTAATGGAAGGGCCCATTCCAACATCTCTTCATAAGAAGCGGTCGGTAGGTAGACGCGGCCCAACGCTCCGCGGCTTTCAACGCATTCTCCTATCGTCTCGGTGGAAAGCCAAGCCTTATTCTTTTCCAGGCAATCCAAAAATTCTTTCAGCCAGCCGTCTTCGTATACCAGCTTATGCGTGCCCGGCCACTCTCCGAACTTTTCCACGTCGTCTCCATACATAAATACGGCGTCAGGTATCCTTGAGGTTACGTCTTTCATATATTTTAAAGACTCTTCCACGGGCCTGAACGGAATTGTATATCTGAGCGGCTTGTCTGAGGCAAATATACGCACAGTATTGCCGTTGTCTTCCGAGATATAATATCCGTATGTACGATCTTTCGTTATACCCGCGTACAGGAAATGAGTGTCGTCCAGGACCAAGTTCTCTATCCCGGCGGTGGCAAGCTCCGTTACGAGATGCGGTTCCCAGACCCTCTCGGGTATCCATGCGCTTTTGAAGTCGCGCTTGAACAGGTCCTTGGTCATCCGGCGCATCATGTCGATCTGACCTATCAGGTCGTCTCTTGGGATAGTCGAAAAGACCGGTTCGTAAATAGCTCCTCCGACAAGCTCTACATTGCCTGCGGCCACCATGCCCTTAATCAATGCTATGGTCTCCGGCCTATTCTTTAAAAACCAATCCAATAGACTGCCGGAAAGATGCATATTGAATTTTATGGCAGGGTATGATGCAACCGTATCGAGAAAAGGCCTATAGCAGTCATCGTGGACCCTCTCCACCACACTGTCGAAATTGCCCACCGGCTGATGGAAATGTAACGTTAAAAGTAAAACGGAGTTCATGTCTTTTCTAATAACTTTCTGTAAAGAGCGGCGTACGCTTGTGCCGATTTATTCCACGAAAAGTCCAGGCTCATGCCCTTCCTCTGCAGGTTCCTCCAGGCTTCTTTATCTTCGTAAAGAGCAAACGCCCTTTCCAGGGCAGATACAAAATCCGGGCTATCGGCATTATCGAATTTGAATCCGTTACCCCTGTCCTGATCGAGACTGTAATCAATTACGGTGTCATCCAATCCTCCCGTAGCCCTTACAATGGGGATCGTCCCGTATTTCAGGCTGTACATCTGATTCAACCCGCACGGCTCGTATCGCGAAGGCAGTATGAACATATCCGAGCCCGCTTCTATCATGTGGGCCAGACGCTCATCGAAACCGATAGATATGCCTATCTGCTTCTTCCCGCTTCCCGCACCGACAAGGGCGTCTTCGTAGCGCTTCTCGCCGGTACCCAAAAGGGCAAGGCCGGCTCCGGCTTTCACGATATGACTGATTGAATCCACGATGATATCGATACCCTTCTGGCCGGTAAGGCGGCCCACAGAACCCAGTAGCGGCTTATCGAGAGGGATGTTTATATTCATGCGTTTGATCAATTCCTTTTTACAGACCTGCTTCTTATCGAGTGTCTTCCTATTGTAATTTTCAGGAATGAACTTATCCGTCTCGGGATTCCACTTTGAGTAATCGGCGCCGTTTAAAATTCCGTACAAGACCTCTCTTCTTTTGTGCAAAACATTTTCAAGTCCGCAGCCGTATTCCTTGGTCAGCATCTCCTGAGCGTATTTTTTACTTACCGTACTTACGGCGTCGGAATACAGTATCCCCGCCTTCATGAAATTTATCTTACCTTCGTGAGAAATCGCCTCAAGGTACTCTTCCGTAAGACCTATATTTTCCACTTCTTCTCTATCGAACCGGCCCTGGTAAGCCAGGTTGTGTATGGCGTACAAGACCTTGACCTTCCCGAGAGGGTCTCCTTTTTGAATATACAAGTCTCTGTATAATGGGATCAGGGCGGTCTCCCAGTCATTGGCATGGATTACGTCGGGATAATATCCGGTCTCGGCCATAGACGCCAAGACGGCGTATGAAAAGAAGCCAAATCTACGGGCGTTGTCGGTATAGTCTCCTTCCGGGGTCCCGTAAAGATTATCCCTGTCGTAATAATCTTCTTTATCTATAAAATAAAACTCCACGCCGTCCAGCACTGTCCTGAGCAGCGTAAAAGAACCCATATCCCCGAAGCCCCTTAAGCCCTTTATCTCCTTCACCTTTTCCACCGGATGATCGCCTTTTCTTGTAACCCTGTAATAAGGTGATATCACCTTCATTTCGCATTCAGGGTTAGCCTTAAGGGCATAAGGAA
>JAFGFD010000095.1 GCA_016931215.1 Candidatus Omnitrophota bacterium
AGGGAGCCAATAATGAAAATTTTGATAACCGGCGGAGCAGGATTTATAGGATCGCATCTCGCGGAGGCGTTGCTTGAGAAAAGCCATAAGGTCAATATAATCGATAATTTATCGACCGGATCCATGGATAATATCGAGCACCTGAAGAACAATAAACGCTTCAGTTATTATATCGATACGATTATGGACGTGAAATTGATGAAGAAGCTTATAAAAGACTGCGATGCGGTATTCCATCTTGCAGCAGCCGTCGGCGTGAAATACATAATCGACAATCCGCTGGAGAGCATAAAGACTAATATCGGAGGTACCGAGATCGTCCTGGAAAACGCAAGCAGACTCGGCAAGAAGAAGGTGATCCTTGCTTCTACGAGCGAAGTCTACGGAAAGAACATGGATGGTTTAAAATCATTCAAGGAGACGGACGACAGAGTTTTGGGCACGACTACCATACCGCGTTGGAGCTACTCCTGCACGAAGGCCTTGGATGAATTTCTCGCACTCGCTTATTACAGAGAGAAGAAGCTGCCCATAGTGGTCGTGCGTTTGTTCAACACATGCGGCCCAAGACAGACCGGGCGCTATGGAATGGTGCTCCCCAGGTTCGTCAAACAGGCATTGTCCAACCGTCCTATCACGGTATACGGCGACGGGTCCCAAACGAGGTGTTTTACTTACATAAGCGACGTCGTTGGCGCCCTTGACTCTTTGATGGATTGCGAAAAGACTGTGGGCGAGATATTCAATTTAGGAAACCCCCAGCCTATCTCGATGAACGAGTTGGCCAAAAAAGTAAAGAGGTTAACCGGCTCCATATCTAAGATAATACATATCCCTTATGAAGAGGCGTATGAGAAGGGTTTTGAAGATATGAAACATAGGCAGCCGGATATATCCAAGATCAAAAGATTTATAAAATTCAATCCAAGCGTATCCATCGATGAGATCATAAAGAGAACAGCGGAGTATTTTGAAAGGTAGAAGATGACTAGGGTCGATATATTGGGAGCGATTGTAATATCTGCCGTTACCTCATTTTTGGCTACACCGTTTTTAATGATGCCTTTGGCCAAATGGCTTGATATTATGGACCACCCTTCCGTAAAGAAAGTCCACTCGCATCCGACGCCTTTGCTGGGCGGGCTCGCTATATTTGTCGCCTTTTTTCTGGCACTCTCCCTTACGGTGAGGGCCGACAATGAGCTTATCGGGACGCTCGTGGGAGGTGCGGCCGTTATGGTAATCGGAATCATAGATGACAAATTCGGGATGTTGCCGAGAGTAAAATTGGCGGGGCAATTCTTAGCTTCAGCCATGACGGTATTGATGGGAGTGCATGTCGCCTTTATAAAGACCCCATTATTGAGCATGATATTCACCTGTTTTTGGCTGGTCGCCGTTACAAACGCGTTCAACCTGTTGGATAATATCAACGGACTTTGTGCTGGGGTGAGCGCCATATCGGGTTTCTTTTTCGGCGTCCTGGCCTTTATCCATTCCGATATGATGATTGCCGTCGTGTCGTTTGCCCTTATGGGCAGCTGTCTCGGTTTTTTGCCTTACAATTTTCTGAGAAAGGCTAAGATATTTATGGGGGATGCCGGCAGCCTCTTTCTTGGTTATATACTTGCATCTATTGCCGTTGCCGGGAGCTGGAAGACATCGAGCGTGACCACTTCGTTGGCGATACCCATTCTCATACTGGGTTACCCTATATTTGATATTACATTGGTTACCATTACCCGCTTGATAGAAGGTAGGCCGATATCCAGAGGAGGCAAGGACCATTCTTCTCACAGGCTTGCCATCGTTATCATCGAATCCATACGCGGCACCAGAAAGAGGGAACGGTCGGTAGGAAAACAGGATATGTTGAAGGATACGTTGGTTGATTTCATGAAGGGATTGAGGACTAAGGGCAATGACCGGTCGATGAACCGACTGGCGATGCTGGGGTTCAAGAACAGAAGGGCCGTGTTGCTCCTATATCTAATGAGCTTCTCACTCGGTTCGGCAGCTTTGGCTATGACCGTTATGGGCAAATACTTTGACTGGACTATCATGATAATATCGTTTATACTTCTGTTTCTTTTTGGCATTAGATTGGCAAGGGTGTCGATTCTTTCCCCCAAGAGGTAGAGATGGAAAGAGGCTATTCGAAGATAATAGACAATTTAATCATATTGGCTTTATGCGTTCTTGTCATAGGCATATCCGTTTCTAACAGCGTAATCGAAATAGCCGCAGTAAGCGCCATCGCTTTATGGTTCTTTAAGAAGATATTCATCTCAAGGAACGTAAGGTTGATAAGGACGCCTTTAAATAAACCGATTCTATTTTATCTCATCGTCGTAGGTGCTTCTATGGCGAACAGCCGTTTTTTTATGACCAGTCTCACGGGTTTTGTAGGTAAGACTCTGGAATATGCGCTGCTCTATTTTGTCGTCGTAGAGACGGTTAGAAACGAAGAAGATCTTAAGAAGATAATCTGGGCCGTTCTTTTCTCATGTCTTTTGTTGGGCATAGACGGCATATGGCAGTATATATTCAAATACGATTTTCTCAGGGGCTACCAATTATGGAGCATGAACCGCATGAGGGCTTCCTTCAAATTTCCGACCGGTTTCGGAGGATGGCTCGTGACCATGATTCCGCTTTGCTTCTCTTTTGCTTTATTTTACACAGGCAGGACTCTCAGGACTAGCGGAATCATTTTAAGTTTTATCCTCCTGGCATGTCTAGTCCTGAGCTTGACAAGGGCGGCGTGGATTGCGCTGGTACCCGCGGTCTTTTTTATAGTCTGGATCAAGGGGGAGAAGGCGAAGAGGGTCCTTCTTGTATTTTTGGTAATTCTTTTGTTATCCCTTGTTCTTGTAGTAGCTTTGGGCGGCGCGGACAAGCTTATGTTATACACCGTGAGGGGGCATACAGTATTGCACAGGATTGAATTGACCCGTATGTGCTGGAGAATGTTTGGCGACCATCCTTTATTGGGTCACGGTATCAATACTTTCATGAGCATATATGAATCTTATAAAGACGCCTCCGAATTCGGCGGGGTCTCATACGCGCACAACTGTTATCTGCAGATGGCGGTCGAGACCGGCGCGTTAGGCCTTTTTGCCTTTTTATGGATTGTAATTGCCTTGACCGTCTCGGCATTTGATAAAATCAAAATGGGAAATGATGGATTCGTGAGGACATGCCTGATAGGTCTCTTGAGCGGATTGATAGCTTATTTGACTCACAGTTTTCTTGAGACGAATCTCTATGCGCTCAGGTTGGCTGTTCTCTTTTGGTTATTTTTGGGCTTGACCATGGGGTCTTTAAATATTTTGGGAGGCGACGGTAAATAAAGAGGGTCAAGATGGCTGGCAAGAATGGCACCGGGGAGAAAATAATGAAGGTATTGTTTGTCAATCCTTTCGGCATAGGAGATGTATTGTTTACAACACCTCTTTTGAGGGCGCTAAAGGAGAGGGGGCACTCACTTTATTATTTGTGTAACGAGAGGGTGCAGGGTATCATCAGATATAATGATACCCTAAGCGGCATATATCCCTTGTCAAGAGGGGACATAAAGGAGATTTTCCGCCGCTCTCCTTACCAAGCTATGAAAAGATTGTTTGAAATCGCTAAAACGATCGGACGCGAGCGTTTTGATATTGCCCTTGATTTTTCTCTCGATTATAGATATAGTCTATTTCTTAGGATCCTGGGCGTAAAGAGAATAGTCGGTTTCGATTATAAAGGCAGGGGCCGTTTTTTATCCGATAAGATTACCATACCCGGTTTCAACGACAAGCACATGGTTGAGTATTACGCGATGCTTCTCGATTATGTAGATAAAGAAGCTCGACTCGGCGATAAGATGGAACTGTTTATCGGCGGGCAGGACCGCGAATGGGCCCGGGCGTATCTGGAGGGTAAGGGTTTGAGCATGACAGATACGTTGATAGGAATAGCGCCCGGAGGAGGGGCGAGCTGGGGGAAGGACTCTTCTATAAAACACTGGCCGAAAGAGAAATTTTTATATGTAGCCGAAGAGTTGACGAGCGATTACGGATACAAGGTGATACTTTTAGGAGACAAAAAAGAAATCGATATATGCGATTTCATAGAGTACAGGTTGAAGAAGAATGTAATCAATGCCTGTGGCAAGATTAGCATCGAGCAATTTGCGGCCGTTTTGGAGAAGACACAGCTCTTGATCGCTAATGACGGAGGCCCCCTACATGTAGCTCATGCCTTGGGCGTAAAGACAGTATCTATTTTCGGCCCTGTTGACGAAAAGGTCTACGGCCCATATCGCCCAGGCAAACGGCATGTGGTTAAGACCAGTGATATAGAATGCAGGCCTTGCTACAGAAATTTTAAATATTCTAAATGCGATAACAGAGTATGCCTGGAATCGATCAAACCGGATGAAGTCGTGGAATCCGTTAGGAATATATTGGAATGATTATACTTGGTATAGGGTCGCCTTTCCCGCATGATCCAGCCGCCGCAATTGTAGCGGACGGCAAGATCCGAGCGGCGGCCGACGAAGAAAGATTCATAAGAGAAAAACACGCTAAGGATAAACTTGCTGTTAACGCCGTCAAATTCTGTCTTGAGAAGACGGGTGTAAAAGCTAAGGACGTTGATGTAGTGGCATACCCGTGGTCCTTTGGGGCCTATCTGAGTAGCCTGCCCAGATATGTGGCCAGATGTTGGCGCACTAGACCGTCGAGGGCATTCAAGGCGGTTAGTAAGACATTCTCTTCCAATAAGAACGCAGTCGACATACTGAACAGGACCCTCGCCGCGTGCGGCATCCCCTCCGGAGTCAAGAAATACTTTATAGAGCACCACATGGCGCATGCCTCAAGCGC
>JAFGFD010000096.1 GCA_016931215.1 Candidatus Omnitrophota bacterium
GAATTGTTGAACGGTGCCTCCCGTAAAATCAATTCCGAAATTCCTTTCTCCACGCTGTACGAATACTACCAGGCCGATTGCGATTATCAAAACCGAAGCAGAATATGCTATTTTCCTCGCTCCTATAAAATCAAACTTTGGCTCTCGTATGATATACAACATATTCAATCTATTGATTATCTTGTTCTTCGTCAATATGTCCAAGATCACCCTTGTCACAATGACAGCGGTGAACATGCTGGCGATTATACCTATGGACAAAGTGGTGGCAAAACCCCGAACCGGTCCGGTTCCGAATTGAAACAATATAAGCGCGGTAATAAGCGTGGTAACGTTAGCGTCCAGAATCGTCAAGAAGGCCCTGTTGTAACCGCTTGCTATACCTGAGTGCAAGGTCTTGCCGCTTTTAAGCTCTTCACGTATCCTTTCGAATATGAGAACATTGGCGTCTACGGCCATACCTACGGTAAGGACGAGGCCCGCTATGCCCGGAAGGGTAAGGGTCGCTTTAAAATAGCCGAGGGCCCCGATTATCAAAACCAAATTCATGCAAAGTGCGGAATTGGCTATGGCGCCTCCAACGAGGTAATACGCAAACATAAACAGCAGTACCGCCAAGCCGCCCAATATAATTGCCCTTATGCCCTTTTCTATTGAGTCCTTCCCCAAAGTCGGACCTACCGTCCTCTCCTCTATAATATTCACGGGGGCGGGTAGCGCGCCTGCCCTGAGGACCACGGCCAAGTCGTTCGCCTCCTCTACCGAAAATCTTCCGGTTATCTGCGCCCTTCCCGAAGGGATTCTCTCCCTTATCACAGGAGCGCTTTCTACGACTCCGTCAAGCACTATCGCCAATCTCTTATTTGCGTTCTGCCCTGTAATTTGAGAAAAAAGCCTGCCTCCCTTGGAATCGAGGGTGAGCGAGACATAAGGTTCGCCGAATGTCCTTTGGCTAAATTCAACGTTGGCGTCAACTATAGTATCTCCGGTGAGAACGGCTTTGTCTTCCAATAGAAGCGGTTTATCCTGAAATTGAAAGAGGGCGTATCCGGGAGGGGTTTTGTCGTCGAGCGCCAACCTCATCTTATCCACGTCTTCCGACACGAGCCGAAATTCCAGATGGGCCACTTTCTTTATCCTTGCGATAACGCGGTCTCTGTCGGTCTCACCCGGAAGCTGGATGACGATCCTGTCCTGGCCTTCGGGATATATGGGGTATTCCTTGACCCCCTGAGGATCCAGTCTGTTTCGAAGTATCTCAATGGCTCTGGATCTGGCATCTTTTTTATCTTTTTCAGCAAGCTCGCGCGTATCGACCTCCAGAACCAGATACATTCCCCCTTGGAGATCCAGCCCCAGGTTCAGCTTGCCTTCATTTACCAATCGCCCATCTTTGTCAAACTGATCGAAAGGCGGATATGCCTTCCAAAGCGCAAAACCGATTAATAACGTAATTAAAATAGCTTTAAGCTTAAGATTCTTATACATATATAATCTATTCTCCTCTTATTTTTACGTCTTGGTTTCCATCGCCTCTTTATCTATCTCCGGTTTATTCTTTTTTAAACCGGCAACTGCGCTCTTCTGGAGCTCTATCTTTACATTGTCCGCAATGCGTAAAATGATAGTTGAGTCCTTTACGTTGACTACTGTACCGTGAAGCCCTCCGATCGTAATTACGTCGTCGTTCTTCTTTAAAGACTCGACCATCTTTTGATGTTCGGACTGTTTCTGTTTCTGCGGTTTTATTATAAGGAAGTAAAATATAACAAATATGAGGATTATCGGCATTAGACTCACAAGCGCGGATGGTTTTTGAGCAACCTGTCCGAAGAATATAAGCATGCTACCTCCTGAAAGTTATGTTACTTTTTTTAAGCTTGCACTATTATAAGTTCTTATCTGTATTTTTTTAAAAAATCTTCCTTAAATTGAGTGAATTTCCCTTGCTCTATAGATGTCCTTATATCTTTCATAAGTTTAACATAAAATCTCACATTATGCAATGAAACTAATCTAAGCCCCAGTATTTCAGAGGCATAAATGAGATGTCGTATGTATGACCTATTATAACCGTTTCTACAGGCTATGCAATCGCACCCCTCGTCTATAACGGTAAAGTCATCGGTATATATCGCATTCCTCAATACTAACTTGCCGTTTTCCGTAAAGGCGGTTCCGTTTCTGCCGTTTCTGGTGGGCATTACGCAATCGAACATATCCGCGCCGCTGGAAACCGCCTCCAGTATATCTACAGGCGTGCCCACTCCCATGACATAATGTGGCGCGTCCTCCGGAAGGAGGGCGAGCGCATACTGTGCGATATCACCCACAAGCTCATCCGGTTCTCCTACGCTTACTCCGCCTACGGCATAACCATCAAAGCCGATTTCCGTAAGACCTTCGATGGCCTCTCTCCTTAAATCAACATAGGTAGAGCCTTGAGCAATCCCAAAAAGCAGTGGACTTGGGCCACTTTTATCTCCCCCGCCTGCCCGTGACCTATCAACCGTAAAACGCTTCTTTGAGCGCATTGCCCATTCATTCGTCAACTTAAGAGAGGCCCTCGCGTAATCCTTCTCGGCAGGATAATGAACGCATTCATCTAAAGGCATAACTATATCGCTTCCGAATGAAAGCTGTAAGTCGATTACATCTTCGGGTGTCAAGAAATGCTTGGAACCGTCGATGTGGGATTGAAATTCAACGCCTTCTTCCTTTACCTTCATGAGCTTGGCCAGGCTGAAGACTTGATAGCCGCCGCTGTCCGTCAATATAGGCCTATTCCATCCCATGAAGTTGTGTAAACCGCCGGCCTTCTTCAAAATATCGAGGCCGGGCCTCAGGTACAAATGGTACGTATTTGACAAAACGGCTTGCGCTCCGCAGTCTATGATATCCTCATTAGAGAGGGTCTTGACTGTCCCTTGGGTCGCAACGGGAAAAAACATGGGCGTTTTAAGGATACCGTGCGGCGCCTTTAGCTCGCCGAGTCTTGCCTTAGTCTTTTTGTCTTTTTTTAAAATTGTAAACATACTTTCTTTCTTCAAGCATCCGAAATTGTATATGATAGTTTATATACTATGGGGCGCAGGAACACAAGAGCACAAGTAAAAAAGATCGGTTTACGGTTTTAAAAGATAGGTTTACGGTTAACGGTTTACGGTTTTAAAAGATCGGTTTACGGTTAACGGTTTACGGTTAACGGAAAGGAAAGACCCCGTTAACCGTAAACTGTAAACTGATATATAACTATAGTCCATTGTCTATAGTCCATGGTCTGTTGTCCATAGACCATCGACTATAAAATCAGCATGCAATCGCCATAAGAAAAAAACCTGTATCGCTTCTTTACCGCCTCCTCATATGCCCTGAACAGCAAATCTTTTCCGGCAAATGCAGCTACAAGCAAAAGAAGCGTAGACTTGGGCATATGGAAATTTGTCAAAAGCGCATCTATAATTTTGAAACGGTAGTCCGGATATATAAAGAGGTCTGTCTTCTCCTTCCTCGGCCGTAATTCATATCTGATGGCTGCCCCTTTGCCTCTTATCTCATCTGCGCACGTCTCGAGCACCCTGCACGATGTAGTCCCTACGGCGATAACGCGCCCACCAGATCTTCTCTTCATATTTATCGCGGATGCGGTTCTCGCAGTCAGCTCAAACTCTTCGGTGTGCATCTTGTGCTCCTTCACATCCTCCGTCTTGATAGGGGCGAACGTTCCGTAATTGACATGTAGCGTAACATACTCGGTCGCCACGCCCTTTTGAGACAATCTGGCCATTACATCCTTCGAGAAATGCAGCCCCGCCGTAGGCGCTGCAGTAGCCCCTTCTCTCTTGGCATACACCGTTTGATACCTCTCCGAGTCTATCGGTTCGCTAGGGCGCTTGATATAGGGCGGCAAGGGCACGTTTCCGGTTTTTATTATCTCTTCGTATACGTCGGCCCCCGAGGCAAATGAAACTATATTCCCTCCCTTTTTCTTCCTGACGACACGGGCTTTCAAATTTGGATTATCAAAGATTATCTCTTCACCCTCATCAATCTTGCCCGATGGCCTTATAAGAACGCTGTAGTCGTCACTTTTAAGATGCTCGAGAATAAATATTTCAACCTTACCGCCGGTCGCCCTCCTGCCAAAAAGGCGTGCGTTTATGACCTTGGTATCATTGAGAACAACCACATCCTTGGCGTCAACATAATCGGGGAAATCTTTGAAGAAACCGTGTTTAAAATCGTTTTTATTTCTGTCGACTACCATCATACGAGAAACATCTCTCGGCGTCGTAGGATATTGTGCTATAAGCACCTTGGGCAATATATAATGAAAATCCGATAATTTCATATCTTTTATAATTCTGATTTAGTCGACGGTCAATAGACTATAGTCGATAGTCTGATTGGTCGAGCGTATATCGTCGTACGTAAAACAAAAAAACTAAATCCCTAAACGCTATAACTACGCCTCATTCCTTTACAATATCTTTCAGTTTTACCACTTTACTGCCCGGATAATAGAACATCAAAATATCCACGTCTTTAAGTCCTCTACGCGCCATAAAATAGGCGCCCCATTGACACAACCCGACTCCGTGGCCCCACCCCTTGCCTGTAAATACGGCGGAGCCGTCTCTTACTTCGACGGTAAAATTGGTGCTTCGTATAATATTGGGACCTAACACCAGCCTAAATTTATGCGCGGGTATCTTCTCTGTACCCAAAGAATCCTCGATCGCAATCTTCTCTACCCTACCCGATCTATCTCTGGCTAATATGCTAATACATTTCATGCCCTTTATCTTGTAGCCACCCGATTTCATCTTCTCCTCGATTGAATCCAAAGGCAGCGTCGTCTCCCACTTGTAATGCGGCGATTGTTCACAATAACTGCACGGCCTTCCTTTTAAAGGCCGTATGCTCGTCTTCCACAAAACCGAGGCGTCCTCTGTATGGCCTCCGCACGTAGCGTGATAATAAGCGGGTAATATCTCATTTTTGTAAACAAGGACGAGGCCCGACGTCTCGTTTACGGCTCTGCTTGTACGAAATCTTTCGGATGTCTTACCTCCGTACACCTGAGAATACACATCGCTTGTAAGATCGTAATCATTTCCCCCGGCCTCTAGGCTTCTGTATACGGCAAAAGTTCTGGCGGCAATCGCCTGGGCCTTTATTGCCTCCATTGGCCACCAGTGGCTGACTTCATGATACAGAACGCCGTTTATATAATCTTCTATGTCGAGATGATTTACTACAAGCAGTTTTAAATCCGTTGTCCTTATGACGTCCATCTCGCCTCTAAACATTCTATCGTCGATTACGATATCCGCCTGACTTTCGCCTTTGATCTTTACTCCATAAATCTTAAATTCATCACCTCCTATCATCAGACCGCTGTACGTAGGCCTTATTTCGACATTATTGAGACCGTCCCCTTCCGAAAGCTCTGTAAGCAACGGTAAAGCATATATGGTATATCGTCCCTGTATTTTAAGTTTTATTCTGTCTGCGCCCTTAAGAACGGCCACTCTGATCGGATACGATATGTCCCTGGTAGGCGCGGAGGAAGCGGCAAGCGAAGGATTATTCAGGAGGCTAATAAGTACTATAGCCAGAATTATTTTAATCGGTCTTTTTTTCATCAGTTAACTGTAAATCTATCTTCTTGTCAAAAAGTAAACTATTAAAGTAAGAAAAATACTTAACAGAATACACGTAGTTAACGGAAAATAAAAGCTAAAATTCTCATTTTTAATCAAGATGTCACCCGGCAATTTTCCCAGCCATGGAACCTTGCCGGCTATTAATATTACAAGTCCGGACAATGTTATTAATATTCCGATAAAGATTATTATCTTCGCTACGTAATTTAAATCTGCCATTTTTCTTTTTCTATTATTCTGTATAGTCGGTGGGTTATGGACTATAGTTTTAAATAGGTTTTTGGTTCGCAGAATTTTGATTTTCCGTTAACCGTAAACCATTAACCGATCTTTTAAAACCATAAACCTTTAACCATGAACCTATTTTTTTACATGTGCTCTTGTGACTTGTGCTCCCGTGTCCCATGACCTATGAGCTATTTCCTATCCGCTAAACGCTATACGCTATCTTTTACAATACCTCTCTCTTTCGCTGAATATACATCCGCAGTACTTCTGCCTGTACATGCCATTTTGCTTTGCAAAATCCTGGGCCTCCCTGAAACCGTTTCTCCAATCGGTGCCAATAAAAAATATACCGAGCATCTTGCCGATTTCAGAACCTATCTTTACTATCTCGTCTCTGTCCTGGTAAGGGCTAACCAAAAGTGTCGTAGTAAAAGCGCCAAAGCCATGCCTCTTGGCGTAATCTCCGCTCTCATAAAGCCGCATCCGCCAACACGCTTTGCAGCGGTCCGGCGATCCCATGTTTCCGTCAATTGCTTTAAAAAAATTCTCAATATCGTATCTATGTTCAACTAACTCTATTCCCAGCTGTCTGGTGTAGCCGGAGACCGCATCCAGCCTGGCCTTCATCTCGGTACATGGATGAATATTAGGATTATAAAAAAATCCCGTTACCGAATTATCGCGATCTTTTGACAATTCTCGGAACGGGTGGACGAGGCAAGGTGCACAACAAACATGTATAAGAATATTCATTTTTACTTTTCTCGCGAGCGGTCTGATTTTTGCGAGATTCGCATGTGCTCATAAGCCAGAGGTGTCAACTCTCTACCTCTTGGGGTTCTCTTCAAAAGCCCGATCTTAAGAAGAAACGGCTCCACGACATCGACTATCGTGTCGACTTCTTCATTGAGGGTAGCCGCAAGGGACTCTATGCCAACCGGGCCTCCGTTGTAAAAGTCCATTATAGACTGTATGACTTTTCTGTCTATGGCATCCAATCCTACCGAATCGATGCCCTGTGAATTCAATGCCTTTTCCGTTGTGTCCTTATTGATCTTTCCGTCTGCCTTGACCTCAGACCAATCCCTGACCCTTCTCAAAAGCCGATTGGCTATTCGGGGTGTCCCGCGCGCCCTCTTGGCGACTTCAAGGGCACCTTCCTCGTCGATGTGTATGCCCAATACGGAGGCTGAACGCTTGATTATCTCGACCAACTCTTCCGGTTCGTAAAAATCCAAATGAAAAAACATGCCGAATCTTCCTCTCAATGGAGGAGTAAGAAGTCCCGACCTTGTAGTTGCGCCAACCAGGGTGAATTTCTTAAGGTTAAACTTTATTGTCTTTGCATAAGGCCCTTTATCAATGATAAAATCTATTTGAAAATTCTCCATTGCGGGATATATGAATTCTTCTACAACCTTGGATAATCTGTGTATTTCATCGATAAATAAAATGTCGCCTTCCGAGAGATTTGTCAGAATGCCTATAAGATCTCCCGCCCTCTCAATCGCGGGGCCGCTAGTAGCCGTTACTTTTGTACCCATCTCATTTGCAATTATGTGCGCAAGTGTCGTCTTCCCTAGGCCGGGCGGACCCGAAAAGAGTATGTGCTCGAGCCCTTCGCCTCGCTTTTTAGCTGCTTTTATTGCTATGATAAGATTTTCTTTCAATTTTCTCTGGCCGACAAAATCGTTCAATGACGACGGTCTCAAAGAAAGACTGAGAACGTCTTCCTCCGTCTCAAACGTATCCAGTAGTTTTTCCCTTTTCTGTTCTTCGTTATCCTTAACCATATTATCGTCCCATTTAAAATATACCCGGTGTCTTTACCGTCAGTGATTTTCCGATTCTATAAAAGATCTATTGCCCTTATCCTTTTTTCCATGGCGCTGCTTGTACACTTCATTCAAAACGTCTTCTGCTGATGATATATTCGGGTTCCTTTCAATTGCGTTCTTTATCATATCTTTGGCTTCTGCCCTGCTGTACTCAAGCTGAATAAGAACTTCCAATGCCTCTTGCCTAATGTCCTCGCCGGCAATATACCCTTCGGAAAACGTCTTGTCCTGTATTAGGCCGTATTTGCCTATTTTACCCTGGAGCTTAGCTATTATCTGGCGCGCCCTTTGTTCGCCTATGCCTGGCAGGCTTTTAAGCAACGTTACATCCCCTTTATCGATAGCGTCTGCGATTGAAGAAAAAGGAAGTTCGAGGGCTTTACAAGCGGCCTTTGGACCAACTCCGGAAACCGTTATAAATTTCTCAAAGAACTCCTTTTCAATCTCATTGACAAAACCTATCAGGACGGGGACAGATCGAGATGGGTCGCTCTGAAGATAATGATACGTAAAAAGGGTTATATCTCCTTTTTGGTCAACAAGACATTCTATCTGCTTCATGACAATACCGGGCAACATTACCTCATAACAGATCTGATTTACGTCTATCAATATGCTATTTGAGCGTCTCTGCTTTAGCTTACCTGAAATCTGCGATATCATAATGCACTCATTCTCCACAAAAAAACATCTATTGCAATCTCTGCCTGTATTTAACGGTGTTCATATGGCTCAGTGCCAAGGCGAGGGCATCTGTCACATCTTCATAGCGCGGCAAACTCTTAAGCTTCAAAAGCGTCTTCACCATGCCTGCTACCTGACCTTTGCCCGCCCTTCCCCTTCCTGCGATCGACTGCTTAAGATGGGTAGAGGCATAATTAATAAGTTCGATATTGTACTTGCCACACAAAAGGCAGACGACTCCGCGCGCATGAGCCATCAAAATTGCCGTAGCCGGATGTTTGTAATGGGAATATATCTTTTCCAATACGAGCGTCTCGGGCCGATATTCCTCTATTACCTCCGCAAGACCATCGTAGATTTTGCGCAATCGATCTTTAATCGGCATTTCATGAGAGGTCCTTATGACACCTGCCTCAATTAGGCTTATCTTAGAATCATTTTCTTCTATCAATCCGTAACCCGTAATATTTAAGCCGGGATCGATGCCTAGAATTCTCATAATTTGACTGGTCGGTAGTCGATGGTCTATGGACGATAGACTATGGACTATAGTTATATATCAGTTTACGGTTTACGGTTAACGGGGTCTTTCCTTTCCGTTAACCGTAAACCATTTACCGTAAACCTATCTTTTAAAACCGTAAACCGTTAACCGTAAACCGATCTTTTTTACTTGTGCTCATAAGCCCCATGAACTATGATCCTTATCAGCTGGCTTCCTGTATACCTTGTTTTAGGATGTCATCGGGTATATCAAAATTTGCATATACGTTCTGCACATCGTCATTGTCTTCAAGTTGCTCCACGAGCCTGAGCACCTGCTTTGCCGCCTCGCCAGCTATCTTTATCGTATTCTTTGGGATCATAGTCAGTTCGGAAGATTCTGCCTTTATGCGGCTGTCTTCGAGGGCCTTTTTTACTTTTTCATAATCGACGGGGTCGCACTTAACTTCATAAGAATCCTCTTCTGCCGACAGATCTTCTGCTCCCGCATCAAGTATTACGCCCATCAATTTATCTTCGC
>JAFGFD010000097.1 GCA_016931215.1 Candidatus Omnitrophota bacterium
ACACCTTGGACGACTCAAAGAAATCCCCGGAGTAAATTTCCGAGAATTCGGTACTTCGCTTATTCCCATCAATCTTTAAGTAATAGATGCGAATATAAAAATCCTCGGTGCCGGATGTCGTCTTTACCTTGAATGCAAGACAATCGTAAGGTGAAATATCTCTATATATAGGATAATTATTTATAACCGAGATATATCGTATATAAGAACCTTCGTCGGTACAATCATAAGAAAATAATTTTACGCCTGTTATTTCACCTTCTCTATTTGCTTCCACTTCCGACTCTCTTACAAAATACTCCATTTGTTGATAATAGAAATAATCATATTTCCTCGCCTCTTCATCTTGGTCGCGCGCATATTCGTTCTGATTAAGATTATTCTTAATTGGATTTTCGTCTTCGTAATCATTAATCATAAGCGTGTTATCTTCGGGAACGGCGGGTCTGAATTGAGATACATCAAATTTGATTATAGCAGGCGAGATAAATGGCTCGGTATAGTATGTAACCCCGGGAAGATTATGAAACGTTATCTTAAGTACATATTCTATACCTTCTTCAAGATTAAACATCGCTTTACCTGAATCATTAGTAGAGGCGATGCCGTATTCACTGAGTACTTTTCTATCAATGACTGAACAAACCGCTACATCGGCCCCGGTTATAATCCCGCTCAAATAAAGTAGCTGTAGTATCGTTGACTCCGTTTCAATGGTAAATCTTACGCTTGCCAACCCTATAGCCCCATCTTCCGTTTCTGCCATTACTTCAACTGTATTCTCTCCGTTATGGAAATCGGTCAATTCAGATTCAAACGAATTCCCTTCAACCTGGACTTCCTTCCCGTTCACTAACAATTTCTTCAACTTTGAATCTCCGCAATCAACAATCCCTGAAACCAAAGGAAGATTATTATAAACATCTCCTTCCCGTGGCGAGATTATCTCAATCTTCGGATAGACATCGATAGTAACACTTACCGAGCAGGAACCGGTCTTACCCTGACTATCATGGGCCGTAACCGTTATTGTCTGAATCCCGTTCTCAATAGCATTAAGTTCGTAACGGAAGGTATTATCGATGAAAGTAATACCATCATATTGCCTGAATGAGCCATTATCGCCCTGAACTGTGATATTAAGCCCTTCTATTTCCGAGCTGCCTTTAGAGAAAGTGCCTTCAATTATGACGGGAAGTTTCGTAAAGCAGGTTTCGTCTTCGGGAATGGCAATATTTACAAGAGGGCCTGTTGCTACTTCTATACGTATCTGGTCACTTCCCACTACTACTCCTGAAGAATCCGAAGCCAGAGCCGTAATTTTGTAAATACCATCCGCAAGACCTAAAAGTCCAAAGAACTGTCCGTCGCTTTCTATGTAGCAGAGAATCTCTCCGGACAAAATACCGCTCAAAGTTTCCGCTTTAACCAAAACTGTAGTTACGCCATTTCCGTAAACCGTGCCGGATACTAAAACGGGTGAAGACCTATATATATTATTTTCCGTAACTGTAATCTTCGTTCGGGGCCTTCCAAGGCTAATAAAGCTGCCTGTTCTATGTTTATCGTGTCGGAACATTGGCCAAGTATCATCCTCATTATAGGCCGACCATCCTTCCAAATCATAAATAAAGACATTATAATCAGTTGCTCCATAGACGTCTTTGTATCTCTTGTAATCCACGTCGACTATGCCAGCCAATAATCCACCCCCGCATACGATCAACTCATTCTTCAAATCTCCGTCAACATCTTGCACTACCATCATATTGTCTCTGACAGAAGGCGACTTTATAGGAAAGCCGGGGGCAACATTCTTATCGATATCGTAGGCAAAAATATTCGTAAATGACATGCTTGAGTCCCACGTAGCAAATATCACCTCAGGAGAGGCGCTTCCGCTAACATTCGCAACCAAAATCGAACTACTTATCCCCGTTTCGAGCGGCCAGTCGCCATAATAGGTTCCATTATAATTGGTTATATAGATAGCTTCTCCGTCTGTGAAGACAAGCTCTTTTCTGCCGTCATTATTAAAATCTGCGCCTATAAGCTCCTTCTGAGACGACGGCACAGCGGCCCATGCGGGCTGCACGGTCCAGTCCTTCTCGTACTCCAGAATACCTTCATGAGAAAATACCCTTATGTGATTGCGCTTATAAGAAAATGTGTTAGGGTGATAAAATGTACCGTGAATCAGAATATGGACGGCGATCTCAACATCCCCGTCTCCGTCCAGGTCTCCGATGAGCGGTATCGATAATCTATAATTTTCCCCGCCGGCAGTTCCTGAGGGATTGATATCCCGGCATACCTCTACAGGCCAGTTATTTAATAAAGTTCCGTTGTCATCGATTCCGTATAAGTTGCGTCCGCACGTAAAGAAGACTTCGTCTTTACCATCCCTGTCTACATCTCCGGCTGATAAAATCGTATTGTAATTCACGCCTCCTAATGTTATAGGCCATTCGCCATCCACTGTCGAACCGTCGCTATTAAACGCTCCTATCCCTTTATTGGTTATGGTCAGAATCTCCAGGTCATTGTCGTAACCGAGCTGGGCAATAGTGCATATGTTTTGCCGTATTGAGAGGTCTGTTATCTCATTTATTAGATTTAATCCTGAGTCAAAAATACTTATGCCTGCTGTATTGATCTCGGCCGCAGGCACATTGTCACTTTGAGATATTATCATCTCATCACTACCGTCTCCATCCAAATCTCCGGCTGCCGGGAAAAACATACTGCCTAGATTGACATAGCTACTATTTATTAAATTCCCGTCGTGCGAATATAGTGATAGGCCCCCTACTACGGAGTAATCACCTGCCAAAAGTATCTTGCCGTTGACCGAAGCAGAAAAGATATTCAACGACCTGTCAAGAGGCCACCCTTGATGAAGCTTAGGGCTAACAAATATCTTCACTTCCTCGGATTTCTGCCCATAATCTGTATAGACATCCAGCCTAACAGTTAGAATACCCTCCTTGAAAATACCCGTATCTTCAATATAAAGATAACCCAACGTACCTTCTTCAACAGGCTCTCTTCCGCCGTTTATCAGCTCTATCGCCCCTATTTTCCAAGAACTTGGTTCTTCTTCGGCTGATTCATTGTAAGCGTATGATAAGGTATAATTTTTAAAACCATCGCCTGCAGCTCTGCCTTTTATCTCTATTCTGTCATGACAATTATACAGTTCTAACCCTCCCCTATATCGTGCCGGTTCGGTTATGTATGCAGAATCGATTATGACAAAAAGTCTGTCTTCTTTGACGGAGCCATCGCTGTAGAATCCCCTCAATCTAAAAGTGATGCCCCCGTCCGCAAGATGCGAAGCGTCGCATTCACAGAGTAAATCCGTCACCGGCGCATTATAGCTTCTGACAATTTCATACCAACTCTCCGGGTCATCGTCCGTGGCGTAGTCTATTATAAAATACTCAAGTCCGCCTCCCGCGATATCTCCGTGTATTTCGAACACTCCATCTTGAACCGCTCCCGCGGTCGGGCTTTTTATAATAGCGAATTTGTCTAAAGACGCCTTTTTTATCTTAAATGACAACTCGGGATCGCCAAAAAGATTAAGCGCATAACAGGCGTGGAGTCCTGATGGATAAAAGATGTAATCCAAAGCTCTTTCTTTAGAGTACTGCAAAGTTCTTCCTATATTGAAAATCCTTTCCCCAAAGACAACATGCCAGAACATCCTTTGAAATAGTCTGGAGGAATCATATCGGCCCTCCACGGAATTTGCAACATAGGCGAACGCGCCGTGCTCCGATGTCACGAAATACTCCGCGATGGAATCACGTGCCTCTACATTATCAAAGGCCCCTGCAAAACAACCATATGTATAGACGAAGAAATAGTCGGTATTGGTAAGTTTATCAACATCGCTGTACGCCATCTTGAGATTGCTACTGGTATTTGAATGGCCCGCATGAGCTATGAGATGTACTCCTTTGTTCATTTCGGCCATTACGTCTGTATTAACCCACTCGTAATTCTCTTTATCGTATAAGGTGATTATATCAAGATAGCCCGAGTCGATGAACCCTTTCGTTATCAAACCCTCGCTATCTGAACCTTTCCTTATTTGCTCCATGTAAGAATATTCATAGTATTCCCCGGATGTTTCGCCGACAAGACCTATTGTTCCGGCAAGAAGGCAAGCTCTGTCCAGGGCCGCTGAGGTAGATTCTTCATAGGAAAGGATCTTCCTTACAAAATTTGATACATCCGAAGCCGTATTCACAGGCGCCCTTCCGACGAAGACCTCTGCCTCCAAATCCAAGTCTGGATCATCTTTCTCTCCGTATAGGCCGTCAAAATCTCCGTCCATAGTTCCGTCGAGGCATGTGTAATACAGGTCTGAAGGAATAGAAACGCTGGAATCACTAAAAAAATAGATCGGCGCAAAAAAATATCTGACAGGGACGACAATATCGTCTTCTGTTCTGGCTCTACCTTCAGCGCAACCGTCGCCGCCCAATAAGACATATTCTGTACCCCAATTATGGTACGCATCGGTAATAAATTCCCTGACCTTGGTAGCTTTATCCGTACGACCGTCAGGGCGAAGTCCTGTGTAGGAGGAATCTGTGTAAATGGCCTCGGTAGTGACTATCCTTGCCGTCAATCCTTTATCCCTCTTAGAGCGAATTAAATCATTAAAAGAATATAACCCAGTTATGTCACCGGGCAAGTCCGGCGTTTCGACATTCGCGTTCGCAAGTTTCTCATTCGTTATTATTATGTATTGGCAGGTATCTGCCGGGTCGATTATTTTATTTTCTGATAGGACCGTTGGAGAGGAAAAGAGCCCTACTGCGGATTCAGAGTCTTCGATAAACTCAGTATAAGAGATGTCATAGGTCGATATATCCTGAGGATTATCTACAATCTTTTCTATCATCTCTCTGTCGGATTCCAGTCCTCTTATAGCGGCCTCAGCCTCATCTGCAGCTTCAGATGGGCTTAACTTAATCTTAAGATAGAAATAGTTATAATAAGAGACTCTGCCTTCACGGGGGATATACTGCACAGGAAAGATATTAAAGGTGGCTATTTTATAACCACGCTTAAAGTTAATCCTGACAAGTTTATTTACTGTTTCGGGATATGGGTCTGAAGACTCGTATATAGACCTGTTTGGCTCAACATGTACCCCTCCCTCCGAATCCTCTGTTATTGCGGGTTCCACTATGTATCGTCCACCAAGCTCTATCTTGTCGCAAGTAAATATCTCGAAATCTGCTATAACTTTTCCTTTAGGAACGAGGATTCTTATTACCTGGATGGGGAGTACAGGCTCTCCGGGAGTGGCAGCCGATAATAGTCCTGCAATTTCCATTCTATAAAATTTGTCTACCTTTATTACTCTCGGGGCCGGTATGTTTTTTATCAAAACACCGATTGAATCCGGACTTGATTTTGAAATGACCTGTATGCTACCGCTTGATTTACTGTATTCCGATTCAGCGGCGAAGATAAAACTGAAGAACGTATCTAGTAATATAATGCTACAAATAAATGATAAAAAAATAATTCCATGAGTAAAGACGCCGTTACGCCATTTCAAAAGAGTACACATAATACGCCTCTATCTTTTTTTACTCTTTATTATAGTAGGTAAATGGCATTATACCATGTTAAAAAATGTTTTGCAATATCAATTTCTTAATTTTTTAAATCTTAACAATAGATGTGTATAAATTATACATAATTTTACATACTATTTTGATTAACCTGATAATGGTGGGGAGACAGGTAGTGGTAAATTTATCTTTTGCCGAGCGGGAAGAAGACGTCTTCTTTTACCTCGCCGTCCGCGGCGAGTTCCACTGTTATAGTCGGCAATATCGTTAATTTATGATTCTTGGGTATTGAGTCCTGGTCCAAAGTAACGGGCTGCTTTCCGCCGGGAAGCTTCTTCAGGAAGAAGCGGCCGTTGTCGTCCGTGATACCGGTAACCTCGCCACTCTGTACAATGACGTCGGCTACCCCTTCTTCACCGCTGTCGAATCTCCTATTACCATTGGAGTCCACAAAGACATATCCTATGACGGTCCTCAAGGCAAACAACGGAAAATCCTCCTTCTGATCCTGTCCTTCTTTTAAATCTATCTTTCTGTCAAGTTCAGACAGTCCCGTAAGGTTGAATGGCAGCGTACTCGGGTCTAAGGCTATAGTCCTCTCACCCGGCGATACTTCCATCATCCTGTAATATCCTCCGAACCTTGTAGCACCTATGGAGCCGTCATCCATGCCGAGCACAGCCCCCTGGACGCCTTCGTCACCGTCGTCGAATACTCCGTTCATGTTGACGTCATTAAAGACCATTCCGTTTATCTCAGCTACCGCCCTAACACCGAAGTATACTTCAGAGACAACTCCCCTTGCCAACTCGACTCCGGTAGGCATCCTCGTGGTCGGTTTGTAACCCGGCGGTAGAAGTTTTGTATCGTACATAACCTCTATGGCCGACTCTTTCAGCTTCTTAAAATCAAAATGTCCATTCTCATCCGTTGTCGCAGAGCGGGTCTTGCCGGCATAGACGACGATATTAGATACGCCCGGCTCGCCCGGCTCCATCGCGCCGTTACCGTTCAAGTCTTTAAAGATATAACCCGTCAAGGAGCCGCCTGTCCCCCATCGCAGCGTCGTATCGAAAAAGTATGTGCCGCCGCCATATATGCGGGTCTCCCTCCTATTCCTCGAATGGTCAAGGTCGCCTCTTATCTTTTTATAATTTACGTTTATATAAGTACTCAAATCGGGCGAAGGGCTATATCTTAAACTCCCTTGCCCTTGGATGTAACTCTCTCCGCTCGAGAGAGCGAGATTCTCCATTACCCCTATCTCGTCCCTGTAATGAAGGCCAAGAGAACCGTATAATGGCAAATCGAATATACGCGATGAATAATTCAATCCTGTGCTCCAGGTCCTCACAGTCCCTTTCTCGTTGTCCTCCCTCATAGTGCGGTAATGCCACTCGTGCCCCAAATCATAATATAGATTCTTTATGACGTTGAACCTTATGCTTGCGTTGGTCCTCTTGTCTATATAATCGGTTGAGGGATCAGACAAGCTGGCATATTGCATGGGCGAGTGGCTCAGAGTCAAATTGACATTGCCTATGGGTTGGGGTAATGAAAGATTGCGTGAAACACCGTAATAGAAACCTTTGACCCTCGTAGGCGAGACGTTTCCTTCATAATTATCCTTCCAGGCGCTAAAGCTCAGCCGCGTATTTTCCAGATAGTATTCGATGTTGCCCATGGCTTCATAGTTATAGGTGTAGGCATCGGTCGGATTTGGCGATTCTCTATTGCGGTAATAATTGTAAGAACCGCTCAGGTTGAGGTTTTTCATAGGCTTGTAATATGAATCGAAATAGTATCCCTTCTGGCCCTCGTATGGAAACCCTCCCCCCGTAACACTCGCGTAGTCCGTCTCGATATTCCTGTATGTACCTACAAGGCTAAAATTATAGTCTTTTAAGTTGATATACGAACTCAACTTTTGCGCGTGGGTAAAACGGTTAGTGTCCTCCAGCTTGCCGCGGGCTGCCTCGCCTTTTAGGATAACGGCATCATTAAAGAAATTGAAGCCGACTCCGCCCGAGTATATATATTCGGCCGTGCCGTCCGTATTCTCCGTAGTGCCTACATATGTCGTATCGAAATTGATAAAGTCCGCCGGTTCTATGCGAAACTTGCTTCCCCAGAAGTAATTTTCACCGGGCCAGTCCCTAAGTTTATACCCCCACATCCTGCTACCGCGAACACCCCATAGGAAATCATAATTTATATTCTTCTTATCCGGATTCCTGAAACGTGCTCCTTGAAAACCAGTTCCCGGAAGCGTAAGCTCGGAGAACCCAGCGCCTATGTCCCCGAGGTAAACTTCCATGTCGCTGCCCTTCATGTCAAAGTTCCAGAACGTAAGGTCGCGCTCGTTCTCCGTCCCTTTTCCCAATTCTTCGCCCTCATATTTGAGCGTTGAGTGCGCCATGCCCCACGGTGTCTCACCTTCTATGTTAAGGCCATGTGTCCAGCGCGTCTCATGATACGACCTGTCCGGGTTATCCGATTTGGAGTTGGTTCTGCTTCTGTCAAAAGAGTACCTCACCTTGAAAGACTTCATCCTCTGTTCCGCCTTAGGGATCTTTTTTCTAGCCATGACCTTTTTGTAGTTTTGATATCTCACAATAACCTTAATAGTATGGAGTCCGTCGTTGTCCCAAACGTGGACAAAGGTACTCCCCATATTGAGGCCCGTTAAGCTCAATTTGCCGTCTTTCCTCGAGGCCTGCAATATATCGGGGTCGAGCACCATAAAGCGCTTGAGGCCGTCTATGTCAAGTAAAACCGTCTCTTCCCTTTCTACGTCTATGGAGGATCCTCTCTCTTTGACCTCTACGGCCCTATATGTCCCTTCGCTCAACTCGCCGATCTGAGCCGCAAGTTCCTCACCCGATTCCTCCTTAGTCGGCTCTTTCGCGAAGAGTCCTCTGAGAGAGTCGCGCAACGTTATCTTCTTCTTCCTGGCCTCAGTTTCTTCCTCCTTAGGCGCAAAATTCGCGCGAGTGGCTCTATAAATAGATGATTTCTTATCAAGCGCCTCTTCGAGAAGCCTTATCCTCTCGAGTAACGGCTCCTTAGCCTCCTCTACCCTTCCGGAGATCGAGGTATCCAAATCTTCTATCTCGTCTTCAAGGAGTTTCACTTTAGACCGTAGTTCAAGCTCGCCTTCGGGTTGTTTGGTAGCAGTCGGGGGGGTGGTCACTCCTTCCTCGGCCTCCGCGGACTTTCCTTCGTCGCGGATATTGATAATCTCGTTGGTCAGATATAACTCTCTTTCGAATTCTTCGATAAGACCGAGTATCTCCCTTAGGCCGTTTTGATATTGAGAAGAAGCACCGTCGGCCGCCATGGCGGATGGAATGGATATGATGAGGATAAATGATATTATTGATACTGTAAGTTTATAAATATTCATCCGGAAAACCCTACCTGCTGGAAAGCTTATGAAAAACGTTTACTTGACTTGAAAAACCTCTTCTATAACAAATTGCTTTTCGCCAACCGAAATCGTCGCCTTGGCCGTATAAGCCCCCGGCAGGAGGTCTTCTTTAAGTTCTTCTTTGAGCTCTTTCTCTTTCTTAGGTGCGATATAGGTCTTCTTAAGACTTAGATTCTGGACGACATTTCCCGTTTTATCTATAATGGATATATTACCTGTTACCTCGATATTCAAATCTCCGGTATTCTTAATTTTGGCCGTAAATACGGGACGCCTTCCAGAAGAATCGACTCTAAACGATTCCACTGACCCTCCGGCAGATACGGTGAAACTGGTCTCTCCCAAGATAGGGGTATCGGTTCCCATATCCAGAGTCACTACCGCGTCGTATGTCCCTTGAGCCAGGTCTCCGAACCACTCCGCTTTAGCAAACCTGGTGTCTCCCGGGAGCGTATTTATGAACCCTAACCTCTGTCTTCCGTATACGTTTCCTCCGTCATCTATTATGCTTAATGTACCGTCAGCGCTTAGATATGTATTGCCCTGGTTCTTGAAGACAAGGGACATTTCAAGCGGCTTTGTCGAACTGGGGGGTGTAACGGACAAAGATTCAATAATGCCTCTGTGAATCGACTTGCCTTCCGTCTCGATGTATATTACGCAGCCGAGGCGCGCGGCGAACTGGACCGTTACCCTATTTTCGCCCTTTTCACTCTCACTGATGTCAAAAGACTCGAAGAATATAACAGAGTAATAACCCCCTTCCGCGTTTTCAGGCACGGTTATGTTGAACTGAACCGTCCTGTCGCTGCCGGCCTGCACCCTGAATTTCCTCGGAAAGACCTGTATCCATTTCGAACACGATAAAGGAGTCGTGCCCGGCGGGTGAAATACCTTTGTTCCATCGGGCTCGTACGTCCAGTCCTGCTCATAAGCTCTTATCCCCAGTTCTGTCTTCCCTTCGTTTATAATCCTGACCGTACCCGTAACCGTCTGCCCGGGTTTTGCAGTCTCTTTATAGCTTGAAGGAGATATAAATAAAGAAAACGCGTCTGATGTGGTTGGTACAAATAAGATAATTATTCCTATTATCAAGCTTACTGTAAGAAACGAATATTTTCTTTTCATGGCAATATCTCCCTAAATAAAGTAGTTCGTATTCCGCTTTCCTCGGATGCCGTTTGATTAAACGGCATCGCCGATATGAACAGAATACGATACCACAAATAAAATTTAACACTTTGCTGATTTATTCGCTGATTGTAAATACTATATCGCTGAAGTTTGTATTAAAGACGCCCTGTTTCAAGGCGGGGGGTAGCTCCATCTGAAATTTTATCGTTATATCGGTCTCCTCTTCCCCTGCGGCCCCGGTATATAACGTAACTTCGCGCAGTAAATTCGTAGGGGTTGTCAATAAAGAATTATTCATATCGTTACTCGTGGTTATTCCGTAAACATAAATGTTCTCTCTGGGAATTATCGAACTCAAGTCATCAATGTTGGTTAACGGCCTATCCAGCCTGACCTTCAATCGCCAGCCGGGCGTACCCGCGCTTGTCCTGCATTTAATCTTAAGCCCGTCCCGGGGAACGTCGTATTTTATCTCCCCCATCTTCATCTCGCCGAAGTCCAGGTCCGTGTGGTTGAGAAACTCAAGGCTCAGGGCATACACTTCCGCCGAGCATACGATACTCGCAAGTAAAGCTACGATTAAAGTAATGTAAAATTTTGCCTTAATCTTCACGTCTGTCTCCTCAATTATGAACAATGCCTTTGCTATTTATTACCTTTGCCTGTTTGAGTTACGGAGAATCCTCTGTTATGGTAACTATCAAAGTCGTCGAATACGCACCGGAAGGCTGTTTTTCCGGTATCGCTACATAAAATGACATATTGAGCTCGACCGGTTCGGACGTCACATACTCGCTTGCGCCGGCGTGATAAAAAGTAACGGGATACGTCCGCATTATACTGCCGTATCCGGTTTCGTTGACAGACCATCTGAAATTGGAATTTGGTATTACATATGCGGTTGATGTGGCCAATTCGGAGACAGACTCTATGCTAACGCTCCAAGGAGTATCTGTATTTGATGAACAATAGAAAGTGACGTTCTTTGTCTCTGTAGTCGTTCCCGCCCGCAAATCACCGAAATCTATTTCTGAGGTAGAGAGCGACAATGTAAGCTTGGGACTTATATCCAAAGACATCTGGATCCGGTTTACCGATGTGGCCGAGCCCATCTTGTCTCTCATGCCTACTTCGGCAGCCGCGCTATAACTACCGGCCGCTTGATTTTCGGGAATATTCACGTTTATATACAGCGTTATATCCACGGGTTGGGTGGTTATATATTCGTCTATGCTTGAAGTATAAAAGACCGTAGATACTCTGTCGATATAGCCGTCTGAAACCAGATGCCCGGCCGCATTATCAGAATATGCCTGCCACCTTACATAACCAAGGGGTATCACTGATGTGTTTGAATTTAAAGGGTCATCTAATCTTATATATAGCTCCCATGGATGGTTGTAATTCGTCTCGCAGGATAAGGAGACTTCTTCCGAGGAAGTGCTGCCTGCATCGGGGGCCACCGTTCCAAAGTATATGCTATCCGGGGAGACCAAGAAAGACATTCCGTATCCGGTCTCGAGGGCCGCTGGATCACCTGCCCCAAGTACGGTCACCGTTGCCCCTATCGGCTGGCTGTATTCATCGGCGCACGAATCGTAAGACATCAGGGCCAAAACGGCGCACGAAATAATAAATATGGATAATGCATATTTTGACGGATTCATTTTTTCCATAGGTTCCCTTCTTTATTTAAGTTATGGAGTTTTTGGCGTTCCATAACTTCTTAGGGACAATAAACTATACCATATGGTCTATACCATTGTCAAGGTACGGGCTACTATTAATTTCATTATTAAATTAATAGGATATAAGTAACTGATAAATAATCCATTAACTAAATAGGGCACACTCATCTACTTTACCAATGTAAATATGATATGTGCCCCGCTTCCATCCTGGATAAGAATCGTATCTTTATTTATCTCAATATCTCCTGTAATAGTAACGATATTGACCGAATACTCCTTTCCATCTTGGGTAACAGACTTACGCCTATAAGTCCTGTGTTCATCCATAGTTGGGAGATAAATAGTTCTACCAGATTCATCTAAAATGACTTCACCGGCGTATGTGCCTTCGCCTGCCTCGGCCTCTCCGTCTACATTACCGTCTATCGGCTTAAAAAAGCTCGCCTCGACATAATGCTGCTCTCCGTCGACGCCTAAAAATCCTTGACTCGATGCCGTCAAATACCACTGATTCTCGCCCAAGGTGGCTACCTTTATCTGAATATCCTCGGTATCTCCGGCCTCCTCGGAGAGGCCTTCTACTATGATACCTGTCAGGATATCCTCTTCGGACTCTACGCCCTGCCATTTTTTCCATTGCTCTTTGCCATATTCAACATCCCAAGAATCAAGAATACCCTCTATTCTCGGGGGCGGGGCATGTATGATAACACTTACAGCCGCTGTTTCGGCAACGCTCTTCCCATTACAGGCGACGCATGTAAACGCTATGCCGAAAATCAATATACACCGTTTCAATGTCACCCTCCTTCCTATTCACACTCATTTATAAGAGGGCGGAAGAATGACATCTCTCCCTTATCTTAAGCATAACGATAACCCTACCTCATAATACAGTTCTGCTAACGTCGTTTGACCCGCAGAGACTAAATATTATTTAACCAACGATACCACAATGGCTGACGGATAGTCACCTTTCGCGCAAATTTCACCGTCCTTTACGGCAAAACCACCTACGATATAGACTGTGTTGATTTTTACCTCTATATCTCCAGAACCGTCCTCAGCCGGAACAGTTACAGTCTTGTGCCCATATGTCTTGTATTCACCTGGTTGCGCCGTATAGACAGTTACAGCTCCATTCACAAGGTCGAAGTTGCCCTCAGGTATTTCGCCTGCCGGCGACGCGGGATCTGGAACGCCGTCCATGGATGGCGCAAAGAACCATGTCGTAAAATTGAAATCACTCTTGCCATCGTTAAACCCCTGACTCGATACCTGTAGTGACCACGGCACTTCCTCCAAGGTAGTAACATAGATATGGAGATCTCCTATGCAATCATCTGCGGTCAGGTCCCTTGTAACCGTGGTACCCGTTAATGCATCCTCATAGGTAAGTGTCCCATTAGCATGCGTCCATATCTCCTGGCTTTCCTCTCCATCCCATACTTCAATTCCTTCTACAACTGTAGGGTCTAGAGCGTGGACCATAACAGATACATTACCGCCTATTGGGCCTAGATTTGTGGCATTCGCCGTGTAGGAAAACATGCACAGGAACGCCAGACCGATTGTTATTAGGATTAGCTTTCTCATGGCTATTCCTCCTTTTTTTGGTTGGTTTATCTCACTCTTAAAATTTCTCTCTCCCGGTTATTTCACGTTTTCCCTCCTTCCTAAATAACCAGGTCCATTTTTTTGGTTAATTATTTTGTTTTGCAATTAACTATCGTATCAAAAAAACGTTTTCAACTCCAATTCCTTTTATCTAACCAATGTAAGGGTGATATTTGCCGGGTATCCGTCGGGGGGGCTCGCTGCAACTATCTCGCCATCTTTCACCGCAAAACCCCCGACAATCTTAACCTTGTCTATAAACACATCTGCCGGGTCTCCCCCGTCATCCGGCGTAACCGTTACCGATTTGTGATGATACGTCCTATATTCGCTCGGGTCAGGCGTATAAATGGTCACGTCTCCTCCTTGAAGGAGGACGTTGCCGTTATATTGGCCTATCCCCGAATCATTATCAGGCAAGCCGCCGACTTCACTCTGTAAGAACCACGCCTCAAAAAAACAGCTTTTCCCTTTGCTGTCTACAAAGCCATCGCTCCGGGCAGTTACCGTCCAGGGGGTTTCTTTCGTTGTATAAACATAGATATGCAGCTCTCCTATACAATCCTCGGGTTCCACCCCTTCGCCCGCATGGGTATATATGGTCTGGTCCAATTCGCCAGGCCATAATTCTATTCCTTCCGGTTGACTCTCCGGAACTATCAAAGTTATCTTTACGTCCGCGTTATTCACGTAATCTTCGGCAAGGACAACGCTGCACATAGCCAACGCCAGAGCAAGTACCGTAATAAACAAAATCTTCCGCTTCATGGCTCATCCTTTCCTCAAGTTACGATTCCAAAATCCCGATCCGCATGCCGTACGGAATCGTTACAGACCGGGGACCTTTATTGAGCAATATCGCCTACCATATCAATATAAATACTTCCTTCATAAGTCCCCGCCATGGCAGGCAGCACCCCGTCCTTGACGGTAAATGTAGCGGGCACAAGTAGGTCTTTACAGACATACTCGTCTTTAGCGCACCTATATATAGGCCTTGGTCTTCCCACAAGCTCTACATTCGTAACAGTCGTCCCCTTGCCTGTGGTCGACATGACAAGAGGAACGCCGTAGCCGGTCTGGGCATTACTTACCCCTCCGCTGGATGCCCTAAGCCACCATTCCGAGTTTTTGTTCGATGTCACAAGCATATGTAACGAGCCGTAGTCATCTGTCGCATCCTGATTAGTGAGATCAAGCACCTGGCTAAACTCATCATCGCTTTCGAGTTTGAACCCGAAGATCTCAGACACATTGAGCGTAACGCTGATATACTTATTGGTAGACAGATCATCCGTAAAAGCAATCGGAGAGACATTTAAAAAGAGTGCTATAACCGTCAAAATAACTAGGGTTTTCTTTGTCACTTTTGATCCCTCCTATTTATTTTTCGAAAGGTTCTTGCCTCCTGAAAAGGAATGTGCGCTTTCAACACAAGAGACGTGTACTGACGAAAAATCTAACAACCTATATGTGATTATCAAAAATTATTACCATTAATAGTCTGAATATATTACTTTTACAATGATTTTTTTATCCCTTTTAATAATTTACTTAAAAAAAATCTTCCTTACGCTCAATATAAATATACCACAAATATATATGAAAGTCAATACATATCATCTATCTTTTTTTATCATTAACACATTTAATACTATATTATGATAAGCACATTCATATTGCAATTTAGGATACTAAATACTAAGTTTTCATATATCTAACTTTTTATTATGCTTTCTTGTATAACTACATCAAATATATACCGCTAGCCAATGTTATATTTAAAAATGCTCTAAACTGTCGATGAAAGAACACGAAAAAACTTGTATTTCCTACTTTTTGAAACCCTAACTGTTTATCCCTTGACATGTTGATTTTTATGTGATATACTTGAGGTGACAATTGAATATCGATGTTTGTCCGAAAAAGGCAAACCATTCGAAAGAGTGGGGCGCAAAACTCAAGAGCCTAAGTCGCAGAGATGCGAGAAGGCAGTCAGTTGCCGAAGCAATGAACCTATTCTTTTGGATGTCCGAAAAAGAATAGGTTTTTTTGTTGCTTGGACATCCTGCCTTCTCAAAAAAAGTGAGAAGGGGATGATTGAAATGAAAAAGATAGCTCTTTTACTTGCAGTGCTTGTTCTTTTAGCCTTTTGCGACGCGGCACTTGCTTCCGGGTACCGGACGCAAGCGGTAATATGCGTGATTATCCACGCGCCTAGCCATATCTCTATGAATCTGGAGGATGATATAGTCGCTAGAAACAATGGACGGGATGGTGTCGAAGCTTTTTCCGAGTTAAAGGAAACGGGTATTATGGTGGAAAAAGTTGATAGAGACGACAAGGCGATGTGGCTCTTTACAAAAACGGAATAATATTGCTCTTTATAATATAGCACAAATACTAATCCCTGTTCGGGTTTTACCCTCTGCCTCCTTTTTCCCGGTGGGATTAGTCATAGAGGAACGGCCTATTTTGGTTTTCTCTTCCCTCTGCCTCCTTTTCCAAAATAGGCCGTTCGTATTTTAGGGACGGTTCTGCGGCTAATCGGAAAAGTGTCCCACAGCTATATTGAGACCTGTCCCTTATCGCCCTTTTATTAACGAAAGTGTCTCCTGGCGTGTCTTCTGATTGGTTTTAAATATGCCTCTCACCGCGCTCGTTACGGTAGTTATCCCCGGTTTCTTTACTCCGCGCATAGACATGCAAAGGTGCTCCGCCTCTATAATGACAAATACGCCAAGGGGCCTCAACTTACGCATAATGATATCCGCGATCTCTGTGGTAAGCTTCTCCTGCACCTGTGGCCGTCTCGCCATCACATCGACTACGCGCGCCAGCTTTGAAAGGCCCGTGATGCGGTTGCCTTTCGGAATATACGCTACGTGCGCCTTTCCCAAAAAAGGTATAAGATGGTGTTCGCAGACCGAATATAAAGGTATATCTTTCAAAAGCACTATCTCCTGATGGTCCTTGTCGAATATCACCTCGAATTGCTTTTCGGGATTCATCCTGATTCCGGCAAAGATCTCTTCGTACATCTCTGCGACTCTTTTGGGCGTATCCACAAGGTCTTTTCTCTTTGGATCTTCGCCGATTGCCTCGAGTATCATCTTAACGGCCTTCTCTATCTTCTTCTTGTCCATATTGTTCTCCGTTCTATTATTTTAATTAACCGATCATTTACCTATACAAAATTTAGAAAATATTATATCCAGTATGTCATCGGCATATATCTCGCCTATAACCTCATTCAAAGACCGGATTGCGTCGTTAATATCGCTGGAGATACATTCGCCGGCCGCATTCCCATTGATACCCTCTTCGGCAGCGCGTAAGCTGCACGCCGCCCGTTCAACCGCGTCTTTGTGCCTTATATTGCCGAGCAATAACTCATCTGACGTATACACCTCTCCGCCAAGTATTTTATTATATATTGTATTCTCCAGTGTTGCAAGCCCACTCTTATCAAGACAGGACATTAATATAATATCCTTTGTACCTATTATGCTTCTGATATCTCTCATCTTGACCAGCCGTCGCAAGTCACATTTGTTGAGGACGACAATCATGGGCCTGTCTTTTATATCTTTAAGTAAATCTGAATCTTCTTTGGTCAACCGTTCGGCTCCGTCAATGACGCATATTATTAAATCCGCCTTGGCCAGATAATCACGGCTCTTAGCCATGCCCGCTTTCTCAACCAATCCTTTCCTTCGCCTAAAGCCGGCAGTATCTACAAGCCTTATAGGGATTCCGTTTATGTTAATCAGTTCCTCTATCGCATCTCTTGTAGTGCCGGGGAGATGAGTTACTATAACCCTGTCCTTCTTGAGAAGCATATTCATAAGGCTGGATTTACCTACATTCGCCCGTCCGCATATCACCGCCACTACACCCTCTTTTAACATAGCTCCTTGATAATATGTCTTGGCCAGCTTATCAAGGCGCTCCCTGGTCTCTCCTATATGTTTAATCCAAGACTTCCGCTCTGATGGCTCTATGTCCTCTTCCGGGAAGTCTATTGATGTTTCTATCTCCGCGGACGTATTTAAAATGTTATCCCTTATCGCCTTTATCTCCTTTGACAAACTCCCTGAAAGCTGATTCAGGGAGACTCGCAATCCGGCCATGGTCTTTGCCTTTATGATATCCAAAACGGCTTCCGCTTGAGTCAAATCCAGCCGGCCGTTTAAGAACGCCCTTTTGGTAAATTCCCCCGGTTCTGCTACACGCGCGCCGTTTCTGACGACAATATCCAGGATCTTTCTGATAGCGACCATGCCGGAATGGCAGTTAATCTCTACGATATCCTCTCTCGTATATGTATTGGGTGCCTTCATTACGGTCAAGAGGACTTCATCTACCGTTTCTTTATTACTCCTCGCTTTTTTATTGTCCCGGGCCCCGACTCTTACGATACGGCCATAGTGTATGGTATGTGATTTAAACGCGGAAGGTCTTGTCCCGTCTTTCGATAAGAAGATTTTGTCTGCTATCTTTATGGAATCTCCGCCACTCAATCTTACGATGCCGATGCCGCCTTCTCCAAGCGGCGTGGACACGGCGGCAATCGTATCTGGTATATAATCTCTTCTCATACTTTTATCTTGGGTTGACTTCGGAAAGGTATATCTTCTTAACGTATTAAATGTCAGACTGTTACGGCAGAACGCAATATGCTCATTGCCTCAGCTACTATATAAAGAGAACCTGTCGCCAAAATCAGGTCATTCGGCCCGGCCTTTTCTTTGGCTGTCTCCAGTGCTTCGGATACAGATTCCGTTGTCATTATCTCTATAACTTTATTATATTTCAATATCTTTTCGAAAATATCGACGGGCTGCGCCGCTCTCTCGGACTTAGACCTTGTGACGATTATAACATCGGCAAACCCTGTCAACTGCCTGGATATACCCTCTATATCCTTACCCCTCATAGCTCCGAATACCAAAATCAGTCTCTTATACCTGAAGTGATCCTGCACGGATTTCTTCAATCGCATCGCGCTGTTCACATCCTGGGCCCCGTCTACGATTAGAGTCGGATTTCTGGATATTATCTGCAGTCTACCCGGCCATTCGGTATTCGAAAGTCCTTTCTTTATGCTCGTCTTATCTACGACGATGCCGATTGAGCGGAGTTTCTCAACGGCGGCAACGGCAAGTGTCGCATTCTCCACCTGGAAATCCCCTAACAGCTTAATCTTTAAAGACGGGTATTTCTCCTGTTGCGTCACAAGATTAAAGGTCTGTCCGTCTATGCCGGCATCCGATATCTTGAAAAAGACATCTACTCCGACAAGCGACAATGGGGCATTTCTCTCGTGCGCCGTCTTAATAATGACCTTCTTCGCCTCCTCGTATTGAGGGGCGCTTACGACGAAGGCGTTCTCTTTTATGACCCCGCACTTCTCAAAGGCAATCTCTGCCAGGGACGTACCAAGATGGTCCATATGATCGAAGCTGATGGGCGTAATAACGGAGACTGCGGAATCCGCGACATTTGTCGAATCGAGCCGGCCGCCCATGCCGACCTCCAAAACCATGAAATCGACTTTCTGCCTCTTGAAATACATGAAGGCCATCATTGTAGCGATCTCAAAATAGGTCGGCTTTTCATCTTTCTTTTTCATAGCCTCGACATAGGGTTTCAGCTTGTTTATAAAGTAGGCGACATCATTTTCGCTGATAGGTTCTCCGTTTATCCTTATCCTTTCCCTGAAACAAAAGAGGTGAGGCGACGTATAGAGACCGACGGTGTAACCCGCCTCAATAAGGATGGCATTAATAAAAGACGCGGTCGAACCCTTTCCCTTCGTACCGCTTACATGAATTGAGGTAATACCCTTTTGAGGATTGTCGAAAAATGAGGCAAAACGGCGCATCCTGTCCAGTTTTACGGACTTCTTGTAGTCGTATTCCGACTTCTTCTCGAAATTGACAAGAGAATCAAGATATGCGAGGGCATCGTGGTAAGTCATGATTAAATACTCTATAGTCGATGGTCGTTAGTCGATAGACTATAGACTATGGATTATAGTCTATAGTTAAAAGACGAAATCCTATACGCTAATCCCCCTACCCTAATCCATATATACTATATTTCCTGTGCGTCGGTTACCTGCGTATAAGTCTATCGTCTATATACAAAAAACTGATTATTAATAGAATAAAATTTTTATACTTGTCGCTTTGATACAAGGTAATCTTGCAACTGCTATTAGTCTATCGTCTATAGTCTAAATAACCTTAATGCTTAAAATGGCGTATGCCTGTGAATACCATGCTTATTCCCAAGGCGTTTGCCACTTCAATCACTTCTTTATCCGCAACCGACCCGCCAGGCTGAATCACCGCGCTCACGCCCGCTTTCGCCAACGCTTCTACAGAATCAGGCTTAGGGAAGAAGGCGTCACTCGCAAGCACAGCACCCCTTGCCCTCGAGGACGCTTTGCCGATAGCAATAATAACGGAATCGACTCTGGACATCTGTCCCGCGCCGATACCTACGGTCTTCGAGCCATTGCATATGACTATTGCGTTAGATTTTACGTGTTTGACGACCTTCCAGGCAAAATAGAGCGACTCAAGCTCTCCGGCATCCGGGCTCTTTTTCGTGACGACCTTCAAATCTTTTTTGTCGGCATCTTGCGTATCAAACTCTTGGAGAAGGACCCCTCCTCTAATCTTCTTTATGTCGAATGCTGCGGCATTTTCTCTTCCCGGTTTCCCAAACTCAGCCTCAAGGATCCTGAAGTTCTTCTTCTTAGTAAGTACTTCCAGCGCTTCTTCGGTATACGACGGGGCGATCATGCATTCCAAAAAACCGGCATCTCTTATTTCATTTGCCAATCTCCCGTCTACTGACCTGTTGAGGCCTACAATACCTCCGAAAGCGCTGAGACGGTCACAGTCTAAAGCATCTATAAATGCCTGTCTCGCATCGCCTGCCTGCGCCACGCCGCAGGGAGTGGCGTGTTTTATGACGCAAGCGCATGGCTTTTCAAACTCTGAGACGATCTCGCAAGCCGCATTCAGATCTATTATATTGTTGAACGAAAGTTCTTTACCGTGCAGCTGTCTTGCGGAAATGATCGACGGCGAAGCGGAATCCTGCCCGTCGCCGTAAAAGGCCGCTTTCTGATGTGGGTTCTCTCCGTAACGAAGATCCTTGATCTTGTTAAAGCAGATGCTCAATCTCGAAGGAAAACTACTTTTGGCGACATCTTTAGATTGTCTGGATTTAAGGTATCCGGAGATGGAGGCGTCGTACGCCGCCGTCTTTTGAAACACATCCACAGCCAAATCGAGTAGCGTAGCCTCGCTCAAAGAAGAGCCGTTTTGCTTCAACTCCTTAAGTATAGGCACGTACATGGATGGGTCTGATACAACGGCTACGTCTCTAAAATTCTTTGCCGCGCTCCTCATCATGGAAGGACCGCCTATATCGATGTTCTCTATAGCCTCTTCGAAGGTGGCGTCTTTTCTGGCTATCGTCTGCGAGAATGGGTACAGATTTACGACCACCATGTCTATGAATTCTATTCCGTGAGCCTTTGCTTCCTTAACGTGCTTTTCGTTATCTCGTATTCCCAAAAGGGCGCCGTGGATCTTCGGGTGTAAGGTCTTGACGCGACCGTTCATTATCTCCGGGAAACCCGTAAAACTGGAGACATCTTCCACCTCTACCCCTATATCACTTATGAATTTGGCGGTACCGCCCGTGGAGAGGATCTTTATGCCTAAAGAGTCCAAACCCTTGACGAACTCCTTAAGGTTTGTCTTGTCCGAAACGCTTATAAGAGCCCTTCTTATTTTCATATCTCCTCCGCGTTGGAGACTTAATTTTATCACAATTAAAACTGCATGGCAAGGCAATTCGGGGAGGCTACCGATCAAAGCGCAAGAAAAGTAAGGGGTCGCGTCTTCACATTCACACTGTCAATTGTGAAGACGCGACCCCACTTAATACATTAATAGATTATAATAATTTCATAAGATATGGCAATATCTCGGGCCCTATCATCTTTCCGAGACTACCCTTGCGGCATGAGCTTTCGCCGTAACCGCTCAATCCGTCCGGAGTAACACCGCCGCCTGAAACCAATAGCGGCACCGGATCGTCAGAGTGTGCCTTAATCTTACACGGTGTTGAATGGTCTGCTGTTATCGCAATCACAGTATTACCCATATCGAGCTTTTTAAGTATCGGACCGAAGAAATATTTATCTATAAGCTCAATGGCCTCTTTCTTGGCATTGTAATCACCGTCATGGGAGGGCTCGTCGGGACCTTTAATATGAATATACAGACAATCGAAGTTTTTTAGAACCTCTAATACCTTATCGGCACGTAGCATATAATCTTTTTCGAGGTCTCCGGACGGAAGGGGGAGGTCCACCACTTCCATCCCGGTGAGAAGGGCTATCCCCCTCTCGACGGGCATCTCAACAAAACAACCGAAATGCTTTCCGTATACTTTATCCAATTTCGGAAAACTTGGAAGGCGATCGCCCGCATCGCGAGAAAGAATGAGATTTGCGATGAGCTTGCCTTCACGGGCCCTCTTCTTATTTACGGAAGATTCGCTCAAGACGGCAGTGCTCTTATTTATAAATTCGTTCGTAAGTGAGGCGGCTATCTTTGCTTCCTCCGAATCTTCATGGCCTTCCGTCGGCTCGCATTTCATGATTACATTATCGAAAGTGGCTTTCGCGACGCCGAATACCCCCTCTTTGCCGTAAGCGGGGTCGGTATTGGTCACTTCTGCGGAAAGGCTGCCGCCGTCCTTTCTTTTTATGACCAGGACCCCCCTATGGCCTATGGTATTCTTAAAAGTAAATGTACTTGGACGTGAACTCAATCTCACTTTGCTATTGATCTCCGCGGCCAGCTTTGTAGCTTCCTCGGTAGTAAGATTCCTTCCCACGCGCCTGTCTATAATCTTATCACTCGCGCTATCTTTAGTCGCAAAATTTACTCTATAAGCCAAATCACCATCAGCGATATCAAGACCTTCCGCGTAAGATTCGAGAGGCCCCCTGCCTGTGTAGTATTTATGGGCATCATAGCCAAGTATGCTTATCACGCCTATATCCGATTCCGGCGCTATCCCTTCCCCGACCGTGTAAACATAACCGCCTTTACCCTTGGAAGCGAGCCTATCCATATTCGGAGTATTGGCCGCTTCCAGAGGTGTCTTATTTACAAGCTCCTTTATCGGCAAATCACCTACGCCATCAAGTATCACATATAATAATTTTTTCACTTTAATCTCCCATGTAAAAGGACGTTTAGCTTCAGCCTTGCTTCTTCAAAAACAACAGGTTACAACATACGGTTTGCCGAAGACATCCCTTCGGGGACAGGTCCGGCAAAGTGCTTTTTGTAAGCTGTTGTCGAGAAAGATGTTCCGCGAAAGCGAAACGTCCCCTTTTCTACCCGCATTTAGAAAAACCGCAAGCGTTGCAGACCTGGCATCCCTCTATATGCCTCAATGCTGCTCCGCAGTCAGGACATACGCCGACAACGCTGCCTGTCTTCTGCTTCTTAGCAGTCTTTACGGTTGTGCCTCCTTCGGATAGGTCTTGATCGCTATTGTTTCCGGGGGATGTGGTTGGCTGGAACTCGAAAGCCTTCATCTTATCGCCTGTTCTCTTCTCGATCTCTTTGCTTTCTGTCATGCGCCTTTCTATTACTCTGGCTATGGCGTCGCTACAAGAGAATATCCGGCCTCCGCCTTTCTCCCAGCTCGGGGAAGGACAACGTATCCCGCGCAGTTGACTGACGATAGAATCCACTTCCACTCCGCTCCTCAATGCCAGAGAGACGAGCCGGCCTATTGCCTCCAATTGGCTCATAGCGCAGCCACCGGCTTTACCCATCTGCATAAATACCTCAAAAGGCCTGCCCAATTCGTCATTATTGATAGTGATATATAAATTCCCGCATCCGGTGCTTGCCTTCGTGGTCGTTCCGAATGTTACGACACCGCGCGGTTTCGGCTTAAGACTCATCGCATCCTGGAGCTCCTTGAGTACCGACACCTCGGCGCCTTCTTTATCCTTACGGCCGTCTTTATTGACGCTGCCTATATTGAGCACCTGCTCATCCCTGGACTTATCTCTGTATATCGTAATACCCTTACATCCATATTTATAAGCGAGTTCATAAGACTTCTTAACGTCATCCACGGTGGCCGTGTTGGGGAAATTTATTGTCTTCGAAACCGCATTATGTGTGTACTTCTGGAATACTCCCTGCATCTTTATATGGTATTCCGGACTTATGTCCAAAGAAGTGCGGAATAGTCTCTTTACGTCTTCCGGCACCTCATCGCATTTTCCAACGCCGCCTTCTTTCGCTATCTTCTTCATCAACTCTTCCGAATAGAACCCTCTCTCCTTTGCAATATTCAAAAAGAGAGGGTGCACCTCCACCAATTCGTCGTTATCCATGACATTGCGAATGTAAGAGACCGCGAATATCGGCTCGATCCCGCTTGAGCAGCCGGCTATGATGCTCAATGTCCCCGTAGGCGCTATGGTCGTAATGGTCGCGTTTCGCAGCCTAGGGCCGCCCTTTTCGTAATATACGCTCTTTTTATAACTGGGGAATTCGCCTCTCTTCTCGGCCAATTCCGACGATGCCATCATGGCGGTATCCAAAATGAACTTCATCATTTTATCGGCGATGTCCAAGGCCTCTTGCGAGTCATACGGTATCCCCAACTTTATAAGCATATCGGCAAAGCCCATTACGCCAAGTCCTATTTTTCTATTTTCCCGCGTCTTCTCCCGGATTATCGCCAGAGGGAACTTGTTCATGTCTATAACATTATCCAAGAAGTGGGTCGACATCCTGACGACATGAGCCAATTTATCCCATTCGATGCCTTTACCCGATACCATGTTGAAAAGGTTTATCGAGCCGAGGTTGCAGCTCTCGTAAGGCAAAAGCGGCTGCTCTCCGCAAGGGTTCGTAGATTCGATCATGCCGAGTTTGGGAGTGGGGTTATCCTTGTTCACTCTGTCGCCGAATATGATGCCGGGTTCGCCGTTCTTCCACGCCATCTTAACTATCTTATCAAAGACCTCCCGGGCGTTGAGTTGATCTACCTTCTTTTTCGTATGTGGGTCTATCAGGTCGTACGTAAGTCCCTCTTCGACCTTTTTCATGAAATCATCCGTTACAAATATAGAGATGTTAAAATTTGTGATATCCTTATTATTCTCTTTGCATGAAAGAAATTCCAGAATATCGGGATGGTCCACGCTCAGGATGCCCATATTGGCCCCCCGACGGGTTCCTCCCTGTTTTACCGCCTGAGTCGCGGCGTCGAAGACCTTCATGAAAGAAACGGGGCCGCTCGCCACGCCGCCCGTAGATTTGACCACGCTATTCTTCGGCCTTAAATTTGAAAACGAGAAACCCGTTCCTCCGCCGGACTTATGAATCAGAGCCGCTGATTTCAGACTGTCGAATATGCCTTCCATAGAATCCTTGACCGGCAAAACAAAACAGGCGCTCAGCTGTTGAAGCTCTTTACCGGCGTTCATCAAGGTCGGGCTGTTCGGTAGAAATTCCAGCCTTGACATAATGTCGTAGAACTCATTAGCGGTCTTTTCGGTATTCGCCTTTTTGGCATAGTAGGTATCTGCTTTAGCGATATTATCGGCAACCCTTCTGAACATCTCTTCGGGAGTCTCGACTACGTTGCCGTCAACGTCCTTTTTGAGATATCGCTTCTTCAATACCCTTTCTGCGTTACCGGAAATTTCCAATTTGCGACTCTTGAACTCCATATAAAACCCTCCTATTATCCCATTACACAAAAGCAGATGAAGTAGATTATAATGAAATGGGAGAATTTATTCCGATAAAACAGAAACAACAAAACCGTTCTCTTATTATAATGATATCCTTCAATAAGCCGGCCTCTACGGATTATAAAAGAGGGCGAGCATCCGCCAAACCAAATGCGAGGGAATAAAACTCCGGCATCCGCTGGGACAATTTAATGAAGGTCTATTATGATTGCTTTTTTCTCTCGTGCTTTCTCGGAATAATTATTTTTTGATTATTGCCGTTATGAATTTTCTTTTTTTCAAATATC
>JAFGFD010000098.1 GCA_016931215.1 Candidatus Omnitrophota bacterium
GGGCCTCTCCTGGACAGGATCGATATGCACCTTGAGGTCCCCCCTTTAGACTACACCCACCTCACAGACAAGAAGGATTATGAATCTTCCAAGACAATAAGGGAAAGGGTGTCAAAGGCCAGGGATCTACAACGTCGTAGGTATAACTCAGAAAACAAATCCAATAGCAATCTCAATCCAAAGGAGATTAAAAAATATTGTAATCTTACGGACGAGGCCAATAATATCTTAAAGTCGGCTATAATAGAGCTAAATCTGAGTGGACGTGCATACGACAAGGTATTGAAACTGGCTTTGACGATCTCCGACCTTACCGGTAAGGATATGATAGATGTGGCCTCCGTTTCCGAGGCAATAGGCTATCGTTCGCTCGATAGAAGCATATGGCTTTGATCCGGATCACGGCAGAGAATCGGTGTACTTACGCAACTGATACTCGACGAAACCGGCCAGCACCTCCTGGATGGTAGCCGGAGGCGGCACGACAAAATATTGCGTCTGGATAGCGTGGCTCAACTCATGTCCCAATACGTGGATATTCACGTTCTCGGCGTCGACATAGATCGTATTAATGGCGGTCACGTAGAATCCACCCGCCTTTATCCTGCTACCGAATAAGTTTTCGGCGACCCTTGACAGGCTATCGGCATCTCTGCATACCTTAACGGTGCATTCGAAAGTATGCAGATGTATGTCCATGATCTCTGAGACCGCCAGATATAGGATGTCGAATTGACTAGGCATATCGAGTGTCCGGGGAGCGGTGCGCCTTACGATGGCCCGAATACTCGAAGGCGTGGAGATCCGCATAGCAAGCGTCTGTTCGTCCACGCCATGCTCCATATAAATTTTGAAGTACTGGCTATTTATGCTTTTAGAGGAGATGAACCCGTCTCCGACGTTTGCCGCCAGAGACGCCACGTTTATAAAGACACATAGCGATAAGATAAGTAATATAAATAAAGACTTTTTCATATATCAGTCTATTCTAAATTTTGAAATCTCGCTTTCTATCTTCGTCGCGCATTCAGAGAGGCGCTTCCTCCCCTCGGCATCCTCTTTTCCCTCTCGGGACTTCTGGGCGTAATCCTTGATCAGATCGCACTGCGCCTTCAAGACCTGCAATGATTCCTTGATGTTTTTTCGGACACTGTCCAGTTCGCTGGCCACGATCTGAAGCTGGTCGGCCGACCTGATGCGCACCGTCCTCGTCAGATCGCCGGACCTTATGCGCTCGAGCTCATTCTTCAATCTGTAAAGAGGGCCCGATATCTTATGAGTCGTGAATAACGTCACCAATATAGTCACTATACCTGCAAACACGGTCACTATAAGCAATATCTGGATGATAATAGGCAGGATGAAATCCGAAGTTGATTTAACGACGACCCTCAAATTTTCAAAGGCAACGGTTGTAGTCTGCCGGTTAAAATAGTATATAAGAACTCCCGTAACGAGACTTGCAACGATTATCAATAAACAGAATTTAAATATGAACTGTGTCTGAAATGTCTTGTCGATAAGATAATTTTTTCTTGAGTTGCGCCTCATGGACGATCCCCCCTCGTTTTATTCTATGCCGACTGCCTTTTTATCAATAACTATATTCGCATTCTTCTTCAGCTCCTCAATCCAAGAATTGAAGGCAACGGCCTCTCTCTCTTTGATAATATGCCATTTCAATACCTCCCTCATCTCTTCATAACCCTTCTCCGAGTCGGGATTCTCCCTCTTCCACTGGAGGTACTTGCTTCTAATGTCTTCCTCTTTGACTTCTATGCCGGATAATATCTCTTTTGTCTTCTCGTCGATTATGATCTTCAAAAGTGACTGCTCCCAAAAATTTTCGATCGATTTCAGAAAATCATCTCTCCTATCGAGTCCGATCCGTTCCGCTTCCTGCAGGAGAAGCTTTCTGGTGACCAGGTTATCGGTAAATTCCCTGCGCATCATAGGTGACCCGGTCGAATCTCCCCCCATCTCTCTGAACATGTCCTCGTACTCTCTGGCCGTAAGGACATAATTATTTATCTTTATCGCGGCGTCATCCGGATCAGGCTGGCGTGAGCAGGACATACATATCACGCCGAGCGTGAAAGTCAAGATGGAAAGGTATACAATCTTATATTTTAAACGGTTCATCTGGTCCTCCTATTATTTATTTCCCATTATTATATTATATAGACCGGGCAATGTAAAATAAAAAAGCCATTCTTCCGAATGGCTTTTTTATTACTGTATTTCCTGTTTTTAACCGGTCTTACTCCTCCTCATCCCCAAGGCCGCCGGGACCCAACATCGGCAATAATCCGGGATTGGTCGTGTTTATAAAACCGTCTATAAATTCATAAACATCCGTTCCGAGAGCGGGCATCTCGTACATCTGCATATCGTACAATGGATGATAGAAAAAGACCTGACCGCTCGTGAGCTCTATGGGCCCTTGCGTATAGGCAATTTGGAACGTGTCGGCTAAAAATTTCCTCGGTATCTTGAATCTCAGGTCCTGACTGAAGATATTTAAATCGACGGGCGCTGAAACGCCGTCCGGAGGCGGCGGCGGTATGTACGCAGCAGGCCATATCTGTATTGAGTATTCATACTGACCCGGCGCATCTCCGTTCTTGAACCTCGGTGGAGGCGTCACGTTGACATCTACGCAAGGCGCTCCGATATCCTCGTAAAACGCGTATCCGGGAGGTATGATGCCTCCGTCTGAGATCAGATCTATGGCAGGAGAAGGATATACGCCCGTAACAGCCGTAACCCCAGGCCTTACGAGCATCCTTATGGCGCCGCTCACGCCCAACGGACCGTTGCCGTCACCTGTATCTATCATGTAAGTCGGAGCGGTGTCTCCTCCCATCTGCAGCGTCAATCCGGCAACAGGGGTAAAGCCCAGAGGAACGGCTTGATGGGCCCCGCTCTTAACTACTATATACACATCCAGTGGGTTATATAAGGTCTCATCACTAGGTGTCCCAACGCCTAGAGTGCCATTCGGCGTTGAAAAGTATGAATACCCGCTTGCGACAACATTCTTCTGCCCCGGTCCGCCGGGTCCTCCGACAAAGACCTCTGTGGCGAATATCGATCCGTCGCTGCTCTTCAGGAATGCCCCGCCGTTAGATACGGTAACCGAATTTATGATCATATCGTACATAGAAGTGACGTAAGCACCCGTATCCGCGAATATCCTTCCCGAATTCTGGTATACATCACTTCCAAGCGAGGATATGGAAACTCTATCTCCGTAAAGATATGTCCCGTATAGGAAGTCTGCCGGCTTGACGACTATCTCAATATCGTCAAAATCCTTGTCGCCAAGATAGTACATATCCTCCCATCTCACCTCGGCCGTACCGTTCAATGATAATTTTATGTGATCGGTGCCGTCGGGATTGAGCACGGGATTCGTAAAATATGTCCTTACGGTCCCGTCATGTTCTTTTACCTTGACGTATAGCCCGAACTCATTTGTACCGGCGGGCAGATTGAGGTTGACGGTCCCGCTTCCTGTATGTATGTCATCGCCCGTAACAAAAGGATCGCTTAGTATCAAATCGTCGTTTGCGCAATATCTGTAATAGTAACCCATCTCCAAGAATTTGTAGGTCCTCTCATCTCTCAAATATTCCCAGTCAAAACTTGCCGGTAATCCGGCAACAGATCCCATAGTAATGAGGCCTCCTGCCGTAATCTCGATATTGCCGGCCCCGCCTGAACCGACTGTCATAATCGTGCTTCCGTCCTCAAGGGTGTAATCTCCATCTGCCGTCGCCGTATATTTGCCCCCGTCCGTCGTCACGTCGCCATTTGGCCCGTGCGTTATGTTCTTTGATGCCAATAGCGTAACGTCGCCTCCGCTTCCCCTCGTGTCAATGGGAGCGGTTATCGCCAAATTTGCGCCGCTCAATGTGACATCTCCGCCGTGGGTTATTACGCCGTTACCCGTTCCGAGATTGACGTCTCCGAAGCCGTCGGGATTGAGAATTCCGTAAAAGTCCGCAAACAATTCGACATCCCCGCCGTTAGTTACGATACTGTCATCGTTTAAATTAATGTCGTTGCCCGATTCGATCCTAAATGTCTCGGTGTCGAAATTCACGAGATTGAGCTCATTGTCCCCCAGTATTTGAAATTCGACATCTAGATCCGTCTGAATAGTAATGTCAAACCCGTTCTGAGCTTCAAGCCAGTCCTCTCCCACCGTGCTGCCGCCCAGATCATCACCGGGGGCACCGTCGACTATGGCGAAACTGACCGGATCCAAAAGAAGGTGTCCGGGCTTACCGTTTATCGAAGATGCCGCTATGTGACCCGATACATTGACCCTGTCGCCGCTTATCTCTATAAAACCGCCGTCGGCGTATTGTTCCGAAGCGCTGACGTCTATCGTCCCTGTATTGCTTGCAAGCGCCCCTTCGCCTTCAGCCAGCAAATAGACCTCTCCGCCGTTGGCAACAAGGCTGTGAGCCTCTATAAGGCCTTCGTTGTTGACGGCTCTCTCAAAGACATCTCCCAACACACTCGCGGTCAATACTACAGAACCGCCGTCACAACTTATAGTACCCGTATTCTTTATTGCGTCATCCGCATAGTTGCCGTCGACATCTTTGACAAATCCCGAAACAGGTTCTTCGATGGCGACCGACATTATCCCCTGATCATCCAGTTCTAACGTCATCTTCTCCCCGGATGCCAAGACGGCCTTGCCGAGTTTCGCCTGAATTATGCCTTCGTTCGTAACCGTATCTCCTAAGAGGGCCACATAACCTCCGTCTCCGGTGACTATCTGCCCTTTGTTTATCACGTAACCGTTTGACCCCGCCTCTTTCGTGAAAAGAAAAGAATTGTTGAGTAAACTTGACGCGTTCAAGGTCGAGGCTAAGAGTCCAGCTGCATTTACACGTGCACTCGCTCCAAATACGACGCCGCTCGGATTGAGAAGCCATATCTGGCCGTTCGCATTCAAATTTCCGAATATCTGCGATACATTGCCGCCCGTCACGCTGTTAATCGCAAGAGACTGGGAGTTGGGTTGGAAAAAATTCACTGTCTCACCCAACGCAATCGAGAAATCATACCATTCTATAGTAGCCTGGTCACTCACTTGATTGATGTTCATGGTCGCCTCGTCCACTAAAGATATGTCGACATTCCCGTCGGTTATATTCGCTCCGTCCGGCAGACTGAATACATCCGGCGTCAGGCCGAACGAAAAGAACGTAATCGCAATCATGATACTGCATAATTTTTTCATTTTAGTCTCCATAGCGATCTCCTTTGCTACTCATAATTAAAAGTAGGTCTTAACCTCTATATATCCTTCTGAATCGGTGCCGTCTGATGCGTCTGGCCCGATGCAGAAACCATAGTCAAAAGATACTGATAATTTCTCAGGCACTTCAAAACGTATAGCCGGTCCGAAACTGAAGAGCGCCTTGTCCTTCCTTTCGCCCGGCAACGGGTTCTTATTCTGGACGTATCCGCAATCGAAAAACAACATAAAACGCAATGCATCGAAGTATGTGGTCCCTGTATAGGGTATCTTCTTATCCTTCGGAATAAAATAAGGCGGCACATAGAGCTCGGCCGATAACGTGCCTCCTCTGTCGCCTGCTTCCTCCGCGACCGTATACCCTCGGACGGTGTTCATCCCCCCTATGTGAAACTGCTCGGAGGCGACCATATCATCGGCCGTCAATTGCATAGCGCCCCTGAGCATGAACGACAAAGAGTAAGGTAAAGGCTGTATGCGAGCGGCATTTGTCACGGTCCTTAAGAATTCTCCTCCTGCCACGGATCTAGACGAGCCGGGATCGTCCGATTCTTCCAGGCCGTCCAGAAACTCAGCTATTCCTATATCAAACTCATGCGTTATTATGGACCTGCCGCCAAGCGGGTCGGTAAAATCAAGATTGAGACCCAGCTTAGCGATACGGATCCTATCTTCGCTCGTCACCCTGTTTCTAACCTTATTCTTAATATTCTTCAACTCGAAGCCGGGATCTATCTCCACCGATAGATTGTCGAAATCGAAAAGTTTATATGAATAAAATAATGAGTACACATCTCCTTCACCGTAAATATTCCAATCTTCCAATTCTTTTCCGATCTTCTGGTCGAGGTAAATATAATATCCTCCCAGTTTGTTTTTTGAGTTTATGGGCATCGTATACCTAGCCCCGTAAAGATGAAACTTGTCCGTATGCCCTTGCTGAATCTCGCAGGAAGCCACATGGTCAAGTCCGAAGATGTTGTTAAATTTCAGCTCGGCGAAATATTTGTTTCTATCCACGTATCTGGAATTGTAGTTATTGTAACCCAAAATCGCATGTATCGGAAGACGGTCTTTAACGTTTATATTTACATCCGTCTCTCTGGGCCCGGCCCCTCTGGACAAGACTACGTTTGCATTTCTGTCCGGATGCTCGTTTATATAATTTACGTTCTTCCGGAGCTCGTCATAGTTGAAGATCTCCCCTGTCTCTAGCTCTATATATCTCATCAATAATTCTTTCTTGAAGTTTTTGTTGCCATCGATCTCTATATTGCCTACCATGCCCTCGGAAACCGCAATCTCCAACGTATTGTCAACTACCTTCTGCGGAGGGATATAAGCAAATGATGTCACGTAACCATTTTTTCTATATTCAGCGGTAATGAGATCTGCTATGGCGCTAAAGTCTTCAAGGCTGAGTTCTTTGCCTTCATATTGCGCTACCAAAGGCCGAATCTTTTTATCACCAAATATCGCGACGCCTGTAACTATGATTTTATTTATGAGGACTTTGGTCTCGGCAATCTTGGGGACCTCAGTCGGAACTTGTGGCTTCGCCCCTTCGCCTTCAATGGGCACTTGTTCTTTCTCAACTTCGAGTCGTTTTTTTAACAGCTCTTTTTCTTTGGTGTCTTTGATATCCCTCTCGAGGGTTCCGATATCCTTTCCCGGAGGAACTTGGGCAAAGACAGAAGTGCTGACATTAGAGAAATTACATAACACGGTAATGATCAAGAAAAACAGGACAGTACGGCAAGATCTGATATTCATATAAAACCTCACATTTTTTGGAATTGGGATTGTATGTCGTTATGGTATCACAGTAAATTTACAAAGTCAATCTAATTCAGCGCTGATATATGCTCTTTATCCCAATCTCCATATATTACATAAATATAAAGAAGCATATACCGTGCCAGAGGTTAATATTCTCAACATATTGAAAAATAAGGAGTTACGATACCTTCAACGATGGTTGTAATGATATAATATAGAAATGTCTATTTTTTACTACATCGTCAAAAAAACCCTGTAGCCGATTGAAAATAACCGAAATATACTTATACGGAAATAAGCGTCCTGTATGCCAGCTCCAACATGCTTTTAATAATTAAAATAACGTATAAATAAAAGGTGCTACAGAAGAGCTTTCAGTAAGTATTATCAAGGCGCCGAGAAGGATCAAAAATATGACGATCGGCGCAAGCCACCATTTTTTACGCACCTTCAAAAAATCCCAAAACTCTTTGAGTAGCGATATCTTGCTCATATGCCCTTCCTTATAGTAATTGAGGTTTCTTTTTTAATAGAACATCGATTCAGTACTGTTTTTCGTAGCGCTCTCTGGCGGCATGCGATTCATCTTTTGGCATCCAATAAGACGTGGCTGTTCGTTTCGCCTTAAGTGCCAATGCGTCGATGCCGAGAATCCTCCTGATAATGCCCAACGGAGTCATGACAAATATAAACATGATTGTCAAAATCAAGGTTGTCACAATCCATCCAATAACCCGTGCTACTGCCATCCAGGCTTTCTCTATCGGTACGAGCATTTTAGGAAATACGGATCCTAAAAAGAAAAATAGCGCTGAGACCGCAAAAAAATACGGATATATGTACCTGCCGCGCCACCACAATAAGACCCCTAAAAAGGCAAATCCACAGCCAAGTACCTTCCCAAACTTCTTCATCTCCTTTATATCTTTGCCCATCCTTGGTCCTTTTTATCGCATAAATCAATCCAATTCAAATCTCTTCAGCCAGTCTATGTCTTTATCCAGAGGTTTCTGCTCCTTTTTCTCTATCATGTAATTTCCCATTACGAGATAATCCATATTGGTCCTCATGAAACAAAGATAGGCATCCTGCGGCGTGCATACTATAGGTTCTCCGCGCACGTTAAATGATGTGTTGATAATCACGGGGCATCCGCATTTTCCATCAAATGCCGAAATAATCTTATGGTAAAGCTGGTTGTCTTCCTTGGCTACCGTCTGAAGACGGGCCGAGTAATCCACGTGTGTTACAGCCGGAATCTTTGACCGCATCGCATGCAGTTTATCGAGTCCGAAAAGGTTCTCTTGGCCGCGGCCGAGTTCTACCCTTACCTCTTTCCTCACGGGAGCAACCAAAAGCATATAAGGACTCTCCCGATCTATGTCAAAGTAATCCCGGCTTTTCTCTTTTATGACTGACGGCGCAAAAGGACGAAAGCTCTCCCTGAATTTTATCTTTAAGTTCATGATCTCCTGCATCTTCGCAGACCTGGCGTCTCCTATAATAGAACGATTTCCAAGGGCCCTTGGACCGAATTCCA
>JAFGFD010000010.1 GCA_016931215.1 Candidatus Omnitrophota bacterium
ATGACATCCTTCTCCAGTCAGGCTACGGCGTAAGATACATCCACGCGGCAGTCGAGCAGGAAGGAGCGAATGAGATAGATATCCAAAACTCCATCATCTACTCAAACCGCGACAATAGACCCAACACGGTATACAAGGATATCTCATTCAGGGACGCCAAGTCACAACCCGACGTCTACATCTACAACACCTGCTTACAGGACGCCGTGCTTCCTGAAAACAGATTCATACGGCTCATAAGCATATACACCGAGAACCCGCTCTTTGATTACTACTTTATCTCGCACAAGTACTTTGATAAGGGAATAGAGTAAAAAAGAGAGGGGTCGCGTCTTCACATTCGACAATTAAATAAAAAAACGTGACAACCAAACATTCGGCGGTTGTCACGTTTTTTAGTTCCAGGGATTAGAAATTCGGCCTCTTTCCGTGGTTAGCCTTTTTTATCCTCTTGCCTCTCCTAGCTCTCTTCCTATGACCTTTTGCCATTTTCCATTTCCTCCTTGCTTCTAATTGTAAATTATATTATAATAATAATCCTTAAGTGTCAAGGACCAAAGTTCGGCATAATCGATCTAGGTGTTGATCTTGTTTGTCTAGAGTTTGTGTTTTTATGAGAGAATACATAATAACTTCCCCATATAATATACTATTGACCACTTTAATTGCCTGGTTTTTGGCTCAGACCATTAAGGTCTTTCTCGGCGTATTAAAGGAGAAGCGGTTCAATTTTAAATGGTTTGTCGGCACGGGCGGTATGCCCAGCTCGCATGCCGCTATCGTCTCTGCCATGACCACGGTGGTCGGCATCAAGACGGGGGTAGACTCCGTCTATTTCGCGATAGCGCTTTTGTTTGCCGTAGTCGTATTGTTCGACGCCCAGGGAGTCAGACGCTCAAGCGGACAACAGGCGGAGATTCTAAACAAGATCCTGGATGACATATACTGGAAGAAGAGAATAAAGGAAGACAGATTAAAGGAACTTTTGGGGCATACCCCGATAGAGGTCTTGGCGGGAATGTTCATCGGCATAACGATAGCCTTCTACCTGGGGCCGAGATAGTCTTCCTTATTTAGTTTTAGGGGATTGCATGAAGAACAAGAGACCGATCATTATAAGTTCGATAATCATTTTTATTATTGCAGCCGTTGTTATATGTATACCCAAGGTTAAGGGCATATCTTCTTCGAAAGACCGTTCATCTATCGAAAAGTCAGGCATTGAAGTCTCGTTGTTTAGCGAGGCGGAGATGCTGGAAAACCAAGGCGAATTTCTTAAAGCTCGTACGCTATACAGGAAGATACTCGAGGAGTACCCGGATTCCGGAATAGTAGAAGAGGCTCAGTCCAAGTTGAATGATTTGAATATAAAGATTCTCTTTTCACCGCTTGAGACGGAAGATAGCATTTTTTACGAAGTGAAACCCGGTGACACATTGGCTAAGATAGCGGGGCAGCACGGAACAACCGTGGAATTGCTAAAAAAAAGCAACAATCTCACGGGCGACATCATTCATCCGGGCATGATGCTCAAGATATCGAAAGCCAGATACAGCATATTGGTTGATAAATCGCAGAATATTCTTATGTTGAAAGCAAACGACGAAATACTGAAGATCTACAACGTCTCTACGGGAGAAAATAATTCGACACCCATAGGCACTTTCAAGATAATAAACAAATTGGCCAACCCCACATGGTACAAAGCGGGTGCCATAGTTCCTCCGGATAGTTCCGATAATATACTTGGCACAAGGTGGATGGGGTTGGATGTTTTGAGTTATGGCATCCATGGCACAACCGATGAATCTACCATAGGCCTGCAGATTACACAGGGCTGCGTCAGGATGAGGAATAAGGACGTCGAAGAGCTTTATTCTATCGTGCCGATTGACACGGAAGTTACTATAATAGACTGAACCGGTTAGAGATATGCGCGCAGGAAGCCTGGAATTTGAAAAACCTATTCTTGAACTTGAGAAGAAGATTGAAGAGCTGAGAAGCCTTTCTTCCGAGGGCAATGTAAATCTCACAAGTGAAATAAAGAAACTTGAAGAGAAACTGGAGAAGCTTAAAAAAGATATTTACGACAATCTTACACCTTGGCAGCGAGTTCAGATCGCCCGGCATTTCAAGCGTCCTTATACATTGGATTATATCAATATGATTATGACGGATTTTATTGAGATCCACGGCGACCGTTGTTTCAGCGATGATAAGGCGATAGTCGCCGGTTTTGCAAATTTGAACGGCCACAAGGTATGCGTGATAGGCCATCAGAAGGGCAGAGATACGAAGGAAAACCTTGAGAGGAATTTCGGAAGCGCCCATCCGGAGGGTTACAGAAAAGCAATAAGGATAATGAAGCTGGCCGAAAAATTTAATATACCCGTCATCTCTTTTATCGATACCCCGGGCGCTTATCCCGGCATAGGTGCTGAAGAGAGGGGGCAGGCGGGGGCCATTGCGTACAATCTTATGAAGATGGCCGCTCTCGAGGTGCCCATAATAGTCACGGTGATCGGCGAAGGTGGTTCAGGCGGCGCCTTGGGGATAGGAGTCGGCGACAAGATTTGCGTGATGGAGAACGGATATTATTCGGTGATATCTCCCGAGGGTTGCGCGTCTATACTGTGGAGAGATAGGGCGAAGGCGCCCGAGGCGGCCGAGGTCCTCAAGATGACGGCGGAAGACCTGCACGAGCTTGGCATTATAGACGATGTCATAAAAGAGCCTTTGGGAGGCGCGCACAGAGATCCGCAAGCCACTGCTAACAACATAAAAAAGAAACTGATAAAGTATTTGGATGAATTGTCCAAGCTTTCCAAAAAAGAACTGTTAGACGAGCGATACGAAAAGTTCAGAAAGATCGGGATATTTGAAGAAGGTGAATGAGTGGAGCTAATGTCAGACAGAATAAACAGAAAGATTGAGATACCCAGCGATATAAGTCATATTAAAAAAGTAAGTAACGAGATCGTCAAGGGCCTTAAGCAGGTCGGGATAGTAGAAACGCTCCAATTCGACATACGTCTGGTTGTCGAAGAAGCCGTCAGGAACGCGATAGAACACGGCAATTGTTATGATAAGGACCTACCCGTAAAGATCCTTTATTCTATCGATAGGAGTAAGTGCGTCATAGAGATAGAAGATCAGGGAAAAGGATTCGACGTAACGAGGGTCCCCGATCCGAGAAAGCAGGAGAATCTCGTAAAGGCAGGGGGTAGGGGAGTATTTTTGATCCGGAAGTTGATGGATAGGGTAGAGTATAACGAAATAGGGAACAAAGTAAAGATTACCAAATATTTTAAGTAACAATTGCAATTCTGTCGTAAATAATGTTATAATTTCATAGTCAAGGAGGACCTAATGCAGATCAAGGTAGAGGACAAGAGCGGCATAAAAGTATGTTATGCTGAGGGCGACATAGACATCAATTCATCGCCGCAGGTGAAGAAGGCGTTCGACAAGATTATTCAGACAAAGAGCGGGAAGGTCTTGATCAATCTTGAGAAGGTAGGCTATATAGACAGCTCGGGCTTGGCTACACTCGTCGAGATACTGAAGAATGTCAAGGGTTTTGGAGGAAAGCTGAAGTTGTGCAATCTGTCGAGCAAAGTACGTAGCCTCTTTGAGATTACGAAACTCGAGAAACTTTTTGACATTAAAGATACAGAGACGGATGCGATCGGCACATTTTAGTCTGATGCGAAAGCACTCCTTATACAAGATATACAAAACCGAAGGTCCAAACTTTTAATAGGTATAATCGATATGAAGAATATATTTGAAAGCATAGGCGGAGTAGTTTTGGGAACGGGCCGGCGCATAATAGCGGTGTTGGCCCTTTTATTTGATATTCTGTATTGGATATTCGTAGGGCCTTTCAGGAAGAAGGCCCCAAAGAGAGAGGGGATATTTGAGCAGATGCTCTTTGTAGGAGTCAAATCACTCTTGATAGTCTTCTTCGTCGCGCTCTTTACGGGTATCGTCATAGCAATGCAGACGGCCCCCCAGCTTCAGAGTCTAGGAGCGGTTATATATGTGGCGGGGCTGGTAGCTGTTTCTATTACCAGAGAGTTAGGACCTGTGCTGACCGGCCTGGTTATCGCGGGCCGGGTGGGTGCGTCGATAGCGGCTGAGTTGGGTACGATGAAGGTTACCGAGCAGGTAGAAGCGCTTGAGGGTATGGCATTTAATCCTATACGGTTTTTGGTGGTTCCCAGATTTTTGGCATTGGTGATAATGCTCCCATGCCTTACCATTTTAGCCGATGCGGTCGGTATATTCGGCGGATATCTCATCGGGGTCTTCAATTTAAAGATTAATCCGGCCCTATATATGGATACTACCTTCAGGTTTCTGACCACAAAGGATGTCGTTACCGGTATTGTAAAGAGTTTTGTCTTTGGCGCCATTATCGCGCTTATAGGTTGTTATTACGGCCTCAATACGTCGGGCGGAGCCGAGGGGGTAGGCAAATCCACAACCGTCAGTATCGTAACGAGCTTCATTCTTATAATATTGGCTGACTGCGTATTGACCGCAGTCTTCTTCTTTACGAATGTCTAAACATAAGGGAATGTCGCATATGGCAGAAAAAGAAGTCATAATTGAGTTGAAGGATGTCCACAAGACTTTTGGGTCGCGTAACGTTTTAAGAGGCGTTAGCTTGCAGGTCTACAAAGGGGAGACGCTCGTTATAATGGGCGGCTCAGGGTGCGGCAAGAGTACTGTATTGCGCCATATGGTAGGGTCAATACGTCCGGATTCCGGTTCTGTCTTTATGAAGGGGCATAATCTGTCTGAACTCAACGAAGACGGACTCGATAAATTGAGAAAGAAATTCGGCATATTATTCCAGTCCGGCGCGCTTCTCGATTCTCTCAACGTGAAGGAGAACGTATCCATGCCTTTACGCGAGCATACTAAACTAGACGAGAATATCATTAATATAATGGTGAAGATGAAACTCGAGCTCGTGGGACTTCGCGGTTTTGAAGATCTTATGCCGGCTCAGCTTTCGGGCGGGATGAAAAAGAGAGTGGGGCTTGCCAGGGCCATAGTCATGGATCCCGAAATTATTTTTTATGATGAACCGACTGCGGGACTCGATCCGATAGTTGCCGGCGTCATAGACAAATTGATCATCGATCTCAGAACAAAACTGCAGATAACGAGCGTGGTCGTAACACACGACATGAACAGCGTCTTTCGCATTGCCGATAGGATCGCAATGTTACATGAGGGGAAGATTCTTCAAGTGGGAACTAAGGCTGAGTTCAGGAATACACCTGATCCGATGGCAAAGCAATTTGTAAACGGAGAGCCCGAAGGTCCTATTAACTTCTTTATGAGCAGTGATGATTATTTGGAGGAATTAACGAAATGATGGGGACGGTTCTGCGTCTGAATAGAAACCCGTCCCAAGCCCAAACGGAAAAGTGTCCCCCTGAGAGGGACAGGTTCCGGTTCAGCCGAGGGACAGGTTCGTGCTTAGTTGCAGAACCGTCCCCAATAAGATGAGGTGGCGAAATGGCCAAGAGGAATGTTACGAATGAAATGAAGGTAGGTATTTTGATAGTAGTATGCGTTCTTGTTATGGCAGGGTTTATGATCAAGACAGGGGCGTTGGACTTTAAGAAGGAAGGTTACGAGGTCAAGGTGCTGTTTAGTATCGTAGCGGGCGTCCAGGAGAATGCGCCCGTCAGGCTTGCCGGCGTCGAAATAGGCAAGGTCCAGAATATTCAACTTGTTTATAATGAGGGGACCATGGTACAGGTAACGCTCTGGTTGAATGAAAACGCTAAACTGAGACAGGACTCCACCGCTTTTATAACGGCGCTTGGGCTCATGGGCGAAAAATACATAGAGGTTACGGCGGGTTCCCCTGATTCACCTTTCCTCTCACCGGGCGATGTGATAAAAGGCGAAGATCCTCTGCAGTTTGACGCCTTGGCAAAGAAGGGGGAGACGATAGCGGAGGCGCTTGAGGAGACACTCGAGCAGATTAAAAAACTTGCCGCGAACTCAAATCTTGTCGTTACGGATAATAAGGAAAAGATAGACGCAATCTTCGAAAATATGGAAATGACGACTCAGAACTTCAAAGAATTCTCCGAGGACGTAAAACGCAACCCCTGGAAGCTCATGTCAAAAGGCAAGTAGTAGAAGGATGGCGGAAATCATATGCCCCCACTGCGGCAATCCGATATATGACGACGAGGCACTCCTCTGCCTTTACTGCGGAAGGTCTTTACGACGAAAAATAGGCATCATGGGCAAAATTAAAAACTTCTCCCCCCAGCTTATCCTAACGCTTTTGATAGCAGTTGTGCTGTTGTCCTTCGTCTTGTTGATGGTCTTTTAACCGGGGTCGTTTTAACCGGGGTCGCGTCTTCACATTTGACAAAATTTTTAACCCTGCGGCATAAAAGGAGGATATGTGGAATTTAAAGCGAGAGACCCGCTTATAAAGATATTCTTTGTTGCCGTTGTTCTGTTTTTAGTCGGCTTGACGTACATATTGGCCGACCTTGAATACAGGGTCGGGATGATAGAGCATTACATCGCGCACGAGAAATATAGAAAGGCGTTTATCCCCTGCCCGTTGATTAAGAGGTAAATGAAGGAGAAATCCATGAAATCTATAATGCGTTTCGTTTTCATTGTCGTTATATTTATTTTTGCTTTATCCGGAGTTGCCTCTGCTCAGAATGTGCTTGAGAAATTTACCAGAGGCGTTATAAACATGTCCGTAAGCCCATTGGAGTTGTTTCAGGGCGTCGGAGACGCTTACAAGGAATATGATGATATGGCCATAGCCCTGCCCATGGGTTTGGCAAAGGGCTCTTGGTATACACTAAGAAGATTGGGCGTCGGCCTATATGAAGTCCTTACCTTCGCCATACCGTTTCCAAAAGGATACGCGCCGATCATCGAAGAACCGCGATATTTGGAAGACAGGGATATAACGGAAAGTTCCGATTGAAACCCCACTCCTTTAGGCCTTACCTATCATGAGTTGCAATTATTGTTACATATGCAATAAGCGATACTGTCCAAAGAAGGGAAAGTCCATGCCGATGTCAAATGTTACCATCACTCTTACCGCGGCACTCGACAGAAGATTGACCGATTTCTGTAAAAGAGAGAAGATCATGAAAGGGGAGAAGTACTATAGAGTCCCCGACTACAACTCGGCCATATCGGTCCTTCTGGATGGGTACTTGAAGAAGAGAAAGAGTGGAAGATAAAATTTTCCCGGTATGATATGGAAAACAAGAGACCATTGATTTATTTCATTTTGATAGTAGCATGCCTTTCAATGACGGGCGTGTCTTTAGCGGCCTTCTCCAAAGAGACGCGACATTTTAGGATAATGCAATTCGAGGGGACGATCAGCGGGGCCGAGCTCGATGAGGCAGGCAGGATCTTGGAGGCTGTCTATGCGGACGTGACTTCTTACTTGGGAATAGAGGGTTATAAATCAGCTTGTATAGAAGCCAGGGTCTGCGGCAGGGATTCCTTGAGAGCCAGCGCGAGGCGCTACGGGTCTGTAATAACATTTCATATAGAAGATGCGGATCCGGCCACATTGAGGCACGAGCTTACGCACATATTGATTGACAAGTATTTTTCGAACGCGCCGCTTTGGTTTCACGAAGGAGTGGCGCAATATGTAGAGTACGCCCGCCCAGCAGACATCGGCAAATTTCCGAAATATCCCGGCAGGCTTTCTTTTGCAAAGTTGAATAACAACTTTCAGAAAGACGACACAAAGGAAGAAGAGGATGCATATCTTTATTCATACGGCATCATTTCGTACTTAATAGAAAAATACGGGGAAGATAAGCTGAAGTCGATGTTTGGAAAGAGCGGCCATTTCTCGGGCAGATTCAAAAAAGCATACGGTAAGACTTTAAATGATTTCGAGGACGAAATGGATAAATTGTGGTGATATCGAGGAGGGGCTTTATGTATACTATGCCGTTACTGGTATTATGCCGGTGCAGCTAAGGCAATGTCTGCCTTTTTTGCAAGACGCTTACCGTCGCTACGATCGCAGTTCTTTGCGGACTGATAGGTTATTTCATAGGCAGGAAAAGGTCCAAGAAATAAGGTCTCTATCGTAATTTATGGGTATATAGTATCATATCCTTTCCAAAGAGACGGAAGACTCTTTTTTTGACGAAACCCCTTTTTTTCAAAAGTTCGTTTACTACGAGATTCTTTGCTAACGTCGAAACCTTTACATCCTCGACTTTTTTGTCCCTCATGGCCTCCAGCGTAGCGTCTATTAACACAGTGGCTACTTTCTTGCCGCGATATTCAGGGTCTATTGAAATATATAGTAGCTCCGCCTTAACGCCTCTTACATATGATAAGAACGGATACATGATCAACGCGAGCGTCTTAAGAGCAATGGAAGGTTCTCTTAGCAACTTTCTGAACCATTCCGACATAATTTTAGGATTTCTTAACAGCCGGTATTTTATTTCTCCGTGATCGCATGTACCCATTATAAATCCGGTAACACCGCTGTCTTCGGCTACTAAAGTGACGCAGTTTGCGGAACCTATTATTGCCTGCAAATAGCATTTGACGAACTCAGAGCCCATTTTGGAGAGATGGGAGTCGAACATATAACTTTCGTACAATCGGTGTATAGACCGCAGATCCCCGGGACGAGCCCTTCTTATGACAATTTTTCTTTTATCCATGAGATTGACATGAAGATCAAGATTTTTATTCCTTCCATGTATTTTGCTAAATCGGAAAGGCGCCTTATCTTTTTTAAGTGCCTCAGCCATGTAATAGGCCTTAGGTAAAATCGCATATAAAATCTTCTGTAATAATCGAGCATCTCTTTTTTTGTCAGGCCCCTGGGTATGAAGACAGGCTCGAAAAAACTGTAGTTTGAAAGGTCGTTCAACTCCATGGTATCACCGTATTTTTCTGCCAGTCTCTTTTGAGGCGTGTTTGTCAGGGGCGTGTTGACCTGTACGGTTATGTCTTTTAGAGGGAGGCTGCACGCAAATTTTATGGTTTCGTCTATGGTCTCTTTTGTGTCCGTCAAATGGCCTATCATGAAGAAGCCCTTAGGTTCAAGGTCCAATTCATAAGCCCAATCGGACACTCGCCTTACCTCTTCTTTCGTTATTCCCTTTTTTATAAATCTTAGGACCTCCTCGTTTCCCGACTCGATCCCTATCCTGACCCTCCAGCACCCCGAGTCCTTCATCTTCTTAAGGAGCTCCTTATCCAGTATATTGGCCCTTATCGAACATGTCCAGGTTACGTCGAGACCGGAGGCTTTTATTTCGTCGACGATCTCAATTACCCTTTTTCTATTTGGCGTAAAAGTGGAGTCCACGAAGGCGATGTCCCTGACTCTATAATCATCTACCAGATGTTTCATCTCTTTGACTATGTAAGCGGGGGAAAACGACCTGTACCTGTCTTTAAATACGTTTTTATCGCAAAATATACAGGGATAGGGACAACCCCTCGAGGTAATCATGGAAAGCTTCGGCAATTCTCTCTGGTCGTTCGGCTGTGGTCTGTATAGTTCTATCGGCACCAGGTGGCGCGCGGGGTAGGGCAGGACATCCAGATTTTTTATAAACTCTCTTTGAGGAGTGAAGAAGAGTCTGTCGTCCTTTCTGTAGACAAGACCGTTTACGTCTTCAAGGCCCCTAACTTCTTTTATAGAATCCAGTAATTCGCTTAGAGTGAACTCGCCTTCTCCCATGACTCCTATGTCTATCTCCGTGTGGTTCGCAAGCTCTTCTGGATTTGAAGTGATATGAGGCCCTCCCGCTATGATCTTGATATCGGGCAATGCCTTTTTTATCTCTCCCGCCATGGAATAAGCGGAATAGGACGACACCGTTAGGACCGTGATGCCTATTGCTTCCGGACGAAAAGATTTGAGCCGGGTGAGGATTTTTTCGGTTGATAAGGCCTGGACGGCAGCGTCTATTATTGTAACTTCGTGCCCCTTTTCTTCGAGACAGGACCCCAGATAACATAGGCCCAGGGGAGCGGAGTTATAAAAAAGGTTTTCCGCGATAGGTCCCAGTTTTCTGTTTATACTCTTTATTAACGGGGGATTTATCAGCGCCACTTTCATTGGATAAGAAATCTCCTGGGTAAACCGTATTCCCTGAATTTAGTCGTGCTTAACGTGCCCTCCCTGAGCATCCTCGAGGCAACGCTTAAAAGCTTTATATTATTGCACAATTCGGCCGACCATTTTAAAGCAAGAGGATGGCGTTTTAGATACGCGTTTTTTGCAAGAAGCGAAATCAGGGGTTTTGGAACGAAACGTTTTGATACCAAAGATACAAGAGAAGCGATAAAGAGCTCGGAGCTGTCTCTGGGGTAAGAGAGGCTCAGCCTGAATTGATGAAAGGATTTTGTCGAGCGCCCCTCTATGTCATCCTCCGAGATTATTCCCGCCCGCAAAAGTTTTTCGGCCATCTTTGTTCCCGGGAATACTGTGAGCGAGTAAAGGAATAGATCAAACGGTCTAGGCAGACTTAGCAGGAAATTGACGAGTTCGATCTTATCATCATAAGTAGATAAGGGATTATCCAGGATGATGTCGTAGACTACGTTCAGCCCCAATTTTTTTGCCAACCAGGCGAATTTGATGATCTTCGCAGACGGCAGATTTCTGTCGAAACTATTTTCAGACTCGTCCTTCGATCCGGTCTGAACGCCTACCTGGACTCTTTTTAACCCCGCGTCCTTCAACTTTGTTACCATGTACTCGTCTATGCACTCCGCGTTGAATAGTATTTCGAACGGCAGACCTACGCGCTTTTCGTACTTATCGCAGAACTCGTCCACCCATTCCCTGGGAAATATAAACGTGTCATCATCGAACTTTATCCTGTTGATTTTTTTAAACCTCGACAAGACGCCCTCGATCTCGCATATTACCTTCTCGACGCTCCTCGGCCTGAAATACCTTTGCCCGCTGTATATCTCCCTGAAGATGCTATTGTAGCAATAGCTGCAGTTAAAAGGGCAGCCGCGTGACGCAAATACCCTGAGTTCCCTTGATTCGGCCATGGGATCGGTCCTGCATAGTCTTTTTTCGATAAAAAATTTATTATCCCCGCCGTAGTCCTGGAACGGTAGGTCGTCCAGATTTTGTATCAACGGCCTGATGCCCGCCGATATGAGACGACCGTTTTTTCTGAAAGTGATATTTTCGATTTCGCCGATTTCTTCTTTACCGCCAAGCGCCCGCACGAGTTCGAGCATCGCATATTCGCCTTCGCCCCTGCACACAAAGTCGCACCACTCCAAGCACTCTTCGGGTCTTACTGTTGCGTGGATTCCGCCGGAGATTATCTTGATGTTCAGAGATCTCCTTACAAACGACGCGATCTCTCTTGCGACACCGGCGAATGGTGATGTGAAGCTGATCCCCGCCATGTCGATCTCGAGTTCTTTTAAAAGAGAGACTAAGATTTGCTTTTCTTCCTTCGACGGAAGTACTATATCGTTGTTGAGCCATTTTTTGAAAAATATCAGGTACGTCTCGATACCGTCATTTTTCAGGACCGACGATATCGACCGGATACCCGTATTCTCGACTCCGTATAACGAAATAAGCGCGATCTTCTTCATGGCGCAGCCCTCTTGAAGGCCGAGCTATATGCGCGTGGAAGTACCTTAAGTAGGGTATTGAGGTTGCCGTAAATCCCGTTATATGCGACGCATTTCAATAGGTTGGCGATACTCCTGGGCCTTAAGTAAAATTTGAGATATGCCCGTCTCTTTAGAGCAAAGATGTCATTTTCATCGAGGCCACCGCCGGTAAAATACGGTCTTGCGTTTAAGGTATTACCCTTTGTATACTCTCTCCAATAATCGAGTTCGAACGTCTTTTCCTCAAGCGCCTGCTTATATATCTCGGTACAGGGCAATCCGATGGTGACCGTGAAACTCGCCCAATCCAGCGGCAGGCTCTTGGCGAATTCCGCTGTTTTAAGCATGTGCTTCATGGTCTCGCCGGGATAGGCGAGCATAAAATAGCCCCTTACCTCAAGCCCCGCCTTCTTGGCGAGCCGGACTTTATGTATTATCTCCGGGATCGTTATGCCCTTGCGCATCTTGTCAAGTGTCGACTGGTTGCCGGATTCTATGCCTAAATGGATACGCGAGCAACCTGCCCCTTTAACGGCTTTGAGAATCTCGCCGTCTATAAGATCGACCCTTGAGCGGAAATCCCATTTGAATCTAAGATTTTTTCTTCGTATCATATCCGAGATGGCAAAGACCCTGTCTCTGTCGACGCAGAAAGTCTCGTCGAATATTATTATCTCCTTCATTTTGAATTTGTTCACCAACAGTTCCATTTCCTCGACGACGTTCTCTGCGCTGCGGGCTCTGTACCGGCCCAGATAGCCCTGATAACAAAAAGTGCAACGGTACGGACAGCCGCGCGAGGTTACGATTGTAAAAAAAGGAGATTTTACGGAAAGAGCCAGATATCGGCTGTATGGCAACATCTCGACGGCGGGAAACGGTACGCTGTCCAGGTCTTCGATTTCTTTACGCGGAGGATTTACGATGACGCCGTCTTCCGTTCTATAGATAATCCCCGGCATACCCGCGAGGTCAGAGCCGTTTTCGATAGCCTTTATCGCTTCTTGGACGGTTACTTCACCCTCTCCATAGACTCCAAAGTCGATACTGTCTTCGGACAAAGACTCCGCCGGATATGCGGTTAAATGCGGTCCTCCGACGACTATTTTGATTTTCGGCGCGACTTTCTTCAGAAATCTTGCCATTGATACGACGGATTGCCAGGATGGCGTCATCGCGCTCATAAGTACAATGTCCGGGTCGTACTTTTTGATTTTATCCTTAAGCATATTGCCGCTGAGGCCCGCGACCTGGTTATCGATGATATGAGCCTTGTGCCCCGCGCTTACCAATGAAGATGCTATATAGGCAAGGCCCAGAGGAGGGTATATTCCCGTAATGTTTGTTTCAGAAGACCTTGTAAATTCGTTGCTTCTAACCAATAAAACTTTCATTTATATGCCCGGTTTATTCGACAAAATTTAAGCGCTTAATCGAGGTAGATAGATTCAACATCTAGATTCTACACTTGGCCGTATAAAAAGTCAAGAATAGCGGCTTGAAAGAGGCAAAATACGAGCGGCTTAAAAAGTTTTATTTATTGAATAATATAGAGAAAAGATTTATAATCAAATCACGGTTTAGTTATGAGATATAAAATTATTATAATCCTTATCCTTGCCACTGCCTTGATTGGTATAGCAGCTGCTCTATTTTTTTCGCCTCGGCCCATAGGAGCTACTTCCGCGGTAGCCGAGACTGCGTTCGGAGAGATCAGTTTTGCCGATTTCAAGTATTGGCTGGGCAAAAAAGGCGTACCGGATTATGTCCTCTATGATGGGGGAAGAAGCGAGATGCTCCTTAAAGAGATGCTCAAGGAGCTCCTCATGGCAAAGGAGGGAGGCCCCAAACGCTACGAAGAAACGGAAAATCCGAATTTTTCGAAGGCGAGGTTGATTTATGAATATTATAAGAATCGTGGCTCCTTCCACAGAAGGAGACAGTATAGAATTTCCCATATAAGAGTGCCGAGCCGCAATAAACTCGACTCCTTGGCGGATTCGTTCAATAATATCTTGCAGGAGACGAAGGATCTGCGCGAGGCCATGATAAGACTCGTGGATAGTCATACAAGACAGAGTAAATCGTATAACCAGTGGGGTGACATTGGCTGGGTGGCTCCGGATAGGCTTCCGGAATGGTTTAGAAGAGAGACTAAATCTTTGAGAAGGCCCGGGGACTACGTCATGTTTTCCTCGCCGTTTGGATACCATTTTGTCATGTTGATGCACGTCCGCGACGAGAGGACGTTCCCGTTGGCCGAAGTAAAGAACTACATAATCTCTAAATTGAGCGATGAACAGGAAAAGAGGCGACGCGATAGATATGCAAATAAGCTCTTTAAGAAATACGGCGCGTGTATATACGGGGGCAATTTGAAAAGCTCTCTCTTCAAAGAGAGTATAAGCGATATGTCTTTGATAAAAGGCGGTGAATTTTTTGCCGGGTTCGATCAAGAAGAGGCCGAGGAGCGTTATGGAATATGGAAAGAGTTCGTTAAACCGTACATAAAAGACCAAGAGCATCCTCCCTGGTACGCGTCCATAAAAAAGACTTACCGGAAAGTACGTGTCAAAGATTTCTACATAGACAGATGCGAGGTCAGCTGTAAAGATTATAAAGAGTTTATGGAGACCACGGGCCACAGACCTTTGCCTGAATGGTCACTCGATCTTATGCCCGGAGACGATTATCCGGTCGTAGGAGTGAGCTATTATGACGCTTCGGCTTATTGTAAATGGAGAGGCAAGCGCCTGCCTACGGAAAATGAATGGGAGTTTGCCGCAAGGGGTAAAGAGAGGCGCCTCTATCCATGGGGCGATGAACGTCCCGACGGGAAAAAGGGCAATTTCGCAGATATCAATTCCGATGTCGGATGGAGAAACACCCTCTATGATGACGGATACGCATTGTCAGCTCCCGTCGCAAGCTACCCCGGCGGGAGCACTCCCGATGGCGTTTACGACCTCGGGGGCAATGTCAAGGAATGGACACACAGTCCGTATTTTAAGCACAATAAGGCCGTTTCAAAAGGAGGCTCTTACGAGAACTCATTTGACGACATGATGGCAGGGGACAGGAGAGTGTATGATGCGGATACACTCGATAAAACAATAGGTTTTCGCTGTGCGTGCGATGTTAAATAGGATAAAAAGATACGGGATCATTTTTTTGACGACTAATCTTTTTGTGTCGGGTCTTTGCGGAAAGGTCTTGGCTTGGCCCGGCTCATTGCCGGAAGATTTCATTGAGACGGTGTCGAAGATATACCGGATACCGTATGAGTTCAAGTTTTCTTCGGGAGGCGCAGAGGCGAGAAACGCAGAGACCCTTTCTCATTACCCGGTGATAATGATCCACGGCAATAGGCACGACTCCGCAGACTGGTTCGGCCTTAACAACGGCAACTCAGAAGGCCCCGACGATAATGTATATGAAAGGTTTCTGAAGGCCGGTTTCGCGCCCGATGAGATATGGCTTTATCAATATACGACAGCGGGACATGAGATGAGGAGTATCGAGGATTTGACCGACGGGTTGAAATGGTTCATATATTCGGCGCTGTGGTACACAAGATCCGATAAGGTGCAGATTCTCGCGCATGGCGAGGGGGCAGTGCTGGCGCACGCGACTTTAAAAAAATACAATCTTTATAATCTCGTTCATGCCTCAGTCTATATTGCCGCGCCTTTTCACGGGAGCGAGAGATATACATTGTCCAAGGCGCTTGCCGGTTATCCCGTATGCGCAAATCTGGCTGTCGACTCTGATTTTTTGAAAGATCTGATATTGCCTGACGAGACTCCTTTTAATTCGGCTGAAGAAGAAGATAACAGTCACAGCCGCGTTAAATACATGACTATATACAACGGATTACCGTATGCGGACGAGTTCTTTTTCGGATATCCCGATTCTCCCTCTCTTATGGGAGCGGCCAACCATAGCTTGGATTATCTCGATCACGACGGGTTGCGTTGCTCCCCGCGGGCAAGTGATCTATTTATACCTTTTTTAAGCGACGCAGCTTTTAGATACGATGCCTCTTTCGACAGCGATAATGACGGTTTCATGAGCGCTGAAGTCGGCGGAGTAGATTGCGATGACGGAGATGCCGGGATATTTCCCGGCGCCCAGGAGGTCCCCCAGGACAATATCGACCAGGATTGTAATTACATGGATCTAGTCGGCGTAGACGGAAAAGACCGCCTCGTCCCTATTAAATGAGGGCGGTATCTATCAATTTGCGGAACGTATTCTATAGGCAGAGATCCCTTCTTCGGGAAAATTGAGTACGTCGCAATAATCGTCCAGCCAGGATATGTCGTCAGCCGGATTTTTATCGCCCTCACGCAGAAGGTATTCATGTAATATTATATAGTCTATGCCGCAGGCGGACAGAAATCGGATAAATCTCTTTTTTGTCTCGGGATAGTCTTTGTTTTTCGGAATGTAAAAAGGAATATCCTTCTTGTAATAACTGTTGACGAGCCTCTTTCCGCTTAAGGAGGCGTATAATCCGTACCTATTTATGATCTTTCTATCCGTTGACTGCGGCAGATTCAAGACCGCTTTACAATCCCCCTTCTTGGCGATCCGGTAAATATCAGGGACGATGACCTTGCTTACGGCGGGAGGAAATAACTCGGGCAATAGCGTCGCGAGCTCCGCTACATAGATTACCGAAAACACTAATGCTGCAATGGCGTAATTTTTAACCCTGAAGCGGTCGCTTACATATATCATACCGTATCCGGCCATGAGCGATAGGCAGAGGTTTATAAACGGAAATAACCTTATGGGGAAGTATATTCCGGAGGCAAACGGGATGTACTGGGACATAAAGTAGAACGGCAATAAGACTCTGTGCCCAAATATCGTAACGGCCCTACCGCCGAATGTCAAATACGGACCCGCCGCAAGCAGAAGAAATACGACGAAGACTACGCCCAACAATCTTGGGATGCCCTTCTTGCCTATGGCGCCGAATAATGACAGAGTAAATGCAAGGACGGATATGCCCAACGGCAGATGGACGAATCGGCTATCAGATACGTACGGAAAGAACTTAAACGGATTGAATAGATTTAGACTCCCTTCGGCGGTATTATTTATCACATGCCAGGGATTATTAAGATATGCGAAGCCGAATCCCATCGCATAGTATATCAGAGATGTCGCGGAAATCAGGAAAAAGACTATTAAGAGAAATCTCGACATTGCAAACTTCATCTCGTCGCGCTTTGCAAGGGCGTAAGACATCAAGACCATAGTAAAGAGAATAGCGTAGTAAGAGTAAGGCGGATAAAACAGTTGCATGGCACAAAGTATGATCGCCGCAGAGAAAAGATATCTATGCGACTTCTCTCCGCGCAGTTTAAGTAGCATCAGCATATACAGGGGTATCCAAAAGACCGCGAACTTTTGGATGAAACCGAGATCGATCTTTAAGAGTATGTAAGAATTGAGACCGAATAGAAGAGATGAAAATGACGCCACCGCCTTCGAACGAAAGAGATATTTTGCGAGTAGATAGGCTGAAAGAAAGTTTAGTAATACGATTATGGCCAAAAGCATGTTATATGATCGTATCGGGCCCAGAAAAATTCTCAGAGGGGCGTATAGAAAAAGATGAAATGAATTGGCCAGCGCGAAATGCAGCCTCTCGCCGTTAGGATAGTTTAAGTAGTCGGTGTCAAAGTATTTGAAGACGTTGCCTTTCTTTATGTTATAAATAATATTCTCCTGAAAGAGGATCTCTCCCTGCAGGCCGGGGGAGTCGACGATGCCTATTATCTTATTGTCCTTAAGAGCCGGAGAGACGGCCATCAAAACGATTATGACTATGAAAAATATCAATAGCAGGTATTTGGTCTTCATCTTTTTCGCAATTTTGGTATAAACATCGGGACACGCTTGCGGTATTCTAGATAAGCGCCGCCGAATTTATCCTCGCAGCCTTTTTCCTGTATGAATCTGTTATAGAACGCCGACCACACAAAGAGAGAGGGTATTACGGCAAATGTAAAGAAAGGCGACCTTGACAATAGACCCAGGCCTATCACGCCACAGAGCTTACCTATTACCGAAGGGTGTCTTATAAGAGAGTAGGGTCCGGTCGTGACCAGCTTTTTCGTTCCTCCCAGCTGAGGACACGGGCTTCCTTCTCCTACGAAAACCAGGTATGTGTACGCACGCCATATTATCAAGGCACCCGTCAGCGAAAGTATTATAAAGAACACGACATTCAGCGGATAGGAGATTATAGGTTTTAGATCCAAGGCCCTGTCCATCTTTGAAGAGAAGAATAGAATAACGAGGACAGCGGGTATGCATACGAAGACAAATACAGCCATGTCGATATAGAATTCCCTTTTAAATATGGTCTTCCACATATGTCTTAAGGTTATATCTTCGCTCATATCAGATCCTTCCGTGAGGCGTTGCCAGTAACTCCAGTTTCATAAGAGATGCGCCACCGCCTACGATTCTCTTGAGCTCTGTTGCGCTATGTATGTTGAAGAGGGCGTTCAATATAGTCGAAGGTCGGTAATAAAATTTTCTGTGGGCTATTTTGAGCAGATATAGAAGCTCTTCCTTGGTAAAGTGTTCTTCCCAACATGTGGGCAGGGCCGTATCAGGCGACGGGTTTCTTAAGAATTCAGCCCATGGCTTAGGGTCGAAGACGTTCTTTTCGACACCTTCTTTGTAAAATTGCGCGTCCGGATAAGGGGAGAGGAGGGAGAAGACGGCAAAATCGGCGGGGATCTTTTGCGCGAACCTTATTGTTCGCAATACGTCGGCTATATTCTTTTCATGAGGACACCCTATGATGAAATAGGCGACGGTCCTTATGCGCGCTCTTTTGGATTCGACAAACGCCTCCATGATCCTTTCCGGCGAGACCCGCTTGTCTATAGAGTCCAATCCCTGTGGCTCGCCGGTCTCTACGCCATAATGCATCCTTACGCATCCGGCTCTCTTTGCCAGCTCGAGTGTCTTCGCGTCGACCTGATCGCACCTCGCCTTGCAGCCCCATTTGACATCGAGGCCTCTTTTTATAATCTCTTCACAGAGACCGGCCACTCTATCTTTAGTGACATTGAACGTATCGTCGATAAAAAATATCTCTTTGAATCCCTTATCGCGGCAATCTTCCATTTCATCCACTATGTTTACGACGGAGCGCGAGCGATATTGCCTCTGGACGTTACAGAACTTACAGGAATAGGGGCATCCCCTGGATGTGATCATTGTGGTCATTGTGCGTCCGTGAGACGCGGGCGTGTAGTAAGACTTTATTCCGGGTATATCCCTTGACGGAAATGAAATACTGTCAAGGTCTTTTAGATAGACGGGCCGACCGCGTCTTATCACGCGTCCTTCTTTGTTTCTATATATGATGCCTTCGATGCCGGAAGGCTCTTCTTTTTTTTCAATAGCTTCGATCAATCTGACCAGATTTTCCTCTCCGTCGCCCAATAAGATCGAATCCACGCACCCGCCGTCGATCAGATATCGGGACTCTTCCGGGAACGTATAAGTGTGAGGGCCGCCTATCACTACATGGATGGAGGGCTCGATGTCTTTTACGACCTTTGCGCTTTGGACGACATCTATAAGGCTGTGAGTAAAGGCGGATATTCCCACAACGTCCGGCTTATATCCTTTTATGAAACCCCCCAGCTTTTCGTAATCGGCCTTATGTATTAGGCAGTCGTAGAGATACACCTCATGTGACGTATGCCTCTCTATATGCGCTTTCAGCTGCATTATGCCCAGAGGCGGAAATAAAAATATTCCGTTATTGAAAAAACGCGGTATCCCGACCCAGATCCTGTTCGCATCAGTTGGTCTGATAAGAACTATTCTCATTTCGCTATTACCTCTTTGATTAGC
>JAFGFD010000099.1 GCA_016931215.1 Candidatus Omnitrophota bacterium
ATGGTTTCTTTTTTACAGAGGCGCTTCGCAGGGAGGAGGAAAGCTGCTGTCATTCGGAAAATCTCGCGCCCGTTTACTAGGCTCCGGCAAGCATAAGGTCACATTCGAAGACGTTGCCGGAGTCGATGAGGCCAAAGAGGAACTCAAGGAAGTCATTGAATTCTTAAAAGACCCTAAGAGGTTTCAGAGGCTTGGGGGGAAGATGCCCAAAGGCGTCTTATTGATCGGCCCTCCCGGCAGCGGAAAGACCCTTTTGGCTAAGGCAGTATCCGGAGAGGCCGGCGTTCCTTTCTTCAGCATATCTGGGTCAGATTTTGTCGAAATGTTTGTCGGAGTCGGAGCGAGTCGGGTGAGAGACCTCTTTGAGCAGGCAAAACGCTCCGCAAAACAGTCTCAGAAAGGATGCATAATATTTATAGACGAAATAGACGCGGTAGGCAGGCAAAGATTTGCGGGAATAGGGGGCGGGCATGACGAGCGCGAGCAGACTTTAAATGCGTTGCTAGTCGAGATGGACGGTTTTGACACGCAAGAAGGCGTCATTCTTATTGCCGCAACCAATAGGCCTGACGTTCTGGACCCGGCGCTATTGAGACCCGGAAGGTTCGATAGAATAGTCGTAGTTGACAGACCCGATATAATCGGACGAGAAGCTATACTCAAAGTGCATTCCAAGGATGTCAAGCTCGACGACAAGACAGATTTTAAAAAGATAGCGAAGCAGACACCGGGCTTTTCAGGGGCAGATTTGGCCAATCTTATCAACGAGGCGGCACTTTTGGCCGGAAGGAAGGACAAGAAGGCCGTTACTATGAGCGACCTTCAGGAGGCTATAGAAAGGGTGATGGCCGGGCCGGAAAAGAAGTCCAGGGTCATCAGTAAAGAGGAAAAATTGATCACTGCTTTTCACGAAGCCGGCCACGCCATACTTTCGCTTATTGTGCCCGAAGCCGATCCAATGCATAAGGTGTCGATCCTGCCGAGGGGGATGGCATTGGGTTATACGATAACCCCTCCCATAGAAGACAGGCATATATACACCAAGAAGAAATTGATGGCTGAAATAATAGTTGCCTTGGGCGGAAGGGCAAGCGAAGAAATCGTATTTCACGAGATATCGACAGGCGCGCAGGCAGATTTAAAGGCCGTTACGGATAAGGCAAAAAAAATGGTGACTCGCTACGGAATGAGTGACAAGTTGGGTCATCTCACATTCGGGAAACCGTATGAACAAGTCTTTTTAGGCCGTGATATCACGGAAGAGCGGGATTACAGCGAAGATACGGCTAAGATTATAGACCATGAGGTCAAGAAGATTGTGGATGGCTGCTACGAAAAGGCATTGGAGGCATTGACCGAAAATAAACAAAGGCTCGACCTACTTGCCAATACCCTTCTTGAAAAAGAAGTCATGGATGACGACGGCGTCAAGGCCCTACTCGAGATCGATAAGAAACCTCCGAAGCGGGAACCGGAGGAAACTGATAAAAAAACCTCATGACAATTAAGCTGCGGGAAAATTCCACTGATAATAAATTTAAATTGACCTGGGGTAAATTCAGTTTAGATCTTTCTCGAAAAACTTATATAATGGGGGTCCTTAACCGCACGCCCGATTCATTTTCTGATGGCGGGCATTTCATGAAAATAGACGCTGCCGTCAAAAGGGTCATGGCTATGGTGGCCGAAGGCGCGGATATTATCGACATCGGCGGAGAATCGACGAGGCCAGGAGCAGAACCCGTTGACATAGAGACCGAGTTGGAGCGAACGATTCCTTTAATTCAACGCGTCGCAAGGAATATCCGGGCCCCTATCTCCATAGACACATCAAAAAGTGAAGTAGCCGAAGAAGCCATCAAAAACGGCGCGTCTATGATAAATGATGTATCGGGCTTGAGGTCCGATTTAGGTATCGCGCGAGTAGCGCGTGATTACGACGTCCCCTTGATTATAATGCATATGCGCGGCACCCCTAAGACGATGCAGGCAAAGGCCCGATACGATTCTGTTTTAGAAGAGATCTTGAATGAACTGCGCGAGTCTTTGAATATCGCCGAGAAAGCAGGCGTGGACGGAAATAAGATAATAGTCGATCCCGGCATCGGTTTTGGCAAGACCGTAGAACATAACCTGGAGATAATTAATAATTTTGACAGGCTCAAGGCATTGAACAAGCCCTTACTAATAGGTGTTTCAAGGAAATCCTTTATGGCCAATATCTTAAAGGAAAACGGTGTCTCGCCTGAGGATGTCGAAAAAAGCGGCAGATTGATCGGTACCATAGTTACGTCTGTTGCCAGTGTGATAAAAGGCGCAAATATATTGCGCGTGCATGACGTAAAAGAGATCTACCAAGCTGTTAAAATTAGCGATGCGATGTTGAGGTGTTGAAATGGCCATAGAGCTTTCCAATGTCTGGAAGATAATTCCGGAGATTATAATCTTATGGTTTATATATTACATGATCTTTCTCTTCATAAGAGGAAGTCGCACCGTCCAGGTCCTTAAGGGCTTAATTGTAATAGCGCTCTTGCTCGTCCTTACTCAACAAGCGGGTCTTTCGACAATAAGCTGGATAATCACTAAGATATTTCCGATCTCAGTCTTGGCGTTTCTTATAATATTCCAACCGGAATTGAGGAGGGGCTTGGCAAGACTTGGCCAATTCGGCTCGATGCTCAAGGAAGAGAAAATAATAGATGAAATCGTCAAATCCGCCGGCATTCTGTCCAAGAAAAAGATAGGAGCCCTGATCGCACTGGAAAGGGAGATAGGCCTGAGACCCTATATTGAAAGCGGCATTATATTGGACAGTAAAGTAACCAGCGAGCTCATAAACACGATATTTATGCCCAATACCCCTCTGCACGACGGTGGCGTAATCATTCAAGGCGGTACGATAGTTGCGGCAGGTTGCCTTTTTCCTCTCTCGCAAGACCAAAGGTTGAGCAAGACCATGGGCACAAGACACCGGGCAGCCATAGGTCTTACGGAAGAAACTGATGCAGTAGCCGTAGTAGTGTCGGAAGAGACGGGCGCAATATCAATCTCGATAAACGGAAAACTTACTAGAGATTTGGACAAGGATACACTATCCAAGATCCTCAACAATCTTTTTAGCAACCAGAGACATAAAAAAAGTTTTTTTGACTTTCTGGGGAGACGCGTGAATGAGAGCTAGAAGATGGATCACGAATAATTTTGGACTAAAATTGCTTTCTCTGATTCTGGCTATCGCAACATGGTTTTACATAAACAGGGAATTGACGAAGAAAAAGGACGAAGAGGAGAAGGCTATTTTCAGCATGCTCAATTATGAAGTCGTATCAAAAAAGCTGCCGATACAATTAACGCTTGTAGGTAAGACTCAGGCTGGATATGAAATCGCGACAAACCGCATAACTCTGGATCCCGACACAGTTGTAGTAATAGGGCCCAAAAATATATTATCCGATGTTGCCTACGCTAGGACAATGCCGATAGATATAAGCGAGCATATTAAGGATATCGTAAAGGAAATTCCTCTCGCTCCCATAGCCGAGGGCATATCCTTAAAAAACTATATCGTCAAGGTCAACATCCCAATAATAAGCAAAATAGAAGAAGGGCCGAATAAATAAATCTTCCCGATAACCGACCAAGAAAAATATCCATGGCTATCTTAGGCGTAAATATCGACCACGTTGCGACACTGCGGCAGGCTCGCCGGGAAACAGAACCCG
>JAFGFD010000100.1 GCA_016931215.1 Candidatus Omnitrophota bacterium
TACCGGCGGTTCTCCAACGCGGAAGTCGGCCTCTGGTCGGTTATTACAGGCCGCTGTATCTGGTAAGTCCTCGAAGGTGTTGTTTTGCCGGCCGGATTCTTGATTGTGGCATCCGCCGTATGCAACCTGTCTCCCTCCAGGTCCAGTCTGACATAGAACTCTCCCGGCATCAAAGTAACGGCTCCTCCGTTCCCAATTATTTGATCCCGTATAATCTGCTTTTTAAATATGTTTATATCTCTTCCTATTCTTGAAAGACGGAATCGGGAATTCCTGAGTTTATTTTTATGTTTGAATAAGTATATGTTGTTTCATAAAGCCGTGTTTGCTCTGAATCGAATGCTGTCTCTCTCATCGTTCGGAATCCCCAAATTCCACCGATATTAATAAAATCCGAATACTCGGTTATAAAATGAACGAGATAATCGCCGTCTAAAACATATCGTTCGGATTTAGTAATGATTCCTTTTTCATAATCGATATGATCCAGTTGATACGGATATTCCTCGCTCCGGTTTTCCGTCACGGTTTTGATAATAATTATGCCCGACCCCTTGTTATAAGAAACGACGGTATTTTCCATATTGACCATTGGCCCTTCTTCGGCAGGCGGCCTTATATATACAGCCGCTTCAGGATATATCTCTTGCACTTTTTGCTTATTGCCTTTCTCCCACATCTTAATTCTGGTTTCCGGGGCGAGCCATGGGGCGTTTGACGTAATGGTAACGTCAGCCATGGAATCCCGTATAAGCTCATCGTTGGCACGTACTCTCTCGATAACTTCGCTCACTCCCACCACCGTAACAACAAAAGACAAAGAGAGAGACGGTTCTGAAGAAGATTCTGCCTTGACGTTACATGATGAACTAAATATATGGCCTGTGGTTATTGTGGCTTTGGCTATGCCGTTCGAATCAGTAACGGTAGTGGACGAGGAAAGCGAGAAGCTGGGTAAGGAAACACTGTATATAATCTCTTCGTCAGGAACAGGATTGCCGTTCATGTCCGTTACTTTAACCGGTAGCTCAACGGCATCTTCGGGCATGGAATATATCGACAGAGCCGAGATATTCTCAATCTTCGCCGGAGGTCCCGCTCTCGTATCAACATGAAAAGTTACCTTCTCATCCGAAAAATCTCTATGGAAAACTTCGACTAAGTTTGTGTTTGAAGAGTGAGTGTCGGTGACGAGTATATTTTGTGCCTCGCCGTTTGAATCCGTATATACGGTCGAGCTGGATAACGAGCCATTGCCTTGAATGATACGGAACTCGAGCGGCTGGTCCACAGCGCGCCTTCCGTCAATTTCCAGTAATACAGAAAGTGTGTACTCTGAACCGGCTATAATATCCGTCGGGTCTACCCTGTGTACGTCCGGACTCAACTTGGTTATCTTTACCTCGGATGCGGCCATTAGATTGACTGCAATCATGTGACTTGAAATATTGCCTGCCTCATCACGCGCCTCTGCTTTGATTGAATTCTGACCATAGCGTAAATCGATATTTTCTGCCCTAAAGGTAAGATTATCTACCGTAGCTTCAACGCCATTGACCGTAACATCACACGGTTCGTCTATGGTGCCTGATACGTTTATGGGCGATGTTTCGAGCGAAGCCCCGTCTGCAGGAGCCGCTATCTTTACCCTCGGAATAATCGTATCCAATGTGATACTTAGAATGAAAGGCGCGCTCTCCTGCCCGAATTCATCTTTTGAAGTAGCCGTTATGCGCTTTTGCCCGTCTGGCCAGCTTAAATCATAGCCACTGACGCTCCACATTTTCTCCGCGTCTAAGGGAACTATTATCTCGCCGTTGATTAGAACGGACGTCCCAGCGCACTTCATTCCCTCGATAGTTATGAATCTTCTGTTAAGTAAAGAAGGCAGGTTGTTTATAACCGGCATCGGCGGCCGCGGAAAATACTGGCGCGCGCCCGGGGTCTCTGTAATCATCGGCTGCCCCGGTACAGTAAGATTCCGGCAGCAAGGTATAATTGCCGCCTGAAGTATCGACAAACAGAGGCTCCTCGGCTATGTTCCCGTGTATCCCCGTCATGGGAATCTCGGCATCCGATGCATCAAGCCAATATGGAGAGGGCGTCTCCCATATATTGTTATGGTGAATGCGCGCTTTTCTCTCATCGAGAAGAGAACCCTCTTCATAAACGATGACTATCCCCCTCGTTCCTTCCGAAATAATATTATTTTTGATCTCGGGACATTCTTTACGCATGCGGAGGATAATTCCGTTTTCATTGCCGCATAATGTATTATTCTTTATGCTGCCCGATATCTCTCCGCCGCTAGACTGGGAAAAGTAAAAAATTCCGCACGAGGTACCTTTTATAATATTATCTGTTATCAGAGGGCTGATCGCCCTATTCTGATATAAATTCAAGACCCGAATGCCGTCCGTTCTGCCGAACCCGCCGGAGGAAATGATGCAGTTTCTGACGATTACAGATGAGTTTACGGCCGTAACGGCTGCACTCGAACCCAATGTCAGCTTATCGTAATATTCATTCGTGAATACCCAACTATCGTCACCCTCTTCGGATAAAATCGTAAAACCATCTATGACCGCATTCGTCTCTTCTACGTAAATATTCCCTTCTATGACGGTCGTCAGGCTGTCCTCCCCTCTCAATATGATTCCCTTGTCAATGCGCAAATTCTCGCTATATGAACCGGTGTATACATAGATAAAAGAACCGTATTCCGCTGTCTCTATAGCATCGGAGATTCTGCCAAAATCCGAATTGGAACCGCCTACCTCAATATCCGGTTCATCTACATAAACATGCACTCTATCCAAAACAGGGCCATTTCCCGCCGAGTCATATACCGATAGTGTAACTTCATATGTCCCGGGAGATTTATACTTATGAATTGTTGTTATGCCTTCATCCGCCCAATCGTCTCCAAAATCCCACGTGTATTTTGATATATTATAGTTATCGCTAGATAACGAGGCATCGAATGTTATAATGTCACCGAGTTTAACATTTTTATCGCCGCCGACATCAGCCACGGGTGGAGTCATGTCCAGTATTACAGAATCACGCGACCTTCGACTCAAGCTGCTTACATTCCCGCTGTCATCCATCACCCATGCCACTAAAATCTTTCTGCCTTCCCCTTCGCTTAATGTAAAGGTACGAGGCCGTTCTGTAATAAATAAATCTCCTTCTAGGGGAACGGATAACGGAGATAAACTATCAACCTCTCTAATAAGCCATCGGTCCACTATACCGCCTTTATCTGAATCCATAATAGAAACATCCACAACGTGTTTGTTGGTATAACCTGATCCTTGTGCAATTACAAACCTTTCAACCTTTGGGGGAGTAGTGTCTGATTCTCCGGATGCGATATAGCTAAATGCTACATTGCCGGGATCAATGGGATTACCCGCAAGGTCTCGCAGCTGGTCGGAGACGGTCAAGACATATTGCATGCCGGCTGTGTGGGGCGTCGTCAATAACATGTAGCTGTGCTCGTAAGCGTGGCCTGATCCCACAGGCAGGGACTGTACAAAAATCACCTCGATTCCGCCTGTTATGGAATAATTCGAGATATTATCTCCGTCAATCATGGGTTCGCCGATGCATACCTCAACGTGAGTGGCGTTGATAAATCTGGTGTAAACAGGACTTAAGGCGGGCGGCTGTACGTCAAGACATATTGTGTTTTTTGCTATATTACTTTCACCGGAAGCGTCTCTTAGCTTACAATAAAGTGTCCTGGCCTGTCCTTCGAGGGTGCTAAATGAAAACGTGAAAGATTTTGAAAACAGTATCCACCTCGAGCTGTCAAAATCCGCGTTCTCGGAAAGGAGCATATCGGAAGGAGTTCCGTTATAATCGATTATTACGTCAATTGTATATGAATTGGTATAACTCTGAGACCCCGAATCCTTGTCGCATAGTATAATTTTGTTAATTGTGAGTTCTCCGGCAGTGGAAGTGACAACGGCATATAAAAGGTTTATTAAAACCAGTGAAATAAGAAATAACGCTCGCCTCCTCATTATCTTATACGCTGAAAGCAACATATCGATATCGATGTAACGCAACGATTTCATTAGGATGCTCTTATGCCATAACATCTAGTGGTTCATGGCTCAGTATTATTCGAAAGAGGCGCCTAAATCACCAAGATTTGGATTTTGAGAAATATAATTTTCGTCAAATCGAGGGTTTTCCTGCCCAATATATAAAAGAACGTTTCTTCCCACAAAACGCGACATATCAATCTGTATGTTTGAATACTGGATTACGGTTCCGACAATAATCTCGTTTTCACTTTCGGTTTCTATGTCTTGTCCGTAATTATTGGACCATAGTATCGAATTTTTCATATCCAAATACGTATCCGCAGCTAAGCCGATGGCGCCATATAAACCCCTGCCCGGATTTTCCGCAATGGTGCTATTCTCCAACGTCAATGAGGCCCTTCTGTCGACATATACGCAGCTTCCCAAAGTGTAGATTCTGCCGTTTCTGGAGACCGGCCTGCCTAACCCGCCGCCGAGATTTCTGTTATCGGCGACGAGTACGTTTTCAAGCCGCAAGCGCGTATCTTCGCCCGTGTATATAGCGGACGCCTTAGTCCCTCTATTATCCATTATTTTACAATTCCTGATCGTAAGATTCCTGGAATAATTACAGATAGGGCTCTTTGCGAAAGGAATCTCCACCTCTCCTCTATATCCGTAACCAAGCTGTAAATATTCCCTGACCATACCGTCAAATACTTTTCCGTAACCCGATTGGAAAAAAGGATCGTTTAAATTCACGCTTTCCGTACCATCCGACATTGCGCGTATTGTAATACCTTCTAACGTTACATTATATAGTTGGTAAAAAGCTATTTTGTTGTACATATAAGGACACTTATAATAATAAGGGTCCATGATAATTATTGAATTATCCCCGAGATTGATAACCGTGTCATCCGGATTATCGGGCGTCTCCGAAGATAGTTTAATATTTTTGTCTATTATGATATCGTCGGTCAGGTTATACGCTCCCGGCGCTATTAGAACCGTGCCGCCGGGTCTCGCCTTCCTTATCTTTTCGCGGATAGTGAACTCATCATCCGGTTCCGAGGTATATAGCATGATCTCCTCCGGAATTACAACATTCGGCGCATCGGGATATATTCCCATATCCTTTATTCCTTCCGCATATAATTGAGTCTTCGGATCGGCGGCATTTATGCCGGGCGATGTATCTTTCAACATAAGGGATATACCTTCTTCAAAACAGGGGTCTATGTTTACCAGGTTTCCTACGCCGCAATTTGCGCCGTATTGACCAAACAACACACCTGAAAGGAGATTATAATCAACCAACATACTATCAACATCATATGCGCCCATGAGGTCAATGGCCCTTGACCTGTATGAAGGGCCCGCTCCTTCGGCTTTGAAGATATTATCCTTAATCACAAATCCTGTTCCTCGTAACGTTAGACCTGTAGCGAGATCGGCTGATTCGGAACGAACCGTATTGTGAATCAATTCGCAGTCATCGGCAGCTATGTAGATACCTCTTGTATAGGTAGCGTTTCTATTTCTCAAAAAAACGGAATTATTTGTAATTTTAACCAAAGTGGAATCGAGAAAGCCGATGCCGTAAGTGGCATTAGCGTCTTCGCTATCCATTATTATGGCATTACTCACTAGAGATGCGTTGTTGCACGATAAACATCTGAAGCGTCCTTTTACGGTGAAATATTCAAGAGACGTATCGCTTGCTCCTGTTATGAGGCCTTCAATGACAACGGGGCCTTTCTCAGTAGCTACCAAGTCAACTCCTTCCTTCATGTTAATATCGCTTTTGTACAAGCCGGGCATGACTAAAACCGTGTCTCCCTCAACGGAGCTGTCAATCGCAGTTTGGATATCGGGGTAATCTCGTGGGACTACTATGCTTTTGGCTAAGGCATGGCGGGAAATAACGAGAAAGGTAATTATAATTATAAGAAACGCCTTGCGTTTCATATACCACCTCTTCGGGGGGGATGCTTCAGAAGGGACGTTTCTCCTCGTCCCAACTCCAGCGTTTTCAAAGAGTTGCAATCTGCGGCCTGCCGGATGTGTCCCCCATTCGGGAGGGGACACATCCGGCAAAGTGCTTGTCGTAACTTCTTGTTGCCTAACGTGTTCGGTGAAGGCGAAACGTCCCCTTTACCGCGCCCCCCTTTACACGACTATGTTGACAATCTTATTTGGTACTACGACGAATTTCTTGAGGGGTTTGCCTTCTATCCACTTCTTTACGCCATCGTCATTGAGAACGATCTCTTTCAGCTCATCTTCGGTCGCGTCGATCGAGACGTCAAAACGGGCGCGGACTTTACCGTTTACCTGCGCGACTATAGTCACCGTGTCCGTCTTCAGCATGCTTTTATCATAAGAGGGCCATTTTGTCTTAAAGATAGAATCCTTCTCCCCTATCACTCGCCACAGTTCTTCCGAGATATGCGGGACAAAAGGTGAGATCAGTATTATCGCCGCCCTGATCGCCTCTTTTACCGCGCCGGATACTTTACGGTCTTTATCGCCCAAAACAAGGTATAATTTATTCAAAAGCTCCATGACGCTCGATATAGCTGTATTGAAATGGAAATCGCGTTCCATATCTTCCGTAACCTTCTTTATGGTCGCTTGCGTCATCCGCATTATGTCCTTATCTGCGTTGTCTTCTTTTTTACTTACATCGCCGCCCTTTGCCGTTACCTCCATTACAAGCCTATAGAGCCTTTTAAGGAACCTATAAGCGCCCTCCACGCCCCTGTCACTCCACTCCGCGTCTTTTTCCGGCGGACCGATAAAAAGCGTGTAGAGCCGGACTGTGTCGGCGCCGTATCGCTCGATCAGCCCGTCGGGGCTCACTACATTGCCTTTCGACTTCGACATCTTGGCCCCGTCTTTAACTATCATTCCCTGGGTAAAGAGCCGGCCGAAAGGTTCGTCGAAGCTCACCAGCTTGAGATCATACAGTACCTTTGTAATGAACCGCGAATACAAAAGATGCAATATAGCGTGCTCCACTCCTCCTATATACTGATCTACGGGTAGCCACTTGTTCACTACATCCGTATCGAAAGCCTTTTTGTCGTCTTTAGAAGAGGGGTAGCGCAGATAATACCAACTGGAATCTACGAAAGTGTCCATCGTGTCAATCTCGCGGATTGCCTTCTTGTTGCATTTAGGGCACTTAGTTTCGACAAAAGATTTCACATCCTTAAGGGGTGACTCTCCGTGCGGCTTGAATTCGACTTTCTCGGGTAAAAGTACCGGCAGGTCTTTCTCTGACACCGGTTGTATGCCGCAGACATCGCAATATATTATAGGAATAGGCGCTCCCCAGTACCTTTGCCTCGATATCAACCAGTCCCTCAATTTGTACTGAACGGTTCTTCTGCCTATGTTATTTGACTCCATGTATTCTGCTATCTTGACCATGGCCTCGCGGTTACCCAGGCCGTCGAACTGAACAGAATTGACCATCACCCCGTCTGCGACATAGGCCTCTTCCATGTCCTCTGCGATAAGCGGGAATTTGGGATTATCTATAACGATCCTAAGCTCAAGGTCGTACTTCTTCGCAAATTCAAAATCACGCTGGTCGTGCGTCGGAACCGCCATGACCGCTCCCGTACCGTATTCCATCAACACGTAGTTCGCGATCCAAAGAGGTATCTCCCGTTTGGTCATGGGGTTTATGACATATCTGCCGGAAAATATGCCTTCCTTCTCCGTATCGATCTGAGCGCGCTTTACCATACCTTCCGACTTTATGCGCTGCACAAAAGCTTTTATCTCTTCTTTATTCTCTACGTCCTTTATCAGCTCATCCAAAAGAGGGAACTCCGGCGCGAGCACCATATACGTAGCGCCGTATATAGTGTCGACGCGCGTCGTAAAACAGGTCAACTCTTTATCGCCGCCTACCAAGGGAAAACGTATCTCCACGCCTTCGCTTCTGCCGATCCAGTTCCTCTGCATAATCTTCACTCTGTCGGGCCAGTGCTCCAGCTTATCTATATCTTTAAGCAATCTCTCCGTGTAGTCAGTGATCTTGAAGAACCACTGTTCCAGCTCCTTCTGTCCTACCTTGGTATCGCATCTCTCACAAGCGCCGTCCGCGACCTGCTCGTTTGCTAAGACGGTATTGCACGAAGGGCACCAATTTACGCTGGCCTTCTTCTTATACGCCAGACCTTTTTTAAAGAGCTCGAGAAATATCCATTGGGTCCATCTATAATATTCCGGCCTTGAAGAGTTGACCTCCTTATCCCAATCGTATCCGACTCCCCACTGGCCGAGCTGCCTCTTCATGGTCGCGATATTCCTTTCGGTCGATACATGAGGGTGGACGTTGCCCTTTATAGCGGCATTCTCGGCAGGCAGGCCGAACGCGTCCCAACCCATCGGCGTCAGGACATTATAACCCTGCATGAGTTTATAACGGGCTACCGCGTCCCCGATTATGTAGTTGCGGCCGTGTCCGACGTGTAGCGAAGCGGAAGGATAAGGAAACATCATAAGGCAATAGTATTTATTCTCGTCTTCAGATATATCTGCGTGAAAAAGTCCTATCTCGCTCCAGTACTTCTGCCACTTCTTTTCTATATCTTTATGCGGATACTCTACCTTCATAATACTCCTTCTTGCAAAGACTCTTGGCAGACTCCATATTATTGATATCGTCTCTTCTCGTCTCCATGGGCGTCTCCATGATAAACGGAAGATGCCTCAATTTAGGATGGTTCAAAATCTTCTTAAACGCCTTAAGGCCGATATTGCCTTTGCCTATGTGCTCATGCCTGTCGACGCGCGAGCCGAGGCCGCTCTTGGAGTCGTTGAGGTGCATAGCCTTCAGCCTATCCAGGCCTATTATATCATCAAAGGCGGAAATTGTCCCGTTCAAGTTCTTGACTATATCATATCCGGCGGCGTATATGTGCTGGGTATCGAGACAGACGCCGATTTTGTCCTTATTCTTAACACCCTTTATTATAGCCGCCATATGTTCAAATTTGTAACCCAGTGAGGCGCCCGCGCCGGCGGTGGATTCCAGTAATATCGTAGTCTTCGGTCTCACCTCGCCGATCACCGTGTTCAAAGCGCTCGTGAATCTCTTCAGGCCATATCTTTCGCCTCTTCCTCTGTGGCTACCCAGATGCGTTACAAAATACTCCGCCCCCAGCATATCCGCTCGTTTTATATCCTCAATATAGGAAGCTATGGATATCTTGTATAATCTATCTTCAGGCGTAGCAAGATTAATGATATAAGGTATGTGGACCAGGACGGGATATATGTACGCCTCTCTTCTCCTGCGCTGGAACTCTTCGGCATCCGTCCTGCTTAGCGCAGCTACTTTCCATCCACGTGGATTTCTGGAAAATATCTGCATGCATCCGCAATCGAGCTCAACGGCCCTGTCTATCGCCTCGTAAATCTTCCCCGCTATGGAAACATGGTAACCCAAGCGCATATATTATCCTATAATCGGAAGCTATTCTACCACATGGGTATATTGATGGTCAATAGGGTTGGAGTTTTTTTACTACGTAGTTGACAAAAATTGCTCAAAATGGTATATTTTCGTCTACGGGGCTGTAGTGAAGCGGGATCACGTCACAATGGCATTGTGGAATCACGGGTTCGATTCCCGTCAGCTCCACCACTAAAACGTTCGGGCTATGGGGCTAAAAAGTAAGGAATGTGCTTTTTACCCCTCCGCCCTGCAGCAGTATAAAAACGTAGCAGGACTAGCGTCCGAACGTTTTTAAGAAGACAACTTTTTTGGAAAAAAGTTTTCTCCTTAATGTTCCTCTTTCAAAAAAATAAGAAATTTCCTTATTCCTTAACGGCGGATTTGACTTTTTCGATCAATTCGGGCCTGACGTAGTGGTGTATGGTTATGTTGTAACTATCCTTCCAGACTCTGTCCTTCTTTACGAATCTCTTGTGGCCCAGCTTTTCTGCAATCGACAGAAAAAGACCTCTCATCTCTTCTTTCGTAAATGACTTGCGCGAGGATAGGAACATCTCTACCTGTGAAGTCGCATAGTGAGACCTCACAATATGGGGATAGAACTCCTTACCGCAATACCGCCTGAAGGCGTCTTTAAAATGTGTCTCGCAAAGAGGATGGCCCGTCTCCCTGTTCGCAAAGACAAAAGAAGACCTGTCGGTCGATCTCAGCATATCTCTCAGGCGGTTTATATATACCGGAGGAAACGATTGCGTGATATTTGTGGGAACGCCGTCTTTCGCAATATAGTTGAAAGTGACATATCTGCCGTTTATTGTAATGTCATTCTTCTTCAATGTCGTCAATCCCTTATGATGATGTATCTTATAATAAATCTCGTTTCCTATCCTCATATAAGTCTTTAAAAGCGTATACATAGGGACCGCGAGCGGGTCGTCTTTTCTCCTTAGGGCGCTATATACGTTTCGCTTAAGTTGGGGATAATGTTTTGAAAACTCATGCACCGTTCTATATTTTTTGTCTACAAACTTCCTCTTCTTCTCCAGGGTATAAAGATAGGAGTAAGTGCCTCCGGGATTTTTATACATCACGTCCCAGTGTGCATGCGAATCCTCGTGATGAATGGTCAGGTCCTGGGCAAGGAGAGAGAACGCCTTATCCAACCTTCTGCCGTTCGGCAGTATATTTATGCGCGCGCCTTGAGTCCTGCCGTCGGGCAAAATTTGCCCCTTAAGAAACCGGGTGTCTTTTTTATCTATCAGGACTTTGAAGCGGCCGTGAGCTTTGAAGAGATTGATTATCAGCTTAGCTTCCGAAAATTCCCTGGAAGATCTTTTCCAAGACTTCTTTGTCTTCTCGTACGGTTCTAAATCTTTGGTCTTTATCCTGATAGTTCCCGGAACGACGGATTTATTTTTCTTATCTGTACCGAGGTCATTTTTCACTATCAAGCCTCCTTTGTATATTACGAAAAGCAGGCATATTTTTTATGCTTAAAAAGTATACCTTATAACTAATAATAATACAAGGGTTGGTGGAAAATTATAGCGCATCATTCTTGCATATTTTAATTCATTGATGTATAATTTGAACTGTGGAACAAAAATGTAAACACGGGGGATATCATGAAAAACAATTATGCCGGGGTCGAGAGAAGAGAATGTGAAAGATACGATTTCGAGAAACCTTTCCAATACAGAGAGGTGACATCATCGGGTAAAGAGAAGTCTCTATCGTCAGTTATAAAAGGCGTGGTTAAAAACTTGAGTGCTTCGGGTTTACTTTTTGTAATAAACTCAAAAAACATACCTAATATCGCAAGCCTATTGCTGCTTGAGCTGGAATATTACTCGGCCGCTATCTGCAGAGAACTCGAAGAACGATCCTTGATAGCGCAGAATATATTTTTGGGAAAAGTCGTAAGGATTGAAAGTAACGCTGACGGTACATCTGACGTGGGAGTGGCCCTTGTGCCGAGGCAAAGTGAATTGACCAGCGATATAGAAACTTTGATAGGCGAATAGACGTTATACCCGCCAGAGTGGTGGAATTGGCAGACACGACGGTCTCAAAAACCGTTGATGGAAACATCATGGGGGTTCGACTCCCCCCTCTGGCACCATCCTTCGCTGTCGTGAATGTGTCTCTTACGAAGTAAGCTACGGATGGTAAACCAACATATGTGGAACGTATATATCATTAAAAGTACAAATAATAATTACAGATACATTGGTTCTACTAATGACTTGAATAGAAGAATAGCAGAACATAATAAAGGTTTATGTCCTGCGACTAAATCCTACAAACCTTTTAAGATCATAGCATGTATAGCTGTCAAAGACAAAGATACAGCGGTAAAACTTGAAAGATACCTCAAGACCGGTTCAGGTATAGCATTTGTCAATAAACGACTCCTTTAGTCTCCGAAGCTTGCTTATTAGGAAATGTTTACGTGCAAGCGAAGGAAACCCCCTCTGGCACCATCCTTCGCTGTCGTGAATGTGTCTCTTACGAAGTAAGCTACGGA
>JAFGFD010000011.1 GCA_016931215.1 Candidatus Omnitrophota bacterium
AATATATAATAACAGATAAGATTCTTAATAACCTTACAGCGATTACGGCAGCGCGAGAGGTTATTGAGCAGGCGCATCTGGTGCCGAAATGGGAAGCGAAATTACGGCGGCAAGCATTGTTGCACAATACTCACTCTTCTACGGCCATAGAAGGAAATAAATTGACTCTTGAACAAGTCGAGGCATTATCCAAAGGTAAAGATATTATTGCTACAGATAAAGATAAGCAAGAAGTTCTAAATTATATAGAAGCGTTAGAAAAAATTCCCACGCTTGTAGAAAAAGGCAAGATGAAGGTAACCGACTTATTAAATATCCACAGGGTTATAACCAAAGATGTAATGCAAAATACTACTGATTCCGGCGTCTTCAGGAATCGACAGGTTTTTGTAGGAAAAAGAATTTTTGATGGTACAACTTTCAAGGAAATCGTAGAATATATGCCGCCCAAAACAGAAGAAGTACCGCAACTTATCAAAGAATTTATAGGCTGGCTTAATCTTGATAAAGCCTGGGAAATTAATCCTGTCCTCTTGGCGGGTGTTGTTCATTATGAAATAGCAAGAATTCACCCATTTATTGATGGGAATGGCAGGACTGCCCGGTTATTAGCTACGTTAATTCTATATTTGAGCGGCTTTGACCACAGGAGAATTTTTGCTCTGGACGATTATTATGACAGGGATAGGCAGGCGTACTACGCCGCGTTAAAAACAGCGCAAGTCAACAATGGCGATATTACGCTGTGGTTAGAGTATTTTACCAGTGGAGTAGCTTATTCGGTTAAAGAAGCTAAGGATGCTGTTTTAAAAGTTGGCTCCAAGAAGAAAACCGGTCAGGCGCAAATTGCCCTTACCCCGAAGCAGATGCAAATAGTTGAACATATTAACATCCATGGTAAAGTAGCCAATAAGGATTTACAAGACTTGTTTAAGATTTCTGCCCAAGCTGTTCATAAAGAATTAACTAAGCTTATAAAGCTTAAGGTTATAAAAGCTGTAGGTGAGGGTAGGGCGTTGCATTACGTTTTGTTATAGGCGAAAATTGGCTGTCATTTGGTTGATGATTTGGTTGATGATTTGGTTGATGATTAGGTTGATGATTTTAATTCGGTCGGTTCCCTAAATAGATAAAACCGCTTTTATAATGGCGGACGATCATTTTCACAAGTAGGTGTACCTCTTGAGGATATGAAGTTCGTCTGGCGTCCAGTTCGGGCAACCATTCTACTTCGCTCGAATGTTTTCACGTTCGAGCTTCGAAGGAAGCGGTTCAAGAATTTTTTTATATTGCGCGGGTGGCGGAATTGGCATACGCGCTAGCTTGAGGAGCTAGTTCCGCAAGGATTGCGGGTTCAAATCCCGCCCCGCGCACCAGCATATCCGGGACGGTTCTCAATTTGAGCACAAACCTGTCCCCCGTACAAACGGAGACCCGTCCCCTGATGCTATTACCGTATCCGAGAGCGGAGAGTTGGGTGAGCGACCGAGCACGCAATGTGCGAGGAAGTGCCGAATCTCAACAAGATTCGGCCGGTTGACTGCAGCCGCTCCCGCAAAACATAGTTTTTTTTGATCGCGGAGAGTTGGGTGAGCGGTTGAAACCGGACGCCTCGAAAGCGTCTAGACCTTTACCGGTCTCGGGGGTTCGAATCCTCCACTCTCCGCCAATCTTTAAATGGGGAATTATTGAAGTACTGCCGGAGGGAACCCTTCGGCATTTATTTTGTGTATGATTGAAGGGAAAGAAGCAGAGGAAAAGTGTTTTTGTCAGGAAAAAAAGAAGCCATTCCTTACAAGTAACCCAACGACTTCAATTGCTCCACAGTCTCCTTTTTTAATTTTACCTTTTTTGACTCGGCTATCTTTCTCTGGCGTAATATCTCATCCAGTTTTTTCTGAAGTTCTCTTTTGATTATGGGAAATTTTTCCGATACGTCATTTTTTTCAAGCGGATCTTTTTCGAGATCGAATAATCTGCCCTGATTTAATTTCCAATATTTAGTCCTTATGGTTGAGTTTTTCAAACGGGCTTTGCAGTCTTTCTGGCTGACGGCGAAGAGAGGGCGATTTGGATTGCCGTTTAAAAGCTCAAGCAGACTTATGCCTTCGAGATATTCAGGTAGCGGCATTTCCAGAACATCAAGGACAGTGGGGAGTATATCGATTAGGCGGACTTGTGAAGTGACTACGGTCGAGCCATATTCAGAAGAAGGAAATTTGATTATTAGGGGTACTTTGAGAAGTTCGTCGTAAAGAGTATGGGCGTGCCGCGCGAAATAACCATGCTCTCCGAATTCCTCCCCGTGATCGCCCGCGAAGATTATCATGGAGTTTTCATAAAGCCCCTCTTTTTTCAAGTAGTCGATCAAAATGCCGAATTGCCTATCGACCGAATATATCTCGGCGTCATAACGGTTGACTATGCGCTGAAGGTCGGCGTAGCTTGCGTTTAACAAATCTTCTTTCAATTTTGTCTTGTCCAGTACTACGATGTCTTCGGCAAGGATGCCTTTATATAGTTTATCGAATAGCTCAGCGTCTTCTTTTGACGGCATATAGGGGCTGTGCGGCTCAATCGAATGGATAAATAGAAAAAATCTTTTGTCCTTATTGCTTTTGAGCCATTCTACGGCACGGAGGATCGTCTTACCCTTAAGTTTGGTGAAGATGTCAAAGCCACGGTCGAACCCAAAATCGTTTGTGACCTGACCGCCGTTATTGAATGAGACCGTATGGTAACCATTGTGGCTCAAAAGCTCGGCTATTGTAACGCAGTCCGGGGATATTATTGTTTCATTATCCGTAGATAGGCCGTTGTGTAAGGGTAAGAGTGAGGTAAACATAGCTGCGAACGAAGGTGCGGTCGACGGCGCCTGGGATATGGTTTCTTTAAATAACACCGCGTCGGCGCAAAAGTCATTGATATTGGGAGTCGTATTATTCGGATATCCGTAGCAATTAAAATGGTCCGCCCGCAAAGTACATATTCCCACAAGGATGACATTGTGGACAGGCACTTTATCGCACTTTGGAATCGCATAAGGTTTATGATGGCAAAATGTTCTGACAATGAAAAAAATTATGAGCGCAATTATCAGCAGAGAGAATATGAACCTTAAAGTTACCTTATTTTTTGCCATAAAGAGACCTTATTTCTTCCGTTGTGACTATTTTATAACGATATATGTCGTATAGTCAAGGCGTTAATATTATACAGTTGTAAAATATAGACATTGTTGGTAAAATTGTTGTGAAAAACGGTCATTCGTAAGTGTAAAAAACGGTCATTTCTCATTCGGGGAGCGAGTATATATGTTTAAATATTTGATGACAAATAGGAAGATCACCCGCCGCCAATTCCTTAAATCACTAGGCGGAGCTCTGCTTTTTCTTACTTCAGCAAGGTTTCTGGAGGGTTTGTCCCTGGCGAAGGCAGAGGGTTTTAACGGCAGGCAGAAGAGCGATATAAAAGGGTTACACGACCTTGTGGTATCCGAAGGCGAAAATTCATATCTTAATGTGGTCGAGGCCGTGAAGGCCATGGGTGGCATGGAGAGATTTGTCAAAAAAGGCGATGTTGTCGTAGTGAAACCAAACATGGCCTGGGACCGGACGCCCGAGCAAGCGGCCAATACGGATCCGGACGTGGTAGCTTCGGTCGTCGAGATGTGTTATAAGGCCGGGGCCAAGAGGGTGAATGTCTTCGATAACCCTTGCAATGACGAGAAGAGGGTGTATGAATCCAGCGGGATAAGCAAGGCTGCAAAGGCGAAGGGCGCTTACGTATACTTTACAGATTCATGGAATGTCGTTGAGGCGCATTTTCCTTACAAGAGCAAGATTGAGAATTGGCCGGTATTTCGTGACGCATTGACATGCGATAAGTTTATAAACGTGCCTGTCTTGAAAGATCACGGGCTGACCCGGCTTACACTTTCCATGAAGAACCTTATGGGGGTATGTTCGGGCAATCGCGGCAACATACATGTCGACATCGGAGAGAAGCTGGTCGATCTTACTGATTTTATTAAGCCCGATCTTACGATAATCGACGCGACACGCGTTTTAATAAAACACGGTCCGGTAGGCGGGAACCTGGCCGATGTCAAGCAGATGAATAAAGTTATTGTAGCAACAGATCCCACGCTTGCGGATACATACGCCTCTACCCTGGTAGGCATAGAACCATCCTCCGTTCCTTATATAAAGGAAGCGATAGCCAGGGGATTTGGCAATTCAGATTTGAGTAAGGCAAGCATCAAACACATTAAGGCTTAACGTGAAGAGACTTATAGTCTTAAGAAGGATTTCTCAAGGTGCTTTTCTCTTTTTGTTCATATACATTCTTTGGTCCACAACATATCCTCTCCGAGGCGCTTTGCCTCCGAAGGTTATCTTTCAAGCCGATCCTCTGATAATGATCTTCACTTCCATAAGCGAGCGCGTTATTCTGCCAGGCCTTATTTTTATATTGCCGTTTTTATTGTTGACTCTGATAGTGGGCCGTTTTTTCTGCGGGTGGGTATGCCCTTTGGGTACCATTATCGACGGCGTCGGGGCCCTAAGCAAGGTGAGGAAAAGACATGCCTTATTAGGGGATAGAGCAAACGCGAAAGTCAGGAAATTTAAGTATTTGGTTATCCTCGTAATTGCGACAGGTTCTTTACTTGGCGTGCAGCTGGCGTGGATATTTGACCCACTCGTCATAGCCGCACGATTTGTCTCTCTCAATCTTATTCCGGCAGTCACCCTGGCTATAAACAGGCTATTTGTATTCGCAATAAAAAACTTTGATCTTTACGGCGGATTTTACGATTTTTACAGAAACCTTAAAGGATCTCTTCTGGGGGTGAAGATATATTATTTCAGCAACGCGGCTTTAATATTGTTATTTTTTATTTGTATTATACTCAGCGCGGTCTTCGTCAGCAGGGCATGGTGCAGAGTCGCATGTCCGCTCGGGGCTATTTACGCATTCCTTTCCAGATTCTCGCTCTTGAGCCGCGTTGTCTACACATGCGTGCGCTGCCGGAAGTGCAAGTCGGACTGCAGGATGGGGGCCATGAACGACGATACCGATTATGTAAAAAGTGAATGTATCCTGTGCATGGATTGTATATATGACTGCCCACAACATACGTCAAGGTTTGTGATATCGCCTGTTTCAAAGAAAGCAATCGCTCAAAGAGAAGAGGTTCCCGGCTCCGGTATCACGAGGAGGGAATTCTTGCTGTTGTCGGCGTCAGCCTTCTTCCTTTCATTTTTTAAACTGGAAAGAAACCTTGAATACGATGCGAGCAAAGGCCTATTGAAGAGTCTTTTAATAAGACCTCCGGGTGCGCAAGACGAGGCACGACTCATGGACAGATGCATAAGGTGCGGCAATTGCATGAAGGTCTGCCCGACAAACGTCTTGCAACCCTCCGCGTTCGGACAGGGTCTCGAAGGCCTCTGGACTCCACATCTTTCTTTCGAGATAGGCTATTGCGAGTACAATTGCACGCTTTGCACCCAGGTTTGTCCTACAGGCGCAATATCCGGACTCCCGGTTTCCGTTAAACAGAATACAAAACTGGGTGTAGCAGAGGTCGATCGAAAGAAATGTATCGCGTGGGCCGATGACAAAGAGTGTATAGTGTGCCAGGAGCATTGTCCGGTACCCGAGAAAGCAATTAAGTTAATAGAAGATGTGGTCGGCGATAAGAGAGTATATAGGCCCGTAGTCGACAAATACCTATGTATAGGGTGCGGCATATGCCAGAATAAATGCCCGGTTCGTCCGGAGAGGGCCATACAGGTTTTGCCGCTTGCGGCTTTGCCGGACTCAAGATAAGCATCAGCCTCCTCCGCCTTTGAATAATCGGCAGTTAGGCGTTTACAAAATTTTTTACAATAGTATAATAGTATACACCGCGTAAAAAATTTTTTCGTTCACCGGATGACAATAAAGGAAATTTCCCGTAATGGCGCTGACAAATCTTACAAGTCTCGACCTATATCTACGTTTTCCGCCGGAAGAAGTCATCGAGACCAAGTGTCTTGAAGATGTCGGCTGTGGCATTTACCCTTGTTATTATACGAAAAAGGGTAATTCGCTCAAGGTTTCGACGTCGGTGACCTCCCTAGTATTCGATTCGGGTAGATTCGATCTCAATCCAAGGTTTAAGCCCCCCGACTTCCTGGATCCGGCATACATAGCCAGCCATGGAGACGAGTGGTATGATACGAATGATACCGCGGACAAAAGAATAAGGAAACTGAAGCCGTTTGAAAAGATTACCGTAAAGCAAGTTGGCTTATTTTCATTTGCCTCGAGCTCCAATACCTTCGCGCCGGAATTCAGCATCCTCGATAAAGAGGAGATAATAGACAAGTCGGCGTACCATATAAGAAAATTTATGAACGGCGTAGAAGAAAAATTTCCCGGCTATGACCACATCGTCTTTACGGGAGGCAGAGACAGTCAGATTATGTCTTTGGTCCCAAAGCTCGACAGCGAAAGATGGCATGTCTATAGCGCGGAACCTAACTTTCCCTTGGTCAAGAAGTGGCTGCAGGATAACGAAGTGCCGTTTAACAAGCTATTTACCCATAATAATGTCAATGATGAGACCGAGGAGGATTTCAAGGGGAAGATTATATGCGGAGACCTTTATACTGACCCGAGGCACAATAAATGGCTGCCGCATATAAAGAATATTGCGAAACAATTCAAGTATAAATGTATTTTCTGGTCCGGTATCCAGACCATACCGCCGGCCCATTTTTATTTAGGAACGTGGTTCGGCCATGATTTTAAGGAACCTTCGGAATTTTACTCTTATCATTTTAAGATGACGGCATCCTGGCAGGGAAATACAATGCAGATCTTCAAGAATTTCGTAAGATGCCCCTCTGATCTCTCCTTATCACTCCAGAGAGATATGGGAGGAGCTTTACAGGTACTACAGTCCACATGCGCTTGAACGGGACGACGACATAAGGATCGATATCGGCAATAGGATTTACGGAAAGCCGGTAAAATGGCTGGAGCAAAATCCAAGTCCCTCTACGTATATATGACACCTATTTCGGCATGAAGGCAATATATATTAATTATATAAAAGAACATATCCCATCGAAAATGTGAGGGTTATGTGACAAAAAGGTTAAATATAAAAAAGTTAGTTATAAAAGCTTGATTTTTATTAAAAATTATGATATATATGTAGTGTTCCTAAGTATCTAGTTTTTAAGTAAGTTACAAAGTGGGGGAGCAATT
>JAFGFD010000101.1 GCA_016931215.1 Candidatus Omnitrophota bacterium
ACGTCTTTCCCCTGCGAGCGCGCGAGGGCGGCGTCTTGGTAAGGGCGGGTCACACCGAGGCGTGCATAGACCTCATGAATATGGCCGGACTTGATCCCGTAGGCGTGATATGCGAGATACTCAATGAGGACGGTACTATGGCAAGAGGATTCCAGCTGTCGGATTTTGCCAAAAGGCATAATCTAAAGATATGCAAGATTGCCCAGATCATCGAATTTAGACGAAGATTCGAGAAATTGATAGAATGCGTCGCATCTACGAAGATCCCGACCGATTACGGTGAGTTTACTTTGCTAACGTATGAGTCCAAGGTCGACAACCATCATCATATCGCATTGGTTAAAGGCCAGATAGATACTTCACCGACCCTCGTAAGGGTGCATTCGGAATGCCTAACGGGAGATGTCTTTGGTTCCCATAGATGCGATTGCGGATCTCAACTGCGATACTCTCTTGAGATGATAAATAGAGAAGGGAAGGGCGTGCTTCTTTATATGAGGCAAGAAGGCAGAGGCATCGGGTTCGTAAATAAGATGAAGGCGTACACTCTTCAGGACCAGGGATTGGATACGGTCGAGGCCAATGTGGCGCTCGGTTTCAGCGCAGACCTGCGCGATTACGGGATCGGGGCCCAGATACTTGTCGATATGGGCATAAGGGACATAAGATTAATTACCAATAATCCTCAGAAGATCATAGGCCTCGAAGGATACGGGCTGAAGGTATTGGAAAGAGTTCCGCTGCAGGTCAAGCCCAACAAGAAAAATAAGAGATATCTAAACACTAAGAAAAATAAGCTTGGTCATTTACTGCAGGTCTGAATTGCGTTTGAGGCTGCAGGATGATTTCTTAAAGACAAGCTAAGGCAAAGGAGGAGAGAGATGGCTAAAGTCATAAAGGCAAATTTAATGGCAAAGGGCAAAAGATTTGGTATAATAGTCTCCAGATTCAATGAGTTTTTGAGCTCCAAGCTTTTAGATGGAGCGACGGATGCGTTGAGGCAACATGGCGCGGGGGAAAATGCGATCGATATAGTCTGGGTGCCGGGCTCGTTTGAAGTCCCAATCGCCGCCCAGAAGATGGCAAAGACAAAGAGATACGACGCCGTCATCTGCTTAGGGGCTTTGATAAGGGGGGCTACGCCCCATTTCGATTATATAGCAAGCGAGGTCTCCAAGGGGGTGGCCAGGATATCGCTGGACTCAGGAGTGCCGTGTATTTTTGGAGTTATTACCGCGGATAGTCTCGAGCAGGCCATAGAGCGTTCCGGAACGAAGCAGGGCAACAAAGGCCGCGATGCGGCCCTGAGCGCTATAGAGATGGCAAATTTAATCGAAGCGATATAATAGACGGCTACAGACACCATGCCGTCAGGCAAAATTGAGGGTGGAAGATGAGAAAAAGGACTAGGGCAAGAGAATGCGCGCTCAAGGTGTTATACCAATCCGAGGTGACCAAATATGACCACGTCCGTTCGCTTAGGGTCTTTTGGGAGCTGGAGGCCAATACCGAGAGCGCCGTTAAAGATTTTGCAGAGCAACTGGTGGAGGGCGTGCACAAGCACATAAAAGAGATAGATGAGGTTATCAGCAGGTATGCCAAAAATTGGAACATAAACAGGATGGCCCTGATAGATAAAAACATACTGCGGCTGGCGACCTATGAGATACTTTACGTAGATGACATACCGCACAAGGTCTCGATAAATGAGGCCATCGACATGGCTAAAAAATACGGCGATACCGACTCGAGCAAGTTCGTAAACGGTATCTTAGATAAGATCAGCAAGAGCGAAGTGACCAAATGAGAAGATTTGTAGATCTACACGTTCATACCCACCACTCCGATTCGACCTTAACGCCCAAGCAAGTAGTCGATTTAGCGCACAAGAAAGGGTTCAGCGCGATTGCGATAACCGACCACGATTGCATAGACGGTATCGAGCCTTCAAAGGAAGCGGGAAAAAAATGCGGTCTCGAGATTGTCCCCGGCGTAGAGCTTACGGCTGAGATTGATAATATGGAGATGCATATACTTGGGTATTTTGTCGATTGGAAGAATAAATGGTTCGTAGACAAGCTTGAAGAGATGCGCTTGGCACGCGTCAATCGCATTTATGAGATGTGTCGGTGCCTGAAAGGGAGAAGCCTCGAAGTGGATGCCGAGAAAGTTATGCATCTTAGCGGTCCCGGATCCGTCGGGAGGCTCCATTTGGCCATTGTTATGTATAATGAAGGTTACGTCTCTACGATAAACGAGGCGTTTCGTAAATATATAGGCAATAATTCTCCTTGTTATGTTAAAAAATTCAAACTCTCCCCCCGAGAGGCAATAGATATTATTCTTTCCATGGGAGGCGTTCCCGTTCTTGCGCACCCCCATATCATGGGGAGAGACGACCTTATACCGGAACTCGTTAGTTACGGAATGAAAGGTATTGAGGCTTATCACACCGACCATCCTCATAGCGTAATATTGCATTACGAAGACGTGGCGCTCGAACACGGACTCATCGCGACCGGAGGTTCCGATTGCCATGGAATGGGAAAGGGTAACATCCTAATCGGAAGGATTAAAATTCCGTACGCAGTAGTTGAGAGATTGAAAGAAGAGGCCCGTAACATAAGGGTATCACAAAATATCTCTATGGGCGAAACCGACCTATTATGAAGACAGGGCAGAATGACGCAAGATATATGAGGATGGCAATCGAACTCGCAAAAAAAGGAATTGGGTTGACGAGCCCTAACCCGCTCGTTGGGTGCCTGATCGTCAAGAGTGGGAGGATAATATCGAGGGCATATCACAGAAAGGCGGGCACGCTTCATGCAGAGGCAAAGGCCCTTGGGATAGCAGGGAGAAAGGCTGTAGGGGCGACGTTGTATAGCAATTTGGAGGCATGCACCCATTTTGGCAGGACTCCGCCTTGCACAGATGCAATAATAACTCACGGAATAAAAAGGGCGGTCTTTGCCTCAAAAGACCCTAACCCGATAAATTACGGCAAGGGGATTAGGATCCTAAAGAACGCGGGGGTAGAAGTAGAGTGCGGCGTATTGGAAGATAAGGCTAAAGATCTGAACAGACCGTTTAATAAATTTATTACAAAAAACCTGCCTTATCTTACAGTCAAAATCGCTCAAAGTATTGACGGTAAAATCGCTGATTCCAACGGTTCGTCTAAATGGATTACGGGTGGGCGCTCCAGGAAATTTGTCCATAAGTTGAGAGCTTACAATGACGCTGTAATGATAGGAGTCAACACCTTGATTAAAGACGACCCTCTCTTGTCCAATAGATATTTTCAATCGATCAAAAAGAATCCAATCAGAGTCATTGTCGATACTCACCTACGCACGCCGGTTACGTCTAGGATTTTCAAATGCTGTAAAGGAAACCTTATAATAGCGGCCGGCAAAGGAGCATCATCGAGAAAAAGGGCATCGTTGTCCAAAAAGGGGGCTCAAGTTTTACTTCTCCCCAAGAAACGAGGAAAGGTGAATCTCAAATATCTCATGAGATATTTGGCTTCAAGGGGTATTTCTACGGTATTGTGCGAAGGAGGCGGGGAGCTCGTCGCCTCACTTTTAAAAGAGGGCCTTGTCGACGAAGTATTCTTCTTCATTTCTCCTCGCATAATCGGAGGCCGCGATTCAGCGACTTCCTGCGGCGGAGACCGAAGTTCGCTCGCAGAATCACACTGGATTAGAAAGATTGAATCGAGAAAAATAGACGGAGATATACTTATAAGGGGGCTGGTATCATGTTTTCCGGAATCGTAGAAGAGAAGGGGCGCGTAAAAAGTATAATATCTAAAGGCGGTTGCCTCAGCCTTACAGTAAGTTCTCAAACGATATCGAAGGACGCGGAGGTCGGAGATTCGGTTTCAGTAAACGGGGTATGCCTGAGCGCGACAAAGGTGGCGAATAAAAATTTATCGTTTGATGTTATGGAAGAGACGGTGAGAAAGACCAACCTGTGCAAATTAAAAGTTACCAGCTATGTTAACCTGGAAAGGTCTTTAAAGATAGGGGAGCGGATATCGGGCCATTTTGTCACCGGTCACATAGATTGCACCGGTAAGATAAAGGCGATTTCCAGAAGACGCGGTGACAGCATTATTGATATACTCTTGCCGGGAGGCAAGATGGTGTATTTGACGGAAAAGGGTTCCGTGGCAGTTGACGGGGTAAGTTTGACTGTGGGTGAGTTGAAGAGAAATCTGATGAGGTTGTATTTGATACCGCTTACTCGCGAGTCCACTACTTTGGGTACCAGAAAAACAGGTGATGAGGTTAACATAGAATTTGATATAATAGGCAAATATGCTATCAAAACGGCTAATTACGGTAAGAGCGAGATAGATGAAAATTTTTTAAAAAAACATGGATTTATGTAATAATGCAGCGCGATCCAGGTCAAACCTTGACATTTTCTTAATATAGGCTATACTTTATATATAATTAACGAAGGAGGACAGATGAAAAAAGGTAAAGTATACGTTGTCATATGTATATTGTTATTAGCCGTAATGTGTCTTCAAACGCCGTGTTTTGCGCAGAATATGCTGCGCAAACTGGGCCGGGGAGCGGCAAATATATTGACCTCTCCGTTTGAGGTCCCGCGGTCTGTACAGAAGATACTATATGACG
>JAFGFD010000102.1 GCA_016931215.1 Candidatus Omnitrophota bacterium
AAATCGAAAAGTAACAAAATCGTGCCTCTAGAGAAGAATAAGGCAATGAAACGGCTTTTGGTGCGTTCCTTTCCGCCGATATGGAGTAGGACCGGTATGGTCAAGACCATCGATTTATGCAAAAGGTTGATCGACGACGTGGAATGTTATGGTTTCGGCTTTAAGCCCGACAGAAGCGCTGTGAGTTTTTTTGAGGATAAGAACAGGCTTTTTAAAAAAATAAATTTAGCAAGCAAAACATGAAGACCGCAAACTTTACAAAAGAACTCGGCCATAGATTGCAGGAGAAGCGGAATGCTTTAAATTTTCCGCCAAAGGTCATGTTTGAGTTGACATACCGGTGCAACCTCGACTGCCGACATTGTTACATAGTTAAAGACCCTTCGAAGAGAGAGTTGAGCTCCGCTCAGGTCAAGTCGCTTCTTGGGCAGATAGCGGATGCCGGATGCCTCCACGTAATATTTACGGGCGGTGAACCCCTCGTACGAAAAGATCTCTTTTCCCTTATCGCTTACGCTCGTCGCAGAGGGCTATTCGTTCACTTATTTACGAATGCCACCCTGCTCGACGAGAGGGACGCGGTTATATTGAAGGGGCTCGGGCTCATATCTCTTGAGATATCGTTATACAGCGCAAAAAGGGAGCGCTTTGATTTTATTACGCGGCGCAGAGGCTCTTTTGACAGATTGATGAATGCGCTGATGGTCTTGAAGAAGTCGGAAGTAAGATTCGTCCTGAATTCGCTTATAATGAATTTAACTCTCGATGAAATAGGCGATTTGAAACATCTCGCCGACTCTTTTGGAGCGGATATATGGTGGAATCAGTTTTTGCTGCCAAAAAGGGACGGGTCGCGCGAAAATCTCAGGTTTAGGTTAGAACCCGAAGAGATAATGAAGGCTATAACATCCATTGATGCGGTATCCACACTTGATGCCGCCGGTTCTGCGGGCAATGGCACCTGTTCCGCCGATATAGAAGTATCGAGGAATGCCACGGAAACAGATAGCGTATTTCGTAATAAATTTTTTTCATGCGGAGTAGGGATTAAAAATTCGCTTGTAATAAGCCCTTACGGAGAATTGTTACCGTGCGCGAACTTGCCTTCCATAGGCATATCCGCGATCAAGGAAGGAATCCGGAAAGGCTGGAAGAGGCTTATAGAGTATACATCGTCTTTAAGGCCGTCAGCCGACTATAAATGCGACGGATGCGAGTTGAGGTCGTTTTGCCTATCATGCCCCGCGCTTGCGGGACTTGAATGCGGAAATATAAATTCTTGCCCTCAGTTTCACCGCGAGTTCGCCGAATTAAAGCGACAGAAATACGAGACGGATAGAAAAGTCAAAGATTTAAGAGGTCACCATGCGTACGGAAAATTATAAAGACTTTCGCCTGAACATCCACGATAAATTGTCCAAAAGGACGCCTTTGGTGGGGCAGTTCGAGCTTACGCACAGGTGCAATGTAAGATGCAGACATTGTTATATACCACATGACTCTAAGGTTGGCGAAATTACTTCCGCCCAATGGTATAGGATCTTTGACGAAGTGCACGAACAAGGATGCCTATGGGTGTGCCTTACGGGCGGAGAGCCGTTGATAAGGAAAGACTTTCAGGACATATACGCATACGCTTATAAGAAAGGTTTTTTTATAGTTCTATATACAAACGGAACTCTTCTGGACAGAGAAACGGCTAAGTACTTGTCTAAATCCCCTCCTTTTTATGTCGGAATGACGGTTAACAGTGTTAGAAAAGAGACCTATGAATCCATAAATCAGACACCCGGCTCGTTTCAAAAGGCCATGGCTTCCATCGATTTGATGCGCGAATATGATATCCCTTTTAAATTGCGCGTAAACTTGATGACGTTGAACATAGATGAGTTGGGAGAGATGCGCGAATTTTTCGAGAAGATAAAAGCCGAATACAGTCTGACCACATTGATAGAACCGCGCATAGACGGTTCCACCGAGCCATGCTCATACCGTTTGCCGGCTAAGAAGGTGGTCGAACTACGGGAGATGGACAATACGGTGAAAGAGAATGAGCCGGAAGAGGCTTTTACTAAAAAGATTGCAGGTTACACGAAAGACGCTGACCTTGGACGAGGAGGAGACGCGTCTTTCAGATGCCCGGGCGGGCAATGGCAGTTTTATGTCAATCCCTCCGGAAAATTATTTTTTTGCAATATGGTTAGAGAACCTTCATGGGATATATTGGCGGGTTTGTTCAATGCCGGTTTTTATGAAGGATTCGAAGAGATCAAGGGTCGTGAGTTCAGGACCGATTCGGACTGCAGAAGATGCGACTTGTTGCCGGTCTGCGCACGCTGTCCCGGTAGGGCGATGCTCGAATGCGGCGATCCGGGATCCAGGATAGATTATTATTGCAGCTTATCCAGTTTGCAGACGATCGGAAAAATTAAAAAATAGGAAACTTTGCCGTGAAATCGAAATGGACGAGGTTCAATAAGTACCTTTATAACCACTGGAAGGCCGAAGTTGCCATAATCTCATCGGGGCTGGCGGGAGTTCTCTTCAGCTTAGTCAATCCTTATCTCACAAAGCTTTTGATAGACGACGCGTATGCCAATAGGGATATCAGGTTGTTTTTAGTCCTGGCCTCAGTCGGCGCCGTTGTCTTTATACTGAACACCCTGCTTAATTCTATAATTGAATATTTTAAGCTGCGCATAAACCGTCTTGTAATATTTAATATAACCAATGATCTGTTCAAGCACCTGGAATACCTTCCGATCTCGTTTTTCAAAGACACTTCCACGGGAGAGAATATTTACAGGGTAAACTCCGATGTCAACAGCGTCGGAGATTTCTTATGCAGCACCATTCCCGGCATAGCTACTTTGGTACCACGGTTTTTATTCATATTTATTATAGTGTTCTATCTGGACTGGAAGATGGCGATGCTGGCGACATTACTCATCCCTTTTGGCTATATACACCCGTATCTCTTCGGAAATTTATTGAAGAGATCGGCACTTTCCGTCATTGAGAAATCGCAGGATATCTTCAAGAGGCTTCAAGAGGTCTTCAGCCACATGCATTTGGTAAAGGCGCTGGGCAGGGAGAGCTACGAGTCGGAAAGATTCGAAAAGAGTTTTACGGAAAGGCTGAAAGCCGAGTTGGTCAATACGCGCTTGGCGGGCATAAGCAATTTTACGGGCACTGTCTTGAATAAGGTTCTTATCGGATGCATAGCTCTTTTCGGGGGATATCGCGTAATCAACGGGACTATGACACTCGGAAACCTGAGCGCTATTATGATCTATCTGACGCAGTTAATTGCCGTCGCGAAATCTCTGGGCTCGCTTTGGCAAAAGGCCATAATAAGCTCCGTAAGCCTCGAGAGGCTCGACCACATCTTTGTTTTAAAGACAGATTCACAGTCCGAAAAAGAGACGGTGGACGGCCGGATAGTAAGAGGCGAGGTAGTATTTAACGATGTCTCATTCGGTTACAAAGAAGGCAGCCTGGTGTTGGACGGTTTAAGCTTTCATGTTAAACCGTCTTCCAGAATAGCGCTCGTCGGCCCCTCCGGCTGCGGCAAGACCACCTTGATCTCTTTAATCCTCCGCCTTTACGATTGGCAAAGGGGCTTAATTACTATTGACGGAGTCGATTCCAGAAAGATGAAGACAGAGTCTCTTAGGTCACGGATAAGCCTTGCGTTGCAGGAGAGTCTTTTATGGAACGATACGATAAAGAACAACATCCTTTACGGAAATGACAGAGCGAGTGAGCGCGACGTAATAAAGGCGGCCGTTCTCGCTGAAGCGCATGATTTCATATCGAGTTTGAATAACGGTTATGACTCGATTATAGGTGAAATGGCGTGCAGGATTTCCGAAGGACAGAAACAGAGAATCGCCGTGGCGAGGGCGTTGATACGCGGGCCGGCGATATTGATTTTGGACGAGGCGCTGTCTTCGGTAGATTCCCAGACGGAGCTTAAGATAATAAAGAACATCAAGAATGAATTTCAAGAGACGACTATTATAGTTATTTCCCACAGGTTATCCGCGATTAAAGAGATGGATTTGGTCTATTTTTTCGAAAAGAGAGACAGGATGATCGTCGGCAGTCATGCCGACCTTCTTAATATAAGCCAAAAATACCGTAGACTTTTTTCCGGGCAAATTGAGGATGTTTTGTATACGAGGGCCTAAGGCCAAGGATTAGCCGAAGATGATAAAAGAGGGAAATAAGACGTTATTGATATATATATTCTTCTGGGCGTTTCTCGTGCGTCTTATTACGGCCGTTTTTTACCTCAATTATGATGAGCACGCCTTGACTATGCATAAGCCTTTTTTGTCCGATGAAATCCGGTCCACTGACGTTATGCAGATAGTCGGAAATAGGGATTTGTACAATTCCATCGCCACAAATATTATACTGTACGGAGAGATAGGTGAAACCGACGGCCGTCCGCCGCTCTACCCGATATTTTTGGCGCTGAGTTATACGTTTTTCGGATATAACGCATTCGGTTTTTTTATCGCCCAGATACTACTTGCCTCCGGCACGGCCCTACTCATATTCATATTAGGGGAGAGGCTTTTTAACAGAGAGATCGCGGTCTTATCAAGCGTGCTTTACATATTCAATCCCCATTTTATACTACTTTCCATACAGCTATATTCCGAGACTCTCTATTTCTTTATCGTTCTTTTTATTTTCCACCTGTGCCGCAAGGCCATATCGGAGCCGCCGCCCAAGTTTATCGACGTCTATTTAGGTATAGCTATTGCCGTGGCTGCCTTATGCCGCCATGTCTTTCTCGTATTCATACCGTTTATATTCATCTGGATGTTCTTTGTCATGATGGGCAACAAGAAAAGGATGCTTAAATATATTTTTGTGATATTCATTGTATCGGCGCTTCTCTATACGCCGTGGCTTGTCTATTCTTACGAATCGGTCGTAACGCCCACCTTGATGTCGATATCCAAGAGCGGCTGGGAGGCCGATGATTACAATGAGACGGAGAGAATAGAGTTCTCTCCCGAGGTATACAGAGAAGAAGTGGATTCGTTTGTTATTTGGCTTTTCAAGAATCCGAAATATTTTGTTAAAAGGATCATAGAGCAGTTCAGGATATATTTTTTGACGCCTTACGCTAAAGGCGTCAGTTTGCGCCATAAGATTACATCGACACTGATATTTCTTGTCTTATATCCCCTTGGATACCTTGGATTGATTGTCTCGATAATACAACGCCAGAAGATAGGATATCTTGTCCTGTTGTTTGTTTTGTCGATGGTACTTTTTCATTCTCTCCATTTTTTGACTGTGGCCGACGGAGAATTGCGCTATCGACTGCCCTTGGAGCTTTTTATTACGATATACGCCGCGAACGGGATGGTGTCTATATACAACATCTTTAGAAAGGAAAAAGAGACAGAAGAGGATTCGGGTGATTAGAGAGACTGTTTATGATGGGTCAAGCGAACGAAGTTTAGACGGCGTCGTGACAGATGCGAATATGGAGTTATTGCGCGCCGGCAACCCCATATCTCTCATGACGGGGGGCATGAGCATGTATCCTATCATAAAATCGCGAGATTTTGTGAATATCAGCCATGTCGATGTCGAAAGTATCAGGGTAGGAGATATAATCATCTTTTCGACCGAGAGTAGCGATACCGGTTCTCTTGTAGGCCATAGGGTCGTTAGGATTATGGAAAATGCCGGCAGAAGAAAATTCGTTACGAAAGGCGATTTTGATCCCGCCGAATCTTACGGAGAGGTTGATGAGAGTCGAGTTTTAGGCAGGGTGACCGGAATTGCCAGGAGGGGAACCGAGATAGAGCTTGAAGGCCGTGCCTGGAGTATAGTTAATAGAGCCATCGCTTATCTTTCGCAAAGAAATATGATAATCACCCGCATTTTTACATTTTCATTGACTAACGTTATTGAGTGGAGATATGGTTTCGCAAAGATGGCGAAATGGATTAATAAAGGAGACCCCATCCTGCATAATACGGAAAAGCTCTTATTGCTCTGCTCTGTAAAGCATATAAGGCGCGCGGCAATCACCGAAGCCGCGAGCCTTATAAAAGAAGGCGTAAATTGGCAAATCTTTTTTGATTACGCTTTCAAGTCGGGAAATTCAGTCCTGGTGCATGAGGCGATGAATCTCATAAGTTCGGAGATAAGAATCCCTAAAAAAATACTTGATAGATTTAAGTCGCTCCGCTATTCTATCACGTCTAATGCAGAGGCACAATACTCGGAACTTATGGGACTCTTGCTAAAGTTCTCCGAATTGGGGATCGCCGCAATGCCTTTAAAAGGAGTGCTTCTTTCGGAGAAGCTGTACCGAGATAGAGCAGCTCGCGGATCTAGCGTAGACTTCGATCTTCTCATAAGAAAAGCCGATTTGGATAGATCCGTCGATATGCTGAAAGGTATCGGATATAAGATTATCGGAAATAACGAGATCGACGCTTGGAGATGGCATTATAAGTTTTTTAAAAAAGGAAATACCTTGGTTGATCTACGGTGGAATGTCACAATGACCGATAAAAATCCCATCAGATTGAAAGAGTTGTGGGAAAGGGCGAGACCTGTCGATATAGACGGCACCAGATACTACCGGCCCGGGGAAGAAGAGCTTCTCTTATATCTCGCCCTCCATCTCGTTCACAGCGATTCGTTTAACCAGTTACGCTATGTGTCGGATATACACGCATTGATTACAAGCGACGAGAATAAGATAGATTGGAGACTTTTGTCGGATATGTCCCATGACTGGGGCGTTCCCCACTCGCTTTACACGTCGATATTTTTGTCGAAGGACTTCTTCAATACGGATGTCCCGTTCGAGGCAATCCGAAAGGTCGAGCCCCCGTTTTTAAAGAAGGCATTTATACGCATGTTCGCAAACCGGAAAGTCATTTTTAGAAATTGTCTCAGGAAACGTTTGATAAACAGATTTTTTGGTTATACGCTTTTCGATTACCTTGAGGCAAGATCTTTTAATGATTACCGCGACGTATTTCTCAAGGTATTATTTCCTCCAAAGGAGGTCCTCGATATCACCAGAAGGGGAGATGGTGGGCCGATAGCCGCCAGGTATATGAAGCGTCTATTCACGGGTGGAGTGAAGGTTATATTCGGAAGTAAATTTTCTAATGAGAAGAATTGACTTATGAATCTGGCCAATAAATTTTCGATGACAAGACTGCTATTGAGTCCCGTATTTGTATTGAGCGTCATATTTTACAGAAGCGACGATGCGGTCTTCGCCAATCTGCCGCTGGGGATATTTATCGCGGCGATTATTACCGACGTCTGCGACGGCTATATAGCGAGGCGTCTAAATCAAATTACAGCCCTTGGCAAAGTGCTTGACCCTCTTGCCGATAAACTCCTTTTGACGGTTGCGTTCGTGAGCCTGTCGCTCTCTCAATCTATCGGAGCTGATATGAGGATACCTGTGTGGGTGATGATTATAATAATCACCAGGGACATCTTTATCCTGATCGGCGCCGGTATTATATACTTGTTGCTAGAATACATCGAATTCAAACCGACCAATCTTGGCAAGACGACGACATTCGTACAGATGATGACTGTACTATCGGTTCTGCTAAAAGTTCCTTATTCTTACGTCATATGGGACACAGCCGTATTTTTTACGCTTTTATCGGGCCTTCAATATTTAATAAGGGCCAGCGATATTATCAGCGAAAGGTATAAGTGATATGTATAGTGTAGCTATAGTAGGCAGGCCAAACGTGGGCAAATCGACTTTATTCAACAGGATAGCCGGCAGAAGGTTTTCGATAACCCAAAGCGCAGCGGGCACGACCAGGGATAGAGTCAGCCAAATCGTGTCCCTACAGGATATGAGGTTCGAATTGGTCGATACGGGCGGCTTCGAGTTTGCGAGAAAGGACGATATATCCGGGCTCGTCAAGCGACAGATAGAGATTGCGATCTCAAAATCGGACGCCATCATTTTTGTCTGCGATGCCACAAGCGGTGTTACCCCCCTTGACGAAGAACTTCTTCTGCTGCTCAGAAAATCCGGGAAACCTATGATGCTCGCCGTGAACAAGACGGATGCGGTCAAGGCAAACGGGGCAGCGCACGAATTTTACAGATTTGGAATGGACAAGATATATCCCATATCCGCCATTCACAATACGGGCATAGGCCTTCTGACAGATGATTTGATCGAAAGATTTTTAAAATCGGCGCCCGATAAAAAATCCAAGACCACTATCATAGTAGCAGTCATAGGAAGGCCAAATGTGGGGAAATCGTCTTTGATAAACCGCCTTGCCAAAGAAGACCGCGTGATAGTGCACGAAAAGCCCGGCACTACCCGTGATTCGATAGACATACATCTCGAAAGCGGCGATAAGGATTTTGTGTTTATCGATACGGCCGGTATCAGGCACAATAGAAAGGTTAAAGAGCCGGTCGACGTCTACAGCCTTTTGAGGTCTAAGGACAGCATAAGACGAAGCGACGTATGCGTTGTGATAATTGACGCCTATGAAGGGTTGACGCGCGACGACGCAAGGATAATAAACTTGGTCGAGGAGAACGGCAAGGGGTGCATAATACTGGCTAACAAGTGGGATCTGGTCTCACATGTCGAGATGTCTCGCTATACAGATGCGCTTATAAAGAAATTGGATTTTTTAAGATTGACCCCGATTCTTTTCACTTCATGCAAAACAGGATTGAATACCGACGACGTATTGCCCCTTATAGAATTGGTGAATAACAATTTAAATGCCGTCTTTCCGGCCCAGGAATTGGGTAACATATTGAGGTTCATCGAAGAGGGGTCTGGTATGCCAAAAGTCATTTCCGGACGACTTATAAAGATAAACAGGATAAAGCAGGTAGCATCAAAGCCGCCGACGTTCATTCTTTACGTGACCAGAAATACACCGCACAAAAAAGCGATTATAAGTACCGTCAGAAATGTCCTTCATCAAGAACTGGGTCTTAAAGGCGTGCCGATCAGAATTATTATGAGATCCACCAATAAAAGGAAAAAATAGCGTAATGGTTAAATTTTACGGAGGGAGAGATGTTTAATACAGGTTTTGCCGTCATCACAGCTTATCTGATAGGTTCCTTACCCACTAGCTTCATCGTCGCCCGCACAAGGTCAATCGATATACGCAAATACGGAAGCGGCAATGTAGGCGCCACCAATGTGCTGAGGGTTATAGGAAAGTGGCCCGCGCTCTTTGTATTGGCTGTCGATATAATAAAAGGCGCGTTTGTCGTTACGCTAATGAGCAATTTTTTTTATGAACGTGGAGTACCTTTCAGTCTCTATGCATTTAATGCCATTTTAGGCCTGAGCGTGGTATCAGGTCACGTATGGAGTATTTTTCTATCATTTAAAGGAGGGAAGGGGGTGGCTACCGGTATAGGTGTTTTGGCCGCGCTTATGCCAAAGACGACGTTCATCGGGCTTTTAGTATTTCTCATTGCCTTTATGAAGACAAGATATGTATCTGTTTCATCTCTATTTTTATGCGTTACGATACCTTTTGCTGCAGCATTTACCGGTAAAAACATCGAATACATCATTTTATCTGTAACTCTTTGTATTATAATAAGTTATAGACATAAATCAAACCTAAAACGTCTTTTATCAGGCGACGAGAGCAAGATTTCATTCTAAAAAGTTAACATATAAAAAAGCTGGTTACTGTTATATTGACATATCCTAAGTATTGTGGTATACTTGTATTGACTTTGAACAAGTTATATTTTTTTCTCCATTAAAAATTGGCTTTTAAAAAGTCTTTAAATATGGAGGCCGCACTGCGGAAAATATGATGAGAGAAATATTATTTAAGAATCTTACAGGTAGCGATAATAGAAAAAGGGACCTCTCAATCAAGGAGATTGTGACCGGAGACGGCCTCGTTGCCACTGTCGAGCGTAGATGCGTATATTTTGTCCGTGAGGCTATACATCTCGATGATACGTCCGACGTCAGCCAGCTAAGTAAGCTCAAGGCAAAAGGCGGTCTCGCCGAAGATCCGCACCATTTCCACATATTCAGGAAATATGATTCAGAGACCCAGGAAGACTTGTTAATTTGCAAAGTTTACGGTAAATTTTACATAATTTGCGACGATAACATATTTTGCATTTCATTCGTGCACTCATTTAAAATAAGATTGGAGGTGGATCTATCGATTAAACATCAATAATCAAAGGTGAACGTCTCCCTTAATTGGGAACCCCTACCTTGAGAAATCCTCGGCCGACGCAGCCGGGGATTTCTTTTTTTGTGCTTTAGGAGTCGTTTTTCCCTTCCTTTACTTCTTTTTCATTGACTAATATATTGATGTATGTTAAATTTGTATCATATAATTATATGGTAGAGACGAAGAAAATAACAGTTTTAGGCGACGGAGGCTGGGGTACGGCACTAGCGGTAGAGCTTGGCCGAAGAGGCGTAGCTGTCTGCCTTTGGGGCTATTTCAAAGACTACATAGAGCTCGTCTCAAAGGGGCGCGAGAATACAAAATTTCTTAAGGGCATAAAGATACCCAAGAGCGTGTTTATTACATCGGACCTAAAAGAGGCCCTCATAGAGACAGATGTTGTAATACTCGCCGTTCCATCGGAATATCTTAGGGCTGTGCTTGAGTCCGTTAAGACATATAGGCACGGTAGCCCGATATACGTCTCAGTGGCGAAAGGCATAGAGCCGGGTGTCCTCATGAGGATGTCCGAGGTCGTACAGGATGTGCTCGGCAAGGATGAAAATATTGTGGCGTTATCCGGCCCTACTATCGCGATCGAAGTCGCCAGAGGAATGCCTACAACTGCCGTGGCTGCGTCGCTGGATATCGAACGAGCCAAAGAAATACAGAAGTTGTTTACCAGCGAGAGGTTCAGGGTTTATACATCATCCGACCTTATTGGCGTAGAGCTGGGAGGGGCGCTTAAGAATATCGTCGCTATAGCTGCCGGGATTTCTGATGCCTTGGGTTTCGGGACCAATACAAAGGCAGCGATATTGACAAGGGGATTGGCTGAGATCACGAGGCTTGGTATCACAATGGGCGCCAGGGTAGAGACATTTGCAGGTTTGAGCGGAATAGGAGACCTGGTTACCACATGCATAAGTTCATACAGCAGAAACAGGTGGTTTGGAGAGATGCTGGGAAAGGGGAAGTCTGCAAAAGAGATCTTGGCCGGGACCGAAATGGCAATAGAAGGTGTGATAACGGCAAAATCGGCTTACGAACTTTCAAAGGAATACGGCGTGGAGATGCCGATTGCAACCGAGATTTACAATGTCATCTATATGAGTAAATCGCCCAAGGATGTCGTGGGCGATTTAATGTTAAGGACTCCGAAGCCCGAGGTGTATTAGACAAGAGCGCATGTGCACGCGTCACAGGAGCACAAGTAAAAATAGCGTATAGTAGAAAAGACCGGTTCACGGTTGATGGTTTACGGAAAAGGCGAATCCCCGTCAACCGCACACCGTCAACCATAAACCTATTTAAGACTATGGACAATGGACTATGCGCGAAAACTTAAGAACCTAAGGATTTTCCTTTTACTATAGTCTATCGACGATCGACTAGTCAGAATTAAAAAGCGGGGGGTAGCGCAGTTGGTTTAGCGCACTTGCTTGGGGTGCAAGAGGTCGCCAGTTCGAATCTGGTCCCCCCGACCATCTACTACCTTAGAGAAGATTCGCAAAAAAGGGTCATAGGGAAAAAAGATCGTTTTTCCCTATCGGCGAAGTAAATATCTACGCGGAGGGAAGAAAAGATAGCATATAGCGATTAGCGGATAGTGAATAGGGATCAAGAGCGCAAAGTCACCAGGACACCAGGTCACAAGGAAGATAGCGATTAGCGTATAGTAGAAAAGACCGGTTCACGGTTGATGGTTTACGGAAAAGGCGAATCCCCGTCAAACATAAACCTATTTAAGACTATGGACAATGGACTATGCGCGAAAACTTAAGAACCTAAGGATTTTCCTTTTACTATCGTCTATAGTCTCTCGACCAGTCGGAATTATAAAAGATATCGGATAGACTCTGGCGGATAGCCCGAGAACCGTCCTGGGGAGAATAAGATGAAGATCAAGATCGGACTTATAGGATTTGGCACTGTCGGCACCGGTGTCGTGAGGTATATTTTGAACAGGCGGACATTCATAAAAAAAAGGCGGGGGATCATACTCGAGATCTCCAGGATCGCCGATAAGGATCTTAGGAGAAAGAGGTCCGTAAAGGTGCCGGCTAAGATTTTGACAAGGCACGCGAATGATGTCTTAAACGATCCGGACATAGATATAGTAGTGGAGCTTGTAGGCGGCATACATCCCGCAAAAGAATTTATCATAAAGGCGATAAAGAACGGTAAACATGTCGTTACAGCGAATAAGGCTTTATTGGCCCATTCCGGGGATGAGATATTCAGACTTGCCAAGAGACACGGCGTTACCGTGAAATTCGAAGCGAGCGTAGGGGGAGGCATACCTATCATAAAGGTCCTCGGAGATGATTTTCTCGCAAATAAGATACAGGCGGTTTACGGGATAATAAACGGAACATCTAATTTTATATTGACTAAGATGGAAGATGAGGGAGTCGCTTTCAGCAGTGCCTTGAAGGAAGCGCAGTCCATAGGGATAGCCGAGAAGAACCCTTCTCTGGACTTAAGCGGCATGGACTCAGCCCACAAGATATCCATATTGAGCCTACTCGGTTTCGGAAGAAGCGTCGATGTGGAAAAAATATATGTGGAGGGTATCCAAAATATAGAGTTAAGGGACATACTATACGCGAAGGAATTGGGGTATTCGATAAAACTTCTGGCCATAGCGAAGAAGGAAGGCCAAGAGCTTGACATAAGGGTCCATCCTACGCTCCTGTCGTCCAGGCACCTTCTGGCCGGAGTCAGGGGGGCCCATAACGCGATCTACATAAAAGGGGACTTGATAGGCGAGAGCCTGCTTTACGGAGAAGGTGCTGGCGAG
>JAFGFD010000103.1 GCA_016931215.1 Candidatus Omnitrophota bacterium
CAACGATTTTAGCCGAACAGCATTACTCTACTTTTTATGAAAGGATGAAAAGATATCCGGTTCGAATAGCGCTCCTGTGCAGGTTCAATACAGGAGAGGAGCAGCAGGCTATTGTGGAAGATTTGAAGCAAGGCAAAATAGATATAGTGATCGGCACGCATAGACTCCTATCCGATGACGTATCTTTCAATAATCTGGGGTTGCTCATAATAGATGAAGAGCAGAGGTTCGGAGTTATGCATAAAGAAAAGCTGAAGAAGATGCGCGCAACCGTAGATGTCCTTACCATGACAGCCACGCCTATTCCAAGGACCCTCTATATGTCGCTCATGGGCGCCAGAGATATGTCGCAACTGGAGACGCCACCGCAGAACAGACTTCCTATTAAGACCGTAGTTTCTCCGTATAATCAAGGCATGATAAGGGATGCCATAACATTTGAATTGTCCAGAAAAGGGCAGGTATATTTTGTAACTGATAAAATCATGGGAATCGAGAAGATCGCCGCAGACATAAACGGGCTCTGCCCCAATGCCAGCATATCGGTTGCCCACGGTTCTATGCATGCCAAAGACCTTGAAAGCACTATGCTAAATTTTATAAAGGGTGATGTCGATGTTCTTATTTCTACAACAATCATCGAATCGGGAATAGATATCCCTAACGCGAACACAATAATAATAAATAACGCCGATAGATTCGGTTTGGCTGACTTATATCAACTGAGAGGACGCGTGGGACGTTTCAAAAAGCAGGCATTTGCATATCTTGTTATATCTAAGAAGGGGACTTATACTCATAATGCGGCTAGGCGGCTCAACACAATCCACAGGTTCACGGAACTGGGCTCAGGATTCAAGATAGCGATGAGAGACCTTGAAATAAGGGGGGCAGGTAATATATTGGGAACCGAGCAACACGGTTACATAAATTCTATCGGTTTTGACTTATATTGCAGGCTCCTGAAGGGCGCGGTTGAGGCATATAAAATTACCTTGAGAATATAATTCTATCATGATATAATATTTCAATTATATTAATAACAGCTTTCAACATAGGAGGGGTAATGAGAAAAATCATTTATTGCGTCATTGTGACGTCTTTATGCGTACTGCAATTCGGATGTGGAGGAAAAGGCGAAAAAGTCATAGCAAAAATCGGCAACAGGGCTATAACATTAGAAGAGTTCAATAACAGAATAAATAGTCTGCCGAGACATTATCAGGACATGATCAAAGGGCAGAAGAAGGAGTTTTTAGATGATTTAATAATCGAGGAGCTGCTCTACCAAGAAGCGCTCAGGTCCGAGGTGGGCAATGACACAGAAACGCAAGCGGTAATAGAAGAGGCGAAAAAAAAGATTCTGATCTCGCGATTTATAAAAGAAAGGGTCGATAGCCAAGTCAATATATCGGAAGATGATATCGAGAAATATTATAATGATCATAGCGAGGATTTTATGCTGCCCGAAAGATGGCGCGCCTCGCACATATTGGTGGAAACAGAGGAGGAGGCCCGAGAGATTAAAGGGAAGTTGATGGATGGCGCAAATTTCGAGGAACTCGCAAGGTCCAGATCGATAGACGCGAGCGCTCAAAACGGAGGGGATCTCGGCTACTTCCAAAAAGGACAACTCATACCCGACTTTGAACAGGAATGCTTAAAGCTCGACATCGGCGAGACCAGCGACGTCATCCATTCCAAGTTAGGATACCATATAATAAAGTTGGTCGACAAGAAGAACCCGGAGGTTCAAGAATTTGAATCCGTGGAGACATTGATAAAAAAGGAACTCGAGAGAGCAATAAAGAAACAGATACTCGAAGACTTGACTAGTAATTTAAAACAGAAGACTGATATTACCGTAAACGACTATCTGCTCGAAGATTCGCGAGCGGGTAACGAGCAAGATCCGATAGAGGATACATCCGGCGAAGCCAAATAGATAGGTCGAAACTAAATATGGATAAGGCCATGGCCATAAAGCATGTTATATCAATCGTCCTTTTTTTTCTGTGTATAGTCATATTCGCCGGCAGTATCTGCGAGGCCGTTGTAATAGACAAGATTAGGGTAATCGTAAACGACGAGGTTATTACGCAGAGAGAGGTGGATAGAATATTGTACCCCGCATATAACGCCTACATGCAAGAATATCAAGGCGAGCGGCTCGAGGCCAAGCTGAGAGAAGCAGAGCAAGCGGCCATAAATCAGCTGATCGACGATAAGGTGATACTCTCGGAGGCCAAGAGGCAAGATGTTAAGGCGACCGAGAAGGAGATAGACGAGAAGCTGGACCTCGTAAAGAAGAGGTATGAGAACGACGAGGAATTCAGACAGGCCCTTAAAGACGGAAATTTGTCATTGAGTGAGTTGCGCAACAGCATTTCGGATGAAGTGATAAAGATGAAGCTGGTCCGCCAGGAGATAGGGTGGAAGTTGCGGATCACGCCAAGCGAGGTAAGAAAATATTATGATGAGCACCTTGATGACTACAGAAAACCTGAGACTGTGCGCGTATTTAGCATACTTATAAGAAAAGACGGAATTAATAGGACCTCGGAAGATACGAGATTTTTGATTCAAAAGATCAAACAATATATAGACTTCGGAAAGGACTTCGAGAAGGTGGCTAAGGAATATTCTGAAGAATCCTCCTGCGAGGCAAGGAATATAAAGAGGGGCGAGATGATAAAGGAGATAGACCAAGCAATTTTCTCTCTAAACGAAGGGGATGTCTCTAATATCATAGAATCCCCCATAGGATACCATCTTTATAAAGTCGTCAAGAAGACCCCCGGAAAATTGATCGATTTCGAAATAGTGAAGGATGAAATAGAAAATTTATTATACAAGAAAAATATCGATAAAAATTTAAGATCGTGGATTGACGAATTGAAGAAAGATGCGTACATCTCGATTCAATAATCTTACCGTTGCGATAACCATGGGCGATCCATCCGGGATAGGCCCGGAAGTTATCATAAAATCCCTGACGAGACCCTTCATAAGAAAGCTCGCGAGACATATTATCGTAGGCGACCTGGGCGTATTGAAAAGAACCGCTTCGGCGTGTAAAGTCGGCGAACATCTCATAGAGAATGCGGTGGTTTTCAGCGGTCGCAACCCGAGGCACGACAGTAAAATCTTAAAAAAATTGAAAAGTGGCAATAAGGCCATTATCATATATGATCTTTCCAATGTCGATATGAAAGATTTTCATTTTGGACGGCAGGACATCCGCTATGGAAAGGCTTCCGTGGAATATCTGAAGGCGGCATGCGCTCTTATAAAAAAAGGTGTTGCGGACTGCCTTGTAACGGGGCCTATAAACAAATGTTCTATCGACCTCGCAGGATTCGGCTTTCCTGGCCACACCGAATATCTGGTCAAGATCTCAAAATCCAATAAATACGCTATGATGCTTATAGGTGGCCCGTTAAAAGTGAGCCTCGTAACGCGCCACATCCCATTACGCGATGTGGCGCGCAGCATTACGGCTAAGAAATTGTCCGACACAATCGAGATCACGCTGGATGCGCTCAAGAGAGATTTCGGGATACGTAGGCCTAAGGTTGGGGTATGCGCCCTGAATCCTCATGCGGGCGACAATGGAGTGATAGGTACCGACGAAGCTAAAAAGCTGGGACCAGTAACCGGCAGATATCCGCGCGACAGCGTAATAGGCCCCATTCCTTCGGACTCATTGTTTTACGACGCGTATAGAGGCAGATTCGATGCCGTAATCGCGCTTTACCATGACCAAGGGCTCATACCCCTTAAGATGATAGCCCGTGATAGCGGCGTAAACACCACTATAGGCCTCGACTTTATTAGGACTTCTCCTGATCACGGAACGGCGTTCAATATATCCGGTAAAGGCATTGCCGATTCCGGCTCAATGGAAGAAGCGATGAAATTAGCAGTGCTTATGGCCAAGAATCGAATCGCTTACGCAAAATAGAAGAACTCCATGCTGAATAAAAAAGAGATAAGGTCTCTTGAAAGAGAATTCGGATTTCGACTTCAAAAAAAACTAGGGCAAAATTTCCTTATAGATGACAACATAAAAGACAAGCTTCTAAACGCCGCTGATTTTAAAATTGATGACATAGTCCTGGAGATCGGTTCGGGGCTCGGACAATTGACGGCGGACATAGCTTCCTCTGTAAAGAAGGTCATAGCCGTTGAATACGACAAAAAACTTTTTTCTATATTGAGATCCGCGTTGAAGGATAACAGAAATATCCTGCTTGTCCACGAAGATTTCCTAAAGTTCGATTTAAAAAGTTTTTTGCGCGACGATGAGAAGCTGAAGATATTTTCGAATTTACCGTATTACGTCAGCACCCCCATAATCTTGAAGCTATTCGCGCACGTTCGTTACATCGACTGTGCTTACTTGACGTTGCAGAAGGAGGTCGCGCTCAGATTGACAGCGAAGCCCGGCTCGAAGGAATACGGTTCTCTTTCGCTATATGCCGAATACCATTGCATGGTGGAGAGGCTGTTTGACATCAGCAGAAATTCATTTTACCCTGTCCCCAAAGTGGATTCCACCACGGTCCTTATGAAGATGAAGGAGGGCGCTGACGACCGCAAAATAGATAAAAATGATCTTTTTGAGTTGATAAGGGCGGCGTTCTCGACTAGGCGCAAGACACTGATCAATTCCTTGCTGGCGAGGGAGTATAAAAAACTATCTAGATCCGAACTGAGCGATATACTCAAGAAAGTCGATATACCGCTAAATTCCAGGGCTGAGACGCTCTGCTTAACTGATTTTATAAAGATATACGAATCGATTCGAAAACGCTGATTCCAAAAAAGAAGCTTTATAAAATCTCGACAAGGACATCTATTGCAAATTGACTTTTTTTGTTTTGTGTGGTAATTTATTATAATTAAAAAATTATTACGATATAGGAGTTGGGATGCCCATAAAAAAAGATGACGTGAGGTATATAGCGAAATTATCACGTCTGAAACTTAAAAATGAGGAGATAGAATATTTTGCCGACCAATTGGGGGCCATTCTAGATTATATCGATCTATTGAAAGAAGTCGATGTCAAGGGGGTGGAGCCTACCAGCCATGTGCTTTCGCTGAAGAACGTCTATCGAAAAGACGTTCCCGCTGCATCATTGAAGACGCAATCGGTTTTAGGCAACGCTCCTTCCAGAGAAGATAATTATTTCAAAGTCACCAGAATCATCGAGGATGCCTAAATGGGTCTAAATTCATACGGAGCAGGCGAACTTTTGGAGATGGCTGGGTCCGGGCGGGCGGCGGGCGAAGAGATACTAAACGACGTTTACAGAAGGATCGATTGCTGCGATAAGAAGATAAACGCATTTGTCGATATACTGAAAAAGAACGACGCTATAGAAATATCAAATAAGGCGAAGAAAAACGGACTTCTCTCCGGCATACCCGTTGCGCTTAAGGATAATCTATGCGAAAGAGACAGGCTGACGACGTGTTCGTCAAGAATCCTCTCGGGGTTTAAACCACCTTATAGCGCTACGGTCTCGGAAAAGCTTGAAAAAGAAGGGGCCGTGTTATTCGGCAAAGTCAATATGGACGAATTCGCATTTGGCTCATCCTGCGAGACGTCGTTCTACGGACCTACGCGCAATCCCTGGGATTTAGAAAGGATCCCCGGGGGGTCGAGCGGGGGCGCCGCCGCCAGCGTAGCTGCAGATGAGACAATTATAGCAATAGGTTCGGATACGGGCGGGTCGATACGCCAACCTGCTTCCCTTTGCGGCGTGGTCGGCTTAAAACCGACTTACGGACGCGTTTCGCGTTACGGG
>JAFGFD010000104.1 GCA_016931215.1 Candidatus Omnitrophota bacterium
GATGCCGCATGCTATATACAACTTCGGGCACACGGTCTTTCCCGTCTGTCCTACCTGGTGGGAATAAGGAATCCAACCCGCGTCTACGGCTGCCCTTGAGGCCCCGACGGCCCCTTTCAACGCCAGCGCCAAATCTTCTATTATTTTAAAATTCTCCGGCCCTCCGACACCTCTTCCGCCGGAGACTATGATATCCGCTTCGGACAAATTAACCGTTGACTCGATCTCATCTATTATCTCAACCAACTTGCTTCTCGATACGAGTAGCGAAGTATCGATATTCTCTACTATAAGTTCTCCTGTCCTACCCTTCGATACGTCGGCCTCCTTCATTACTTTATGTCTGACCGTAGCCATCTGCGGCCTATGCGAAGGCGTGATGATGGTTGCCATAATATTGCCGCCGAATGCGGGCCTTGTCTGCAGCAACAACCTATCCTTGGTGTCGATATCGAGCCCTGTGCAATCAGCGGTAAGACCGGTTCGGACCTTTACGGCAACCCTTGACACCAACGACCTGCCCATTGTAGTAGCGCCGCACAAAAGTATCTCCGGTCTGTATTTCTCCACCAATTTCACAAGTGCGGTAGTATAAGTCTCGTTCTGATAATTTGCCAATTGAGGCGAATCCACCATGTAGACTTTGTCTGCCCCGCGCTCAAATATCTTGCTCGCCTTTTCCTTTACGCCGTGACCTAATAGCACGCCGCAAAGTTTTGTGCCGAGTTTGTCGGCGAGCCCTCTGCCTTTGCCCAGGAGCTCCCAGGAAACGCTCTGGATTACATTCTTTTTCTGTTCGCAAAAGACCCAGACGTCTGAGGTATCCCGAGGTTTCTCCTTAACGGTCTTCTGCGTCTTGACTATCTCGATGGCTTTGAATTTGCAAGGATCGACGCACGCGCCGCAGAGATTGCACTTATTGAGATCTATCACCGCTTTTTTATTCTTTATCTCTATCGCCCCGAAAGGACAAAACTTTACGCACAACTTACAACCTGTGCACTTATCAACCAAAACTCTTATAGACATCCCAAAACCTTTCCCTTATCAATACTGTCCGTATTCTTTTACGATTTCAATGATGCTCTTGTAATTACCGAAGTCCATATCCTTGAAAATGGGGGAATCGGCGCGATAAATATAACCGCCGTCACCCTTAAGATATTGTAACTTCTTCTTGATTTCATCCACGGCGGTATTAAAAACCTCAAAGGATAGAACGTCCACCCCCCCTATCAAAACCAAATCCCTGCCGTATGTCTTTTTGAGTTTAGCCAAATCAAGCCCTACGCCGTTTTCCAGGGGTTCAATGGCCCTGAAGCCGGCTTCAATTACATGCGGTACGATATCGCTTACATTCCCGTGTGAATGAAGGGTTGCCGGCATGCCTTTTTGCCCAAAGAAATCACACATCTCTTTGTGGAGATCGAACAAAAAGGCATTATAGTAATCTGTGGAAAAATATAAGCTGTCTTTATATCCCAGGTCTCCAAATATCCATGCCCCGTCAAAACGGTAGCCTTTATCGAACAAAAATTGACAAGTGTTGAGGGTAAATTCAAGCGAATCTGCGAATAAATTTGCCGCCCTTGATGCCTCTGAGGCCATCATCGCAAGGACATCTTCCTTGCCCATAATACTCGAGATGTGTTCGAATGGCTCCATCAACGAAAGGGCTGTAAATATCTCTTCGTCTCTCGCCTTACCGTAACCGTCCGCAAGTGCCTCCCCCGTGGAAGGCTTTTCCATCCGCTCTAGCGAGACTATATTCTTACCGCCTATGATAAAACTATGATCGAATCCGAAGAGGCGAATATCAAGGTCAAGACAATCTCCCGGATTCGACTCTTGAGGTATCGCGCCTTCTTTTTTCCACCGCGATACCGTCGATTCGTCAAAATCATCCATAATGCCGACGCGATCCGGCTTTTTAAAATCAAAAATCTTCTCTATTCTCTCTATAGATGTCATTTAAGTAATATATCTTATCGACTTCTCAGATCCCGCTCTTTAATATGCCGGCCAGCTTTCGGACGACTTCCTCGGTCTCCCCTTTTAGAATCTGACCTCCTCTTCTCGGGGGAGGGGTGAAGACCTTGACGACCTTGGTAGGTGACCCGCTCAACCCGATCTTCGAAGGCTCGATGTCCAAATCGTTGCTTGTCCACACGGGGATATCCGCCTTCTTTGCCCTCATCTTTCCTTTCAAAGACGGGAGACGCGGCTCATTTATCTCTTTGACGACTGTAAGAAGGCAGGGAATGGGCACCTCTATTATCTCATAACCTTCTTCGACCATCCTCTCAACTCTGGCGATATCATCTTTTATGCTTTCGATCTTCTTTACATATGTAACCTGTGGGATGTCGAGATGCATGGAGATTCCTGGGCCGACCTGCGCGGTATCTCCGTCGGATGCCTGCTTTCCGCACAATATCATAGAAAAATCCCCCAACTTCTGTATGCCCTTGGCAAGGGTATAACTGGTAGCCCAAGTATCGCTGCCGGCAAATGCCCTGTCTGACAATAAGATCCCCCCATCCGCTCCGTGCGCTATCGCCTCCCTCAAGGCCTCCTTTGCCTGAGGGGGGCCCATAGTGATAACCGTGACTTTACCTCCGAATTTCTCCTTCAATCTTATACCTTCTTCTATGGCATATACGTCAAAAGGGTTGATTACCGAAGAGACTCCTTCTCTTATCAGCGTATTCGTCTCCGGATCGATTTTGACGTCCGTCGTCTCAGGAACCTGTTTTATACAAACAATGATATTCATCCATTACCTCAAAAATTTCAGATGTTTTCCGCCGATCGGGATTTCGTTATAACATGTTATTTCTTGACCAGGCTCTTTATCATGGAAGATGCGATTACGCCTCGTTGAATCTGGTTTGTGCCCTCATATATCTGCGTTATCTTGGCGTCCCTCATGTATTTCTCTGCCGGGTATTCCTTCATATAACCGTAACCGCCGTATATCTGGACGCAGTCAGTGGTCACCTTCATGGCCACGTCGCTGGCAAACATCTTTGACATTGCCGATACCATTGCTATGTCCTTTGCGCCCGAATCTATCATCCTGGCGGCCGATAGTATCAGGGCCCTCGCTGCCTCGATTTGAGTGGCCATGTCCGCAAGCATAAACTGTATGCCCTGAAAACTCGTGATCGACTGCCCGAACTGTTTCCTCTCATGAGCATATTTCAGCGTCGAATCCAATGCCCCTTGCGCTATTCCGACTGCCTGGGCTGCAACGCCGGGCCTGGAATTGTCAAAAGTCTTCATGGCAACGATAAATCCCATTCCTTCCTTACTCAATAAATTGGCTTTGGGGACCTTGCAATCCGTAAAGACCAACTCACGTGTCGCCGAGGCACGTATCCCCATCTTATTCTCCTTCTTCCCAAAATCGAATCCGGGCATCCCTTTTTCAACTATAAAAGCGCTTGCCCCGCGCGCGCCCCTGGTTTTATCCGTCATCGCTATAACAGTATATATCTCTGCCTCGCCCCCGTTGGTTATCCACTGCTTTGTCCCGTTCAATATATAATAATCCCCATCCTTCTTTGCCGTGGTCCTCATATTACTTACATCCGAGCCGGCCTCTGCCTCGGTGATAGCAAATGCAGCCAGTTTCTTACCTCTTGCGATGTCGGGAAGATATTTCTTCTTTTGCCCCTCATTTCCAAAGAGTATTATTGGGTACGTACCTAAGGCCGTCGCAGCGAACGCCAAGGCAATGCCGCCGCAAGCCTTTGATAACTCTTCGGTGGCTATAGCCAATTCCGTCACCCCGCCTCCGGTGCCGCCGTATTCTTCAGGTATATAGATGCCGAAGAGATCGCTCTCCGCCATGACCTTAACGACAGGCCAAGGAAATTCTCCGCTTTCATCGTATTCGGCGGAAACCGGACGGATCTTTTCTTCGGCAATCTGCCTGGCCAGGTCCCTTATCATCAACTGTTCTTCAGTAAATAGATAGTCCATTTCATCCTCCCATATTAATATATTAAAAACATATATTATTAAATGTCCAATAATTTTATATCAATATGGATGAAATGTCAAACTAAAAAAATGGTGGCAACCGCGAAAATAATGGTTGCCACCTTTATGTACCGTTGTCCTGTTATCTGTAAGTGATCGTGATCTTGAACATCTCTTCCTCCTTAACCATTCTTGCCGGAAAAGAAGGAAACGGCGCGGCCAATTCAACGGCATTCTTCGCCGCCAGCGCCAGTTCGTTATCGACCTCATTCAGCACCCTTGGCTCATTTTTAAGGCTGCCGTCGCTCAATAACGTGAACAACACGACCACATCTTCTCTCTTGCCTCTTGTCGATTTTGGGTGAAGGTCTTTGGCTACCCAAAATATCTTGTTTCTCAAATTTATATAATAATTGTAGTAACTCGAGGAAAGGGGCGGAGCTGTCCGGCTCGCCACCGGTATCGCCTCCTCCTCCAGTATCTCCTCAACACTCACGACTTCTTTGGTAGGCGCTTCTTCCACCTTCTTTGTCTGGCCCGTCGCCTCTCGTTTCTTCTCTATCCATATCAAATCTTCCGAAAGCCTGGTCGTCATATCGACTTCTTCCGGCTCAGCGACTTCAGACATTGCGTCTACTGTTACATGGGGCCTCTCCATCTCTTTCACCGCCAAGGAGAGCCGCCCGTCCAAAAGCTCTTTCTGATCTTTCTGATCTAGCGAGTTTTTATACCTCACATTTTCGACCTCCGGAAATATCTCCGTTCCGTGCATTATATAAGGCGTCAGGAAGACGACCAGCTCCTTCTTCTCGGGAATCGATGTGTTTCCTTTTGAGGTATTTTTGAAGAGGTTGCCCACTATAGGTATGTCGCCCAATACGGGTATCTTGTCCGAATCCTTTTCATCCCTGTCTTCGATCAAACCGGCAATAATGATAGTCGTCCCGTCTTTGACCATTACCGTAGTCTCGGTCTCCGAGGTCGACACGACGGGTATGCTCGTCCTTTCCCCTGCCGTCCCCAGCGTATCCGTCACCGAGCTGATCTTGGGTTTTATCTTCATAGTGACGAATCCCTCTTTATTTATGGTAGGGGTCACGGCCAAAGACACTCCTACGTCCTTCTCTTTTATTATCTCATTGGTGCGGTCGGATGCCTCGGTAGAGATGGTCTCCTGTTCTACGTACGGCTGCTGCGTCCCAACAAGGACCTTTGCCTCTTCGTTATTCAAGACGGTTATCCTCGGGCAGGAGATGACATTCGTCTTTCCGGCGGTCTGAAGTATCTCTATTGCCATGTCGAGATAATCATGCGCAAATTGTCCTACCGTCAAGGCCCCTCCTGTAACCGATCCGCCGAAGACATCACCCAGTTCGTTAAAATTGAACCTCAGGCCTTCATCCGGAATCTTGTGAAAAAGCGCCTTCCAGTCTACTCCGTATCTGTACTGGTCGTTGAGGGATATCTGCACGATCTTGGCCTCGATCAAAACCTCTCTATGCCTTTCGTCCATCTCATCGATGATGCCCGCTATATCCGGCATCTTCTCGGCCAACTCCGTTATAACCATCTTGTTCGTCCTCTCGTCCACCTGTATGAAGCCGACCCCTTTCGTCAACATCTCGGAGAGTTTGGTCTTTACGTCCTCCGCCTTTGCGTAATCGAGGCTGAATATACGGGTCTCGACGGGAATATCCATCTTGGCTATCATCCTCTCCATATCGGCTATCGTGGCGAGAGAATCCACGACGACTATGCTGTTGGAGTTTTCGTCCACTATGACCTTGCCGATCTTAGATTTAGCCTGATTGAGTGCCTTGCTCACCTCAAGCGCCTTTGCGTATTCGAGCCTATAGATACGCAGCTCCTTCTTCGAATGATACTCTTCCCCGTAAAGCCGCTCGTAATCGCGTTCCGTCATCACATTTATGATATCGCCGGACTTCTCATACGCTAGGTCGTTTGAGGCAAGTATCATCTCAAATGCATCCCAAACATCGACGTCCTTCAAGAAAAGCGTCACCCGCCCCCTTACGTTTTTACCGGCAACTATATTCATATTGCTGCGGGTGGAGAGCATCTTGAGGACATCTATAATATCTACGCCCTTCAAATCCAACGAAATCTTATTAGAGGTATCTTCTTTTTGGGGCTGGCCAGCCTGCCACTTCGTCTGCGGCGGATTGGCTCTGCTGCCCGGTTGAGTGCTTGCGGTCCTATCGCGCCTCTCGGGTCTTGTCATAGGGGGCTGAAATGAATCTTGCGGACTCTCTTCCGGAATCCCCACCTTCTCCAATTCCTCTTCAAGCTCACCGTTTTTATACATCTCTTCGAGCTCCTGCTTGATATCTTGGGGGATGTCCTCATCGGCCAGGAGTTGTTTTATTATATCGGAAGGTATGCCTTCCATATCCTCCTCGGCAAAGATCTTACCGGCAGGACTGTAAAAGACGCATATCATAAGGGATATGGTTATGAATGCAATATTATGGATTTTCACTTTGACCTCCGTTTCGGATTTCATCGTAAAGCTTACGCAAAAAAATATATGGGGTCAATCAAAGCACCAACTCAAACCTCTGACCGTTATACTCCATAACGACGCTGTCATTGCGTATCTCTATAACAGTAGTACCTCCTATGGCTGAATCTTCGTATACAAAATGGGATTTGCCCGTCTTCTTCTCCTCTATTATAGCCTGAGGTCTATCCCCTGCTATGATTCCAAGCAGAGACAAGCCGGCTTTGATCTCGTCTGCAGTCGGCCCGCTTATGACATTTTCAACTTCGACCTGGGGAGGTTTGAATATGTTCCTGCCCCCGACAGCCTTAGAATAATGAGAATACTCTTTTTTTTCGAAAACATTCTCTATGTCGCC
>JAFGFD010000105.1 GCA_016931215.1 Candidatus Omnitrophota bacterium
AAAAATATTTCCCCGCAGGGACCCTGCCCAAGAGGATGTCTATCATAACGGCTCCCGATCCGCTGTGCCCGACAACCAAAATGGTCTTTCCCGATTGGCCAAAGCATTCATCGATAAGGTCGCATCCTTTGCGTAACCGCGCCACGGCGCTGTCAAAACCTCCGTCTTTGTATTCAAACCTGTCTTTCTCCGACCTGAATTTAAAATAACGCGCTGACTTGGCATCCAAAACAATCTCTTTTCCTCTCACAAACCGCTCATCGGAGACATCCTTTTTTTTGGTAAAAAAATGTTCGCTCTCCGCCATCTCCGGCCATATCACCGCTGTCATGTTTGATTTCTGCAGATAAGGTTCGATAGTCTTCATCGCTCTAATCTTGGGACTTACGATAACGGCATCGAATTCATAACCTTGCAGGGCCTCGGTCAGACGCTCTATCTGCCTCATCCCCTTTTCCGTAATCGTACGCTCATTTCCTTCGGTATATACACCTGTCGCGTTAGCCAAAGTCTCGGCATGCCTGACAAAATATAAATCCAGTCCTCTAGGATTATTATTCTCGGTAAATGATAAACTATAGTCGGTGGGAAATAAAAAAAGAGCCGCAAAAACTAATGCAATCCCTATTGCTAATCGAAAGTCTCTTTTAGATAACATATGGAATTAAAAAGGCAGGTGCTTACTGTCCTTATTTTCATACTCTTTTCTGAGTTGATTTTGATATTGCTTATCATTCAATATTTTCATTGCTCTATCCATAACTATCCTGTCTAAGAAGCTGGCCCCTTCCCGGTGCTCTCTCAAGACAGGGTATTTTGGATTCATCACATAGCAGATAAAAATAGCGAGCACAACCATAAATAATATTACCGCCACTTCTTTTGCAGTTATAAGGCGCTTCTTTTGCTTGTTCCTATGCGGTTTTTTATTCAATAATTTTACGCTTTCATCCTTCATAATATTACCTCAGGCCGGTCTTCAGTCGGTATATTGCTCTCGTTGTTTGGCTCTCTATGTAAAAATTATACACTTAAAACCATCAAAATACAAGCCTTTACCCCATATATATAATCGCCATGTTTGCCATAAAGCAACGGAACTTTTGATATATTTCCTTGTTTAATCTCATGAGACATAGTAAAATGGCTTTATGGAAAGTGAGGTGGCTCATGAAGAAAAGTGAAAAATATCTTATGACTGCAATATTGTTGTGCTTCTTCTCTTTGGTGATTAACGGCAATGCCTATTGCGCATGGAGGCCGAAACCAAAGATCCCCGTCAAAGCAAAGATAAGGGCATCACATCAAAAAACGTATAATTACATAAGGTCGCACGACTACAATCTGGATGGAAAGGTAGACGCCAAAGACCGCCTACTTTGGCTAAGGCAGCAAAAACATCACTACGACACCGTATACGTATCGACCGAGAACGAAGACATAGTTGAGGCAATGGACTCGGACGGCGACGGGGACGTCGAAACGTGGGAGATGGAAGAGTTCTACTCTCAGTATGATACAAATGGCAACGGGACCCTGGAAGATGAAGAGATAGAAGCCGCGCTGGATTAATCTCTCTAAAAACATAAAGGACGCATATCCTACTTTCTTTTTACATAGCCTCTATTCCCTTCTTTATAGATCTATGTTGATTTTGCCCCGGAACTGGCTTTTCATGCATTTTATTCATATTCTTCGCGCAAAAAAAATAAATAAAAAAATTTGCAGAATTTTTATTTTTTTATTTCAAATTGGGTTTATTATGATATAATTTAATAAAGCAATATTTTAAACAAAAAATTTTATTTATATTCATAGGAGGCTCTATTATGAAGTTTGCAGGGAAGTTGTTAATTATTGGATGCGGTTCCGTCTCGCAATGCGCGATCCCTCTTGTTTTAAGACTAATAGATATGCCAGCTAAGAAGATCACGATCATGGACTATGTGGACAACCGCCACCGCATAAATGACTCGCTGGACAAAGGCGTGAATTACGTAATGGATAAAGTGACTCAGGATAATTATGCCTCCCTCTTGGGAAAATATGTAGGCAAAGGCGACATGATAATAGACCTGGCGTGGAATATAGACTGTAACGCTATCCTTCAATGGTGTAGAAATAACGAAGTGTTGTATGCCAACACATCGGTGGAGGAATGGAACCCTTACAAGGATTATGAGAGAAACGACCCTACCAGATACACGCTGTACGCCAGACACATGGAATTGCGGAAGCTAGTCGCGCAATGGGGGAATAATGACGGCGCGACGGCCATCGTTGACCACGGCGCGAATCCAGGACTGGTCTCTCACTTCACCAAGCAAGCCCTTATAGACATCGCTCAGAAAATTCTAAAGGAAAAACCCGGCGATCCCAGGAAAAAAGAATTAGAGAAATTTTTGAAGGATAAGAACTTCGCAAAACTGGCGCAGATCGAGGGCGTCAAGACCATACATATCAGCGAAAGAGATACGCAGATCACAAATAAACCCAAGAGGTTAAATGAATTTGTCAACACATGGAGCATCGAGGGTTTCTTCGAGGAAGGCGTGGCCCCTGTGGAACTGGGTTGGGGGACTCATGAGCGTTACGTACCGAAAAACGCTTTCTTTCACAAAATCGGCCCAAGAAACCAAATATGCCTAAGCTCTATAGGTATGAAGACGTGGGTCCGTTCTTGGGTCCCTTGCGGCGAGATTACGGGCATGGTCATAAGGCACGGTGAGGCTTTCAGCATATCGGACCGACTCACCGTATGGGAAGACGGAAATGCCGTCTACAGGCCTACTGTGCACTACGCCTACTGCCCCAGCAATGCAGCCATAAACTCACTTCACGAGCTTGAGATGAGGCAATTTAAACTGCAGGAACAACAGAGGATCATGAGCGATGAGATAATAGACGGCCGCGATGAACTCGGAGTCCTGCTTATGGGCCACGATTTCAAATCGTGGTGGTGCGGAAGCCTCTTGGATATACACGAAGCTCGAAGGCTTGTCCCGCATCAGCAAGCAACGACTCTTCAGGTAGCCATATCCGTGGTATCTGCAGCATTATGGATGATAAAGAATCCTCGCAGGGGATTTCTCATGCCGGACGATGTCGATCACGAGGAGATATTGAAAGTGGCAGCCCCTTTTATAAAGCCGTTCGTCTCTATTCCCGTTGATTGGACACCATTGAAGAATCTAAATACTAAATTTACAAAATTTGATATCCCAAGACCCAAGGATGAGGATGTCTGGCAATTTACCACTTTTCTAGTAGACACAAGAGAAAGGTTGAATAACTATGAGCGCAGTACAGAGCACTCTAACTCTGAAGCCGTCAAAGTCTAAGACGGAAGTAAAGAACGAAGTAAAGAAGGAAACCAACGGCATCTTCGGAATAGAGGGCCTGATAAGGGCGATGCTTAAAAAGCACCGTACGCCCTTCATGATAATCAGAAGGTCCGTTCTCGAAAAACAATATATGCGTTTTAGAAAGCACCTGCCGATGGTAACGCCTTATTACGCCATAAAGGCGAATCCACATTCTGATATCATAAAGACGTTTTTGAAGTTGGGCTCCTCTTTCGACGTAGCAAGCGGAGCCGAGATGAAGTATGTCCTTTCTCTGGGCGCCTCTCCGTCAAAGATAATATTTGCCAATACGATAAAATCGCCTGAGGATATATCATTCGCCAGAAAACGCAGAGTAAAATTTATGACATTTGACAATGAGCCGGAATTATATAAAATCTCTAAATACTACCCCGGCGCACACGTCCTTCTTCGCATAAAGGTCAAAAATTCCGGAAGCATGGTCGAGTTGTCCCTAAAGTTCGGAGCGGACCCGGAACACGCATATCTACTACTGCGCAAAGCGGAGGTCCTGGGCCTCGTCCCGATGGGCTTAAGCTTTCACGTCGGCTCGCAGGCGACGAACGTTGAAAATTATCTGCAGGCCCTTGAAATGTCCTCCCGCATATTCACGGAATCGAAAGAAAACGGCATGCCGCTTAAAATAATGGACATAGGAGGCGGTTTTCCGATCCAGCATTTTGATAACGAAATGGGGATCAATTTCGAGAGGATGGCCTGTCAGATAAAACAACAATTGAGAAATCTATTCGATAAAAATGTGAAGTTCATAGCCGAGCCCGGCCGTTTCTTTGCCGGTCCTGCGGGTATCCTGGTCACGCAGGTCATTGGAAGGACTTTCCGGAATAATAAAAATTACTACTATCTCAATGACGGCATTTACGCCGATTTTTCAGGAATGGTGTTCGACCATTGCCGTTATGAGTTCAAGACTCTGAGACGAGGCCAAACTTTCCTTAGCGCCCTTGCAGGACCTACCTGCGATTCATTCGACACTCTATCATTGAATGAAGATATACCGGAGCTATATCTGGATGACGTCGTCTATGTCAAGAATATAGGCGCTTATTCATGCGCCAGCGCCACAGCCGGATTCAACGGATTTCCTCCCGCGAAAGTAATCCTGGTATAAAGGGGACGTTTCGCTTTCGCAAATCCCCTTCAAGACAAAGGAGTTACGAAACCCTCTGTGCCTGATGTGTCCCTCCGTCCAGCATACTTTTGAAGAAAGTCACAAGGACATAGCTGGCTATACTCACCAGCCCGCCGTATGCTGCGGCCCTGTAAAACAATGGGTCTGATATCTCAAAGAATGTGCCTGTATTGACTAAGATATAACCGAGCCATGTGCCGGTTCCCAAGATCATAGAGGCCCACGCGGCGTATGAATTGGCCTTCTTCCAGTATATGGCGAAAGTCACGGGTGCAAATATCCCTACAAAGAGCGTTGCCCAGGAATTCACCATTAGATGGTAGATCTTCTGGACGCGCATAGCTACTACCAGAGATATAACGGCAAGGATCACGGTCGCCGCTCTCGCCAGTGGAAGAAAATTCCTCTCTTTAATATTAGGAAAGAGGCGCAGGATTATGTTATTCGTGGTAAGGGAGGCGGCCGCCAAGAGAGAACTATCGGCTGAACTCATTATAGCAGAGATCAATGCCCCCAAGAACATGACAAGCATAAATGGAGGCAGAAATTTCATCGCGAGGTTCGGCATAAGATATTCGGGATTCTCCAGGCCGGGCAGGATCAGCCTGCCGGCAAAACCGAGCGTAATAGGAATCGTCCCTATGGCAATATAACATAAACCGGCGGCAATAGCGCTATTCTTAGCCACCCTCTCATCTCTGCTTGCCAGAGACCGTTGAATCAGGTCCTGCCCCACGATACAACCCAAGCCCATGAGTGTCCATTGACCCACATATGTAACCCAATCATTATATCCCATGCTCGAGGGAACGATCCTTAACAGTTCTCTGGGCGTCGACTTAAGCAATGCCCCTATGCCGCCCACTTCTCCGAACACAGACGGCAATAATGTAAGAAGGCCTATGACAATCACCGTAACCTGTATAAAGTCAGTCAGCGTAACCGCCCACATGCCTCCCGCGAACGTATACAGCAAGACGATAGCGCTCCCTATGATAATACCTGTGGTCGCTTCCATGCCTGTAAGTATCTTCAGTATATACCCTAACGCGACCATTTGACTTCCCAGCCAGCCGATATATACCGGCACCATAAGGATAGAAGCGAATATCTCCGAATTTTTGCTGTAATACCTCCCAAAGACATCCGTGACAGTAAGGAGTTTAAGCCTTCTTAAAAAGGCAACATAGAACAGGCCTGCTAAGATTAGGGACATACCTGCCGCAAACGGATCCGAAATGACGCCCCGCAACCCCTGTGAATAGGCCGTGCCGGATGCGCCCATGCACGACCCCGCACCGAACCACGTAGCCAAGAGCGTCGCGAAGGCAAGGTAAAACGGAAGTCTTCTCCCCGCTACTAGAAAATCCTCCAAACCCTTTATTCTTCTGCTGGACCAGTATCCGACGACCAGCATAATAGCAACATATATTACCATTCCGCCTAATATGAAACCGCTCATGACAAACTCTTCCTTGCCTCGTTTCCCTATAAATTATATTTTTTATCGGTTGGTTTAAAAAATATCTCTACATAGACTACTGCCGGGGGTGGTTCTTCTCTATCTTTGTCCATGCATCTCTCAGTCCCACGATACGATTGAATATCCTCTTTTCGTCCGCTGAATCGATTTTGTCTAGAAAAAAGTAACCTTTTCGTTCAAACTGATAACGGCTTCCCGGATTCGCGTCCATTATGCCCGGCTCTATGCGGCAGTCATCTATGATTTCAAGAGAAGCGGGGTTTAGATTTGATTTAAAATCTCCGCTGTCCGATTCTTCGGGATTACGTTTGATAAAGAGATGGTCGTAAAGTCTGACTTCCGCTCTGACCGCGTGCCTCGCAGACACCCAATGGAGCGTTCCCTTGACCTTGCGGCCATCCGGCGCATCCCCTCCCTTTGTCTCGGGGTCATACGTGCAGTGTATCTCTTTTATTTCGCCCGTCTCTTTGTCCTTTATCACATCCTCGCAAGTAATGAAATAAGCATAACGCAGACGAACCTCACGGCCGGGGGAAAGACGGTGGAATTTGGCGGGAGGTGCTTCTCGGAAATCATCACGTTCTATATATAGCACCTTTGAAAAAGGCACTCTTCTCGTGCCCATAGACATATCTTCGGGGTTATTTACCGCAACAAGTTCTTCTTCTTTGCCTTCCGGATAATTCGTAATTACTATTCTTAACGGGTGTAAGACCGCCATGACGCGGGCGGCTGTCTTATTGAGCTCGCTTCTAATCGCATTCTCCAATAGGACGACATCTATAATACTGTTGAATTTAGCTACCCCGATTTCATCGCAGAACTCTCTTATTGCCTCCGGCGTATATCCTCTCCTTCTCAATCCTGCTAGAGTCGGCATTCTCGGATCGTCCCATCCTTCCACATATCCGCCATCGACCAATTCAAGCAGTTTTCTCTTACTCAATACGGTATGGCTTAGATTCAGCCTGGCAAACTCGATCTGTTGAGGATGGTAAAGACCGAGTTCGTTTAGAATCCAATCATATAGGACTCTGTTATTCTCAAATTCCAAAGTGCAGATGGAATGCGTAATCTTCTCTATAGAATCGCATATACAATGCGCGAAATCATACATAGGGTATATGCACCACTTGCTGCCGGTCCTGTGGTGCGAGGCCTTTCTTATCCGGTAAAGTGGCGGGTCGCGCATTATCATGTGCGGACTGGCCATGTCAATCTTGGCGCGAAGTGTGCGGGCGCCTTCTTCGAACTCGCCGGCCTTCATGCGTCTAAAGAGATCTAAATTTTCAACGACCGAACGGTCGCGATAAGGGCTGTCTTGTCCCGGCTCGTTTACAGTGCCCCTCATACTGCTCATCTTATCCTGGTCAAGATCGCATACGTACGCCTTGCCCTTTTTTATAAGTGCCTCGGCGCAATTATAAAGAGTGTCAAAGTAGTCGGACGCGAAATAAAGCCGATTGCCCCAGTCGAATCCAAGCCATTTGACATCTTCCTCTATCGATTTGACATATTCCATCTCCTCTTTGGTCGGATTTGTATCGTCAAACCGCAGATTACACAATCCCTTATAATCCCTGGCTATTCCGAAATTCAGGCAGATGGATTTGGCGTGGCCTATATGAAGATAACCGTTCGGTTCCGGCGGAAATCTAGTATGGACCCTGCCTGCGTATTTATTCAACATCAAATCATTGTCTATTATCTCTCTTATAAAATTCGAAGGTTTTTTTTCCTTATCCATTATCTTATCCTACAGCCTTATCAAAGGCCGGTTGTAGAAGGACGTAACTCATAATCTATTCCCGCTTCTCTCCTGGAAGCGATTTTTCAATAATGCTGGAGGCTATTATCTTCTCGCCTATTATCTCCGCCATCAATCTTGAGCCTTTATCCGTGTAATGTAGATCGTCTATGAAATAGTCTCTGTCTTTCGGAAAGGCCCCTGCTGCATCAACGAAAAATACGCCTTCCGATATAGCCATATCACTAACAATCTTATTTATTTCATTCATCGCATTCTCCAAGGATGCCGCCGAAGGATATTCTATTTGTGCGTCATTTAAAGGTGTGTTGAATATGTGCCACCTCAAAGTCTTGTATACTTTTTCATATCCCTCCATATGAGACTTATATATGGAAGGCTGCGAGACAAGCATTATATCCGCTCCGTCGCCTTTGACATATTTCAACAGTGAAATCAAATATTGCCTGAATTTATCTATCGATACATAGCGTCCTAACGGATAATCCATTTCGCGTTCCCTTTCTCCGAACCGTAAATTAGAAAACCATGCATAGGCAAAAGGAGAAAGGTATTCTTTATATAAATATTGTCTATAAATAAGCAGCCCCGGCCTGGCCCCTTTTATGGAAGCCCCGTAGTAGTGGTTCCATAAATCGTCATATTCGCCGATAGCCCAATCGCGCGGCGAAAAGGACCGGCTTAGGTCATTTATGCCATGCATAATAACTACAAGGTCAGGCTTCCACAGATAGTAATATGTCACATAAGTTATAAGCGAGTGTTTGGCAGTATACCAATGGTTGCTTCCGTTCAATATCTCTATCTTTCTTGAGGGGTGATGTTCTTGTATAAACTCACGCAAAAGATTCGGATAATACATGGAAGTCGATCCTCCCAGTATCAATATGCGGAAAGTATTATAATCTTTTTGTTCTGTCTCGTCAAACCTTTGTGGTGACATTTGCAAATAGGGATCGAATAAGTGATATTTATTTTCCGCAAACATTCTCCGGTAGTAAAATAAAGATGACATCCAGTAAAGCATGGAGATAAATACTATGAAAAGTATCATTGCAAGGAAAAACCCTTTCCATCCCACTCTTCTGACATAGGAACGAATAATCAAGGGAATGAAAAAAGGAAGAAGCATCACCAGAAGAAACAATACGCATCCCTTGGAATACTGAAATAATACCGGGTTTCCCGATTTGTGAAACAGCCAGCCGCTATATAGGAAAGAATAGAATACGTAATATGCCACCGTAAAAACTAAGAATAACCTTCTCTTCATCGATAGCCGCCTCTATTAAATAATCGCCTAAAGCAAAATGGTAAATACAATATTTATAAACGATTTTTGGTTTATAATACCAAATTTTTCACTGTCTGTAAAGTGAATATAAAAAGGTTTCACAGCGCTATTTCGAAATTTGTCCGTAAATATCACGGAAATAATCACTCAATATTTTGGCCACCCTTTCGCAACCGGATACGTTGAAGTGGCAGTCATCATAGAAGACCGTTGTGTTCTTGGGAAGCAAGGAGGCCATGTCAATATAAGGAACTCCCTCGTCTATGCAAACCTCTATCATGGAGTCATTGTACCTGTTCATAATGGATTCCAGGACCGAAGTGGTGTATGCCCCGGATCGGCCTACGTGCTCCCAGATCAGTCCATCCAATTCGCTCGGAAGATCTTTGCCGTACAGTGTCGGTTGCGTAATCATCAAGATATTCTGTCCTCTATCCCTGCATATGGATATCATCTCTTTTAAATCATCTTTGTAGATGTCGAGTGCCTTATCCATTCCCCTGGGTATTTCGTCTACAGGATTTCTTTTAAGGAGTACCTTCCGTAGTTCTCTTTCCCGCTCATACCAGAATCCTTTAGGATCTCTTATCACTATTTCATGGGAAAAGATGTTTTTGTAAATAAAGATTATGTTTTGTACGATAATGGAGTCTTTGTAATAAACCCTGTTTTTAGTCTCGACAAGCGCCAGCGTATCATCGAACGCGTAGATAGTCCTGTCATCGTATGTGCCGTGCAAAAGCCGCCCCATGTCATTAATGCCGCACATCACAATCACCCAATCAAATTCTTCAATCCAGGAATAGTGCCGCAGAAAATAGATGTGGTTAAGCGCGTGAAGCCCCCCCTTCCCCGCATTAAATACTATGATACTTTTATTCAACCGCGCTGCCAGATCATCCTGAAACTTCCATGGCCAGCTCTGTTCGTCCGAAATATACCTGCATTCCGTAGAACTGCCGCCAACCGTAACAAATTTCAAGTCGGCGACAGAAAGCTTAATATTAGGACCGCGAAGACCGTATCTGTTTGTAGTAAACTCTACTCTCGGCTCTGTGGCTACAATGTTTTTTCCTTCCACGTACTTAATCGACTTGCCCTGTGTCCAGGGGGTTTCTATCTTTCTATGAAAAAAACGGGAGGTGACTTCGATGCTTGCAGATGCGATGATAAAAGAATAAACGATAAGAACCAACTTTATAAGACGCTCTTTATTGCGCGACGCTAAGAGTATGGAGATTACATATATGAATAGAACCGCGAAGACCAGCCAGTCGATTCTTCCGGACGGCATATAATTATATCTAACCATGGAATAGGCAAGCGCGAGAATGTGTCCCAGGACAGGCAATAAAGCAATAAATACCAGTTTTGTTTTAGTTTTCTCTCTTTTCATACATACAATACCTTCTCATCATTATTTTTCATAGACTATCCAGCCGCTCAATTCGCCAATTTGAGTCTCGTTCGAAAATTCTTTAAGATATGCCTCCATATATTCCCTTGCGTCTTCTAAAAAGGCATACTTGGGAAATGCAACCTGTCGCATGTCTTGTGGGACGTTAGACATAAAACATTCTCTATCTATTTGAAATCCGGCCCACTCCCTTTCTCTAATGCCGCTCAGGGAGTGGTATAATCTTCCATCTGCCATAATGCCTGCAAGGGGATTAGCCGGCAGATAAATCTGATCCGGGTGCTTAATCGCATAATCATAAGCTACTTTTTCGTTATTCTTGGTAAGGGTGTCCTTGACTTTTACCGCCCTCCAAAGCTTGGGCGATGCCAGGCAAATCAATACTGCCATTAAGATAATAAGGCCGCGGCGTATCAAATTTCTGTTCAGCGCCGCCGCATGCTGAGCTATTGCGAGACTCACTCCGGCGGCAATAAAATAAATCATATAACTCAATGAATTGTAAGTGGCTCCTATCTTTAAATTGGCTATAATGGAAACCGGCATCATGCACAAACCCGTAAAGACAAAGATGAGCCATCTATTCTCATCAAGCCATTCTTTTATTCCCCTTATGCCCACAGCGTAGTTTGATAAGCCTCTTGACGAATAAAAGATAACAACTGAAAGCATCGCTAATAAAAACAATGTCTCCACTAACAAATCGATGCATATCAAAGGCGGCATATAAGTCCTATTAAATCCTATCAAAGGATGATGTGCAGGTATAATCAAAAGATTCAGCAATAAGTTTTTATATCCAAAGCAAAGTATAAATGCCGATGATATAATGAGGGCAGCGATGATGACCGCTGCCAAATAACGTTTAAATGAAAGGCTGCCATAAGCAACAAATACGTAAAGCGGTAGAGATAAAAACAAAAAGACAAAAGTCTGTTTTGACCATACCGAAAGCACTGCAAATAACGCACTAAAAAAAATAGGAATTACCTTATCTCTGTCTTTCACA
>JAFGFD010000106.1 GCA_016931215.1 Candidatus Omnitrophota bacterium
AAAAGGGCATGAGTTTATTAGAGCTTATAATGGTATGTGCCATTATATTGATACTTAGCTTTTCGCTGATAATGACCGTTATGAAGGCACGATACCATGCGAAGACGGTGGCATGTGCCAACAATCTAAGGCAGATAGGTATTGCTGTTCAGCTATATCTGGATGACTTCGAACACCGCTTCCCTCCCTGCGAATCCACAGTTCCCAGTGACTGCTGGTACACCGAACTGGATTATTATATAGACGACCCCGAGTCATTTAAATGCCCGGGTTACGAATTCCATAGTTATGACTTTACCGACGCCTCAACGCGTAACTTTTGCTCTTACGGATTTAACCGGTCCGGTCTTAACGAATCGAGCGCCGGTTACCAGCTCGGCAAAGACATAAATTATGTGACGAGTCCTACAAAATGCATGATAGCATCCGAGGGAAGCGCGGGAGCGAATCCGGACAATTCTGTATATTATATAGACAAGAACCATCTGCCTATCGCCAGACATAATAATGGAGTAAATGTCTTGTTCGTAGATAGTCACGTAAGATGGATGACGCGGTCGAGTATACCCACCAGCGGATCTGAGGCTGCATTATGGTGGAATTATTAGAGGCGGTCGATAGTCTATAGTCGATGGACGATAGACTATAGATTGATAATGGTTTTAACTTACAAATTTCAAGATTCACGTTTCAGGATTTTTTTGTAACCTGAAACTTATTACTTGTGCTCCTGTGCTCTTGTATCCTTGTGTTCCTGTGACCTAGCATCTTTGTGATTATGAAAAAGGGACACTTTTTTTGAAAATGTCCCTTTTAGGACTTCAGATTATTTTTTCTGAAGTCCTAAAGCGATCTTGCGCTGTTCTTCGTCAAGCTTTATGACCTTTACGGCTATCTTATCCCCTACCTTATATTTACTCTCAAGTTCGGGCAGAGTCTTTTCTTCGAGCTCGCTTATATGAAGTAGCCCTTCTAAATCCTTCTCAAGCTCCACGAAGATGCCAAAGTTAGTCAGCTTCATTATCTTGCCTTGGGTCTCATAGCCTTCTTTGTATATCTCTGTAACCTTGGGCCATGGGTCCGATGTCAATTGTTTCAAGCCGAGAGACAGCTTTCTATTTTTCGAATCGACGGAAAGCACCACAGCTTCCACCTTCTGCCCCTTCTTTAAAACTTCCCGCGGATGGCTGATCTTCTTGGTCCATGATATCTCCGATATGTGGATTAGACCGTCTATGCCTTCCTCCAATTCGATAAATGCTCCGTAATCGGTAAGATTTCTTACCTTTCCTTTGACCCTTGCACCTACGGGGAATTTTTCATCGGCGTCTATCCAAGGATCCGCTTCAAGCTGTTTCATGCCCAGAGATATTTTCTGGTTATCCTTGTCCACTTCCAATACGACTGCCTCTATGACATCTCCTATGGCAAGCAATTCATTGGGGTGGCTATATCTTTTTGACCAAGAAAGCTCTGAAATGTGTATCAACCCCTCTATGCCCTTTTCGAGTTCCACAAAGGCGCCATAAGGCATAAGATTAACGACTTTGCCTTTTATCTTTGAACCAGGCGGGTATTTCTTATCGACATCTTCCCAGGGATTTGCCGTCTTCTGCTTAAGACCGAGCGAAACCCTGTTAGTCTCTTTATTGTAATCAAGGACTACTACTTCCACCTTGTCACCCATTGCCAGCATCTCGCTCGGATGTGAAATTCTGCCCCAGCTCATATCCGTAATATGAAGCAATCCGTCCATGCCGCCAAGATCTATAAAGGCGCCGAAGTCCGTGATATTCTTGACGATTCCGGTGATCAAATGGCCTTTCTTAAGTTCCTGCATCAACCGCTGCCTTGATTCCTCAATCCTCTGTTGAAGAACGTCTTTTCTCGAAACAACGATATTTTTACGCGATCTGTTGATCTTTACGATCTTAAATTCAAGATTCTGTCCCAAGAGCGCGTCCAGATTGGTAAAAGGCTTCATACTTGCCAACGAAGCCGGCAGGAACGCCTCCATGCCGATATCTACCATGAGGCCCCCCTTTACCTTGCGCGTAGGTTTACCCTGAATGATATCGCTCTCTTTGTACGTGGATATTATTCTTTCCCAACCCTGGAGTTTATCAGCTTTTTGTTTCGATACTACAACGCTGCCATTTTCATCTTCTTTGGACTCCAGAAGCACCTCTACTAAATCTCCGACCTTCAGCTTATCAGACTCCTGAAATTCCGAGAGAGGTATAATGCCTTCCGATTTATAACCTATATCTACGATCACGTCGGATTTGCGTATCTCCACTATCCTGCTCTTTACAACCTGGCCTTCCTTGATGTTCTTAACGGTGGCATCATATAAAGCGCTCAACTCTTCATCGTCAAAGAAGCCTTTCTTGTCCTTTTTCTCGTTTTCCTGCTCAGCATTGTCCTTTACCGTATCATCGTCTTTGCGCCCGCCTATATCCTTCGCATTTTCACCCTTAAACTCGTCCCCCAAGGAACTGAGGGGTTTGTCTTGAAAGCCACCTTCCTTTCTTTCATTATTTTTTGCTGCTTCGTCTCTTTTTTTCCAAAGCATAAGCTTTTTTCAACCTTCCTTTCTTATAGTATATTATTAGCTATCCGGTATAAGTCCTCAGTCGTCAGAATAAAATTCTTTATCTGATAACTGAATACTGAAAACTGATAACTGTAACCTGGAAACTTATAACTCTTTAAGTCTCTTCACAACATCATCGACGATCCAACGGGGAGTGGATGCCCCGCTCACAATACCTATCCTACTCTTGCCTCTCAGCCACTTTGGATCTATCTCTTCTTTATTTTCTATGTGATAAGAGGATGTCCCTTGTTTGTCGCAAATCTCCCGCAATTTTTTTGTGTTCGCGCTATTTCTGCCGCCGACTACAATTACCACCTCATTGGCCTTTGAGCAACGTTCAGCAGCCATCTGCCTCATGCTTACGTCACTGCATATGGTATTGAACATCCTTATCTCGGTAAATTTCTTTTTCATCAACTCGTCCATGACATTTCTAAAGTTTTTAAATGACTGCGTAGTCTGGGAAACGACGCCTATCTTTCCCTTATCTACCTTCAATCTGCTTGCGTCGTTTCTATTTGCTACGACGGCGACCTTTCGTGGCGAGTAGCTCATAAGGGACTTTACCTCGGGATGACCCTTATCTCCCACGATGACCACAAAGTAACCCTCTCCAGCCAGCCTTTTTGTTATCATCTGCGCATTTTTAACGAACGGGCAGGTGGCGTCGACTATACTTATCCGCTTTGCCTGAATCTTCTTTAAGACATCCGATTTTATACCGTGAGACCTCGTGACAATGGTCCCGCGCTTTATGCTTGAATAATCACGTCTTACCCTCAACCCCTTGTCGGACAATCTGGTCACAACTTCGCGATTGTGGATAAGCGGCCCTAAAGAAAATACCGGCTGTGGATATTTCCTGAGAGCCTCTTGGGCTAGATGTATCGCCCTTTTGACCCCAAAACAAAAATCGGAAAATTCAGAGACTTCAATTTTGCGTTTCACTTTGCTCTTTGATTTTTTTTATCTCTTCCATTATGTCTAGACTTACTCTCTTGTACACCTCGTCTCTGTCGCCGCTCCAGTCTTCGAATGAGTACCGTTTGATCCTTCCGTAATAAACACTTATATGGTTAAATCTTAACTTGCTTGCGCCCTTTGGCATGACTTTATCCGTACCTTTGACATAGACCGGTAAAATGGGGACCTTAAACTTAAGGGAAAAATAGGCCGCTCCCATTTGCGGCTGTAGAAAATCTTTGCCGTCAGATCTAGTGCCTTCCGGAAAGACGGCGATAACCTCACCTTTCCTGATCAGCTCTACAATCTTCCTCATGCCCTTAAGCGAGCGACCTTTTCTATCCACCGGTATCGTATTAAGATTCATCATATACCAACCAAAAAATCTATTTTTATATAATTCTTCTTTTGCGAGGTAATGCACTGAGCGCGGTACAAATACGCCTATTGCCAAGGGGTCTAAATAGCTCACGTGATTAGACGCGATTATAAAAGAGCCCTTTTTCGGTA
>JAFGFD010000107.1 GCA_016931215.1 Candidatus Omnitrophota bacterium
GAGACAAAAAAGATATACGCGCTAATCCATCCGACTACCTGGACCTATTCGACGTTGGGTATGGCAGAGACTTATCGAAGGTGTTCGAAGCTTACACGGGAAATCATAAATGATGGATTTTGCGATTTTATAAAGAAGACCAATGAATATCTGCGCAATCGCGAAAGGGCCGAATGCAGGGAAGTTGCTGCGAAGAGGTGAAGGAATGAAGAACATAGCGGTTATAGGTTGCGGCTATTGGGGGAAGAATCTCGTCAGAAATTTTCATGAATTGGGCGCTCTGCATACAATATGCGATGGGGACGGTGAGGTCCTGAAAGGGCATGCCGCCAAGTACGGGTATGTTGCATGCGAAAGGTCTTACCGCAGCGTTCTGAAAAACGGCGATATTAAAGCGGTGGCAATCGCAACGCCGGCTCAGACGCATTTCTCTTTGGCCAGGGAAGCGATTATGGCCGGTAAAGATATCTTTGTGGAGAAACCGCTTGCCCTTAAGTTGGATGAGGCAAGGAGAATTGTGGAGTTGGCCGAGCGGCACAAGAGAGTGCTGATGGTCGACCACCTCCTCCATTACCACCCCGCCTTCATAAAATTGAAGGAGCTTGCGAAAGAGGGGGTCCTGGGTTCTCTGCAATATATATACTCGAACAGATTGAGCATAGGAAAGATCCGAAAGGAGGAGAACATACTCTGGAGTTTCGCCCCGCATGACATTTCGGTCATCCTGTCGTTGGTAGGAAAAGTTCCCGTCAAGGTAGATGCTTTCGGCGAGGCGTATCTCCAGAAGAAGGTATATGATACGACGCTTACGACATTTACATTCTCAAAGAGGCTTAAGGCACACATATATGTCAGCTGGCTGCACCCGTTCAAAGAGCAGAAATTGGTGGTGATAGGGACGAAGAACATGGCGGTGTTCCACGACCAATCGGAAGAGAAATTGGTGCTTTTCCCCCATAGAGTGGAATGGGTGGGAGGAATCCCTATTGCCGCGAAGGCGCCGCATAAAAGTGTGGAGATCGAGTCTTATGAGCCGCTGGGCAAGGCCTGCGAACATTTTATTGAATGCGTTGAGGACAGGAGACGGCCGATAACAGACGGTAAAGAGGCCCTTGGAGTCATGAAGGTTCTCGACGAAGCACAGACGGCGCTAGAGAGGAGTAGATGACTATGCAACAGACCGATAAAGAATTGAATTCGTATTTTTGCCACGAGACCTCGGTTGTAGACGAAGGGGCGAAGATAGGGGAAGGTACCAGGATATGGCATTTCTCGCACATCCTTAAGGGTACGTATATAGGTAGAGGCTGCAATATAGGCCAGAATGTAATGGTCGGCCCGGACGTGCGAATTGGCGACAATGTAAAGATCCAGAATAATGTGTCGCTATACAAAGGGATAACTCTCGAAGACGGTGTCTTTTGCGGGCCTTCCTGTGTATTTACGAACGTCTACAATCCCCGCAGTTTCATACGGCGTATGGACGAATTGAGGCCTACGCTCGTAAAGAGAGGCGCCACGATAGGCGCAAACGCTACCGTCATCTGCGGCAAGACGATAGGCAGGTACGCCTTGATAGGTGCGGGCTCGGTAGTGACGCATGATGTGCCGGATTACGCGCTTTACTACGGGAATCCGGGAAGGCTGAAAGGATGGGTGTGCGAGTGCGGCGTAAAACTTGACTTTGAAGGCAAAAATGCCAGATGCGGCACATGCGGTAACGAATATACCAAGACTGATAAAGGTGTGTATAACGCCAAGGAGAAGGGATAGGCCAAGATGTTCGATCCCATACTTTTTTTCAAACAATTTAAGAGATTTGTCGGCAATAGGATTTATTATATGCTCGGCATTGTGTGGTTTTCGGGTATCGTCGAAGGCATCGGGATTACGCTATTCCTTCCGATTTTGCAAAATGGCTTTGGCGACGATACTCTATCCCGTGGCATGCAGGTCATCTTTGGTTTTTTGCATATAGGCTACTCTTTTACAACACTGCTTATCCTTATATTAGGCCTCTTCATTGTTCGCTCGGTTTTTCTCGTCGCTTATGCATGGTACTTCGGTAGGATCATCGCCGACCTCACGGTCTTGTTAAGAGAAAGGATATTATATCTGATATTTACGGCCGACTACCTCTATTTATTGAAAAAAGAGACGGGTTTCATCAATAACGCCATTGTGCGCGAAGTGGCGCTTGTCGTTCAGACTTTTAGGACGTTCTCAAATTTGGCCGGCTATTTGTTCTATGTAGTGATCTATATTGTATTGGCTTTGCTTGTGAATCCTTTTATCACCGTCGTCACGTTATTGAGCGCTCCGGCGTTGATCTTCTTTATCAAGAGACTTAACATTGCCACCAGCAAGGCCTCTATCGCGTCGAGTCTCGCGTACGGAAGGTTCAATTCCATCATGATACAGGTCTTGACAAAATTAAAATATTTGAAATCGACGTTGGCCCATGAGAGGATAGCCAAGGTCGTCTACGATCGCGACCGGGCCGTAGGGTACTTTGACTATAAATTGTCTTTTCTCCAGTCGCTTATGAAGAACGCGTTCGAGCCTTTTGTCGTCTTTATCGTCGTGGCCCTCTTCTTTTATCAGGTTGTGATCTTGGGAAAGACGGTCAATGAGGTGATCTTTCTCGTATTTCTGTTTTTGCAGATCGCGCGGCAGTTTCTGAACGCTCAATCCTCGTACAGAAAGTTTTTGTCGGCAAGCGGCAGCATCGCGACATTCAATAATTTAGAGCGTGAGTTGGAAGACAATAAGGAGATTCTGCACGACGAGGGCATATCCCCCGATTTTGACCGCGAGATCGTGTTGAGGGACGCAACAGTAGTCTTCCCGAACGGCAAAAAAGGAGTTGAAAGGGTTGACATAAACATCAAGCCTAGGACTACCGTTGCGCTTGTAGGCCATTCCGGATCTGGAAAATCGACGATCGCCAATATGATCACAGGCCTTGTCAAGCCGAATGACGGCCAGATATTGTTCGGAGATGTGCCGTACGACAAGATTAATTTGAAAGCGCTCAGAAAAAGTATAGGGTATGTCACGCAGGAGGATGTCATATTCAATGCTTCGATAAGAGAGAATATCACTTTGTGGGAGACGTCATCCGATTTGAACAAGTTGAGGCAGGTGATGGCCATGGCCCATATTAAGGATTTTGTCGATGATCTTCCGGACAAGGAAGACGAAATTCTTGGTGAGAACGGCCTCGATATATCAGGTGGCCAGAGGCAGCGCATCACTATCGCCAGAGAACTTTATAAAGATGCCAAGATCCTTATTCTCGATGAAGCTACAAGCTCACTGGACAGCAAATCGGAGAATCAGGTATATGAAAATTTGAAAGAGTACAAAGGCCTTAAGACCATGATAGTCATAGCGCATAGGCTTTCCACGATCAAGAATGCGGATTATGTCTATGTCTTGGATAGAGGTAGAGTCGTTGAGGAGGGGACCTATGAAGACCTTCAACGCAACAGAGGCGAATTTACTAAGATGGTCGAAGCCCAAAAACTTACATAGCCCCATGAGACTAAAGAGGTCTTGGTCCATGCTGATTTGTGGAGGAGGTAACGTAAAGTGATAAGGATTACGCAAGAGGAATCTAAGGTCTTGGCCAAGGAGCTCAGATGGTTTTCTGATTTTGGCGCTCGTTATCCTAAGGGCCTTTCGTCGCTCAACATGCCTAAAGCGGGTAACCTCCATTTCTTTTCTTTCAAGAGGTTCAACAGGTTGCCGGACCTACCCAGAGGAGCGTATCTGGTGATCGACGAATCGCGCGACCTCCGTCAGGATTGGATAGTAGCCATTGCCCAGAACCCGCGACTGGAGATAGCTAAATTGACAAGGATACTGCATGATAAGAGAAGACGGAGTGTAAAATACAAGAATGTAAAGGGCGCCTATATTGCCGATTCGGCTCACATCGGTAGCGATTGTTACATTGAGCCGGGTGCTTTTATCGGAGACAACGTCGTTCTCGCAAAGAGATGTGAAGTCTATGCTAATGCGGTATTGCATGCGGGCGTGAGAGCGGAGACTAAATGCCGTTTTCTTCCCGGTTCCGTCATAGGCGCTTACGGGTTTGGGTACGGACTTTCCGAAAAAGAGCCGTCTTTACAAATCGCTCATTTGGGAGGAGTGGAATTGGGTCCCGAGGTCGATGTCGGCGCGGGGACATTTATATCCTCGGGTACGATCGACCCCACTGTTGTAGGAAGCGGTACAAAACTCGACGCCCATGTCTATGTAGGCCACAATGTCCGCATAGGCAATGGTTGTATGATAGCAACGGGCTCTGTAGTGGGCGGCAGCTCAAAGATAGGAAACGGTGTATGGCTCCATCCCGGCGCACAAATAAAGACGAAGATCGATATAGGCGATAACGCCGTCATAGGCATGGGGGCTGTCGTGATGAAGGGCGTAGCAGACGGCGAGACCGTAATGGGCGACGTTGCGGGCGAGATACGAAAGAGGTTGAAGAGAGAGGCTGGGATAGACGCCTTGTTGCGGGAAAGGGTACGATAATCATGAGCGATGTGACCATGGAAAAAGAAGAGGTTCGCTCGCGCGTCCGGGAGGCATTGGAACATGTCCTCGGTCGGAACGAGGCAAAAGCAGCGTTGAAGAGCGACGATCTCTTGGAAGAGGGCTACATCGATTCGTTCGGTCTGGTAGAACTGGCATCGCATCTGGAAGAGATGTGCCAGATCTCTATACCGCCGGAGAAGCTCACTCGGGAGAATTTTCGCTCATTCGCATCCTTAGTTACATTGTGCGTTTCTTCTTTAAGACAAAAGGAGAGATCGGGAATATAGCATGAAAGTATCTCTGGACGTATCCAATAAAGCAGGTATAACAAGCCACAAGAGGCCTAAGGGCGATTTTATGCTTTGGGACGAGATGTACTCGAGGGCAAAGTCGTGGGGACAGGCTATACCGGCCGATGACCCTAACCGCCTGGTCTTCGGTATCCATGCGGAGAACGGTATTGATACAATCCTTCAATTTCTCGCGGTCTTATTTGCCGGCGGGATACCCGCACCGCTCGCGCCGTCTACAGACGTAGATACGCGAGATTCCTTATTGAAGAGTCTCGGAGCTTCCGGTCTTTGGAATAACAGCGTAGGTTGGATCAGATTGCCCGGCTCGCGGCGGTATAATGACGGTTTTGATATTGTGATGCATTCATCGGGCTCTACAGGCGTCCCCAAGGCCCTGGCAATAACTTTGAGTTCCATGAAGAAGAACGCACGTGACGTTGCCGGCGCATTGAAGATAGATCACAACGATATCCATATAGGTACTTACAGCCAATGTTATATGAGCGGTCTGTATAACGCGACGTTACTTCCGCTGATAACAGGCGGCAGGGTAGTAAGCGTCCCGATAACGACGCCTTTGACCGCTAAAGATCTTATAGCCGCAATCAAAGAGCATCGACCTACGGTTCTATGGACCAGTCCTTTGATTGCGCGCATGCTTCACCGACTCGAAGGTATACCTAACGATGTGATGAACGGCATTCGTTTTGCCGTATCATGCACGGCTACCTTGCAAAAAGAGGATAAAGAGCGATTTGAAGAGAAGTTTCACATACCGTTGCTACAATCATATGGTTTATGCGAGACACTCATCACGACTATGGAAGATCCCGATGACCCCGCAGCCGGAAGCGTCGGCAGACCGTTGGGAGGAAAGGGCGCTGTCATTGTAAAAGACGGACGGGTTATAATTTCTAACGGGGCCGTATTCGCCGGATATATACGCGAAGCAGAGAGTGGAAGTTTCGTCCCGTCAGAAGAGAGGTTTATTACGGAAGATATGGGGCGGTTTGATAAGAAGGGCAATCTTGTAATAGAAGGAAGGGCCTCGGAGGTTATAAACCGCGACGGCATAAAATTTTTGCCTTCGTCCGTAGAAGACAAAATAGCACTTATACCCGGTGTCTCCGAATGCGCCGTTGTGGGCATAGAAGACGGCTCTTTGGGTGCCAGGATAGTCGCCTGGGTATCCGGGAGCAATCTGGACAGAAAGAAGCTGCAGTCCGAATTTCGCAAGCGATTGCGGCCGGTTGAAAGACCGCACGATATAGTCATCGTTGACAGGCTCCCGCGAACCACATCGGGGAAGGTGGACCGTTTTTCCTTACGTACAAGAGAGGCAGGTATTAGATGAAATTTATAGACTTGAGCGCTTATATAAAAGAC
>JAFGFD010000108.1 GCA_016931215.1 Candidatus Omnitrophota bacterium
GACGGAGAAGACCATGAAGGTGATCCGGCCAAAATGGCCCAGAGGGCGAAAGATGAAAACGTTAGGATATTCTGCTTGGGAATAGGCACACTAGAGGGAGAATTGATTAAGACAGTCGATCAAGACGGAAACAAGGCCTTTTTAAAAGATAGAGAAGGAAATGTGGTAAAATCGCGCCTAAATGAGAACGCGTTGCGTCAAATAGCCCTCGCGACAGGCGGTACATATGTGAGGTCGAGCGGCGCCGATTTCGGATTGGATTTTATTTACGATGAAAAACTTTCGGGAATGGAGAGGAGAGAACTGAAAGGCCAAATGAATAAGGTCTACCACGAGCGTTTCCAGATACCGCTGGCAATAGCGTTGCTTCTACTATTTTACGAACCGTTCATAAGCGAAAAGAAGAAGAGATGAGACGTTTGGTTTTTTCCCTATGTCTGATATTGTGTCTTACCGAAGCATCTTTTGCGGCAGGCGGCGCAAAAAAATCGGTAAAGAAGGGTAATTTATTGTATAATAAAGGAGATTACGAAAAAGCGCTGGACGCCTACGAAGAAGCGCTTATAGAGTCCCCAGATTCGGATATTGTCAACTATAATATCGGCGGCGCGCTTTATAAAAATAACAATTACGAAGCAGCCGTCAACCATCTTGAGAAGTCACTCGTTTCCGATAGCGACGAATTGCAGCAGAAGGCGAGTTATAATCTGGGAAATGCTGAGTATAAGGCTGCCACCCAGAAAGAAGGGGAAGATTTGGAAGGAGCGATCGCATTGATGAGGAGCGCCCTGCGCCATTATGGACGCGCGATAGAACTCGACAGTGAAGACGAGGATGCGAAGTACAACTATGAGTTTGTGAAGAAGGAACTCGAGCGTCTGGAACAGAAGATGCAGTCCATGCCGGAAGAGAGTCGTAAAGAAGAGTCTAAGGAGGAAGAGACAGAAGAGAAGAAAGAACAGACTTCCGGCGAGGGGTCGCTAAACAGAGATGAAAGCGGGGCAGAGGGCGAAACCGGCGCGAAGGAGAAGATGTCTAAAGAGCAGAAAGACGAGAAGGGCGGATCAGTAGAGGATGCCGAAGAACCATCCGAATCGGGCGATACCGGCGAGAAATCCGACGAGAGAAAGGGCGAGATGTCCGAAGAGGAAGCGAGGATGCTTTTAGAGATATACGACCAAGAAGAGGAGCCGAGGACCTTATATAGGGAAAAGATGCCCGTCAGAAATATGCCGGATGTCAGCAAGGATTGGTAAGGCGTTAAAATAGAGCTATCATGATAAATAATAAATTTTCCGAGATGACAAAAATATTGTTTTTGATCCCGATTATTTGGATTCTGACAATCGCCTTGACGGTGACGGAATGCTACTCGGATGATCTATCGTTTGAGGTCACTGTCGACGGCAATAGGGTAGCTCTTGGCTCGAGCATAAAACTCAATCTGACATTCTACGGAAGCCAGAATGTGCCGGCGCCCCACCTTCCGCCCATAGAGGGATTCAAGAGTCAGTATTTGGGGCCTCAGACCGAGATATCGGTTGTAAACGGCAGTGTCTCGACCTCTATTACCCATGTCTATTCTTTATTGGCCTCTGAGACGGGAAGCTTTACCATACCATCCTTCTCGGTTGAATATAAAGGTCAGACATTTACGTCAAAACCCATACTGGTAGAAATCGTTCAGGAAGACGCCGCGAGGCGAAGTCCTGGCGCCTCGGGCAATACGAGCAATTTGGAAGACAGGATTTTCCTTATATTGCACATAGATAAAAAGGAAGCCTATGTCAACGATGTCATAAGCGTCAAAGTAAGGTTATATATGGACAATATAAGCGTCAGGGACATACAATACCCGGAGATTGACTTTAGGAGTCTGCAGTCGGAGGGGTTCAAAGAGCCGAAGCGCTCCCAAGAAGTCCTGAACGGCGTGATGTACGACGTAATAGAATTTGAGACCGATATATTTGCCGTTCATCCCGGAGAGTTTATACTGGGACCGGCGGAGTTAACCTGCAATTTGGTTACGAGAAAGAAGAGCAGACAGTCTTTTTTTGATGATGATTTTTTTGACGGTTTTTTCGATCGATACGAAAAATATCCTCTGAGGTTGCAGTCTTTGGAAGTTCCCTTGACGGTGCTCGATTTGCCAAGTGAAGGCAGGCCAAAGGGTTTTAACGGGGCGGTGGGAAACTACAAATTCTATCTTGAAGCCAATCCAAAAGAAGTAAAGGTGGGAGACCCTATAACACTGAAGATGCGAATCCTGGGGGAGGGTAATTTTAAGACTTTAAGCCCTCCGTCTCCGGATTTTTCCGAGGATGAATTTAAAATTTATGAGCCGGAAGTGCAACAAGGAAAAGGCGTCAAGGAGTTTGAGCAGGTTTTGATACCGAAGAAAGAGAGCGTCACGGAGATACCCCAAATCAGTTTTCATTATTTCGATACAGACAAACGTGCCTATAAGACGATAGTCGCCGGCCCTATCCCGATAAAAGTCAATCCGCTTGCGGAAGGCGAGGAGTTGAAAGTGTTCGAATTGCCTGAATCGCGCGATGCGTTCAGGAAGGGAGAGAAGCTGGGCAGAGATATCATCTTCATAAAAGATAATACGGAGAAGTTGAGAAGGAGAGGTTCTTATTTATACAGAAGCAAACCGTTTATCTTTATTCAAGTAGTGCCTATGGCCCTTATCATTTTGGTCTCCATATATCAGAAGAGAAAAGAGCGCCTGGAAACGGATGTGCGTTATGCCAGGCGTATGCGCGCTCCGCGAAAAGCGAAGAAAAACCTCGCCCATACCAAAGAGTTGTTGGGTTCGGCGGACAAAGATTCCAGGGGCGTATTCTTTGACGCAGTATTTAAGACTCTTCAGGAATACCTCGGAGATAAATTTCATCTGACGAGCGGCGGCATAACCGCGGATGTGGTTAAAGATTTGGCCAAGTTCGACGTCAATTCAGGCACCCTTGATAAGCTCAAAGAGTGTTTCGAAAACTGCGACAGGGCACGCTACGCGCCTAAGGAAATAACCCAGACGGATATGAGATCCACCTATAGACTTTTGGAAGAAGTGATAGATGAGATGGAAAGGGCTAAATTATGAGGGCAAAAGTGACTATATTGACATTGTTATGCGCTGTTCTTTTTGCCGCAAGCGGCCTATGCGGGTCCGTTACTCAGGCAAAGAACATATTCTATCTTGGTAATGTATCTTACGATAAGGAAGATTTCAAAGACGCCATAGCTCAGTACGAAGAGGTCCTTAGAACTGGTTATGAGTCTGGGGAGCTTTATTATAATCTGGGCAATGCTTATTTTAAAAACGGGTCCCTAGGAAAGGCGATAGTCAACTATTTGAAGGCCAAGCGCTTTATGCCCGGCGACGAGGATCTAAGGTCGAATTTGAGTTACGCACGCTCGCTTATTAGAGAAGGGGTGGTCTCGCCTAAGTTCTCATGGTTTGAAAGCCTGTTTTTAAGAGTAGTCGACGCCTTCAGTCTGAACGGCATTACGCTCGTAACCGCCTGTGTCTATTTCGCGCTGTCGGCGGTATTTATACTTTCGATTTTATTCAAAAATCTGAGACCGAAGATTAATTATGCCGCCGCATCTCTGGCGTTATCGCTTCTTTTATGCATTGCCATAGGGATCTCGAAGTTTAATGGCGAAGTCCTTGAGAAGAAAGCGGTCATAACGGCCGAAGCGGCCGATTCGAAATTTGAGCCGTTTGAGGACGCCACTATATTTTTTAGACTAAACGAAGGCGAAACTGTTATAATAGTGGATGAGAGGGACAACTGGTATAAAGTGAAACGTCCGGACGGAAGACAGGGCTGGATAAAGACAGAAGTCGCGGAGCTTTTGTAAGAGGACTTGATGACAAAAGATAAATACGATATAGACGATACGACAAGGCAGGAGTTGATAAAGAAATATAGATTTGCCGGGAGAATCCGTTTCATTAGTTTTACCATACTCTTCGGTTTTCTAATGCTTATGAAGTTCATAGGGGGGTATTCGTATTTAAATGAAGTATTCCTGATTCTAATATTTGTCGAAGCCGTCCTTAATCAACCTTACGGCTTTATATTAAAAAGGACAAATCTTTATCGCCTGCAGTACTATCACATGCTGACGGATATCATTGTCATATCGTGGATTATATACTACATGGGCGGGATAGAGGCTCCTTTGGTCAGCATTGCTTACTATGCCGTCATACTTTGGGCCGGAGTGGTGTCAACCGCGCAGGCGGTCTTTTTCGCAACGACCGTGTCGTCTTTTCTCTTTTCCGTTATAGTAATATCCGAACATTTCGGCATCTTGCCCGCGGTTTCATATTATGGTTATGAATTTACGACCGCTCAAATGCTGAGTATCCTCGTCGGCAATGTATCATTTATTTTCGCGTTCGGCTATTTTAGCGGGTACTCTTCAAAGATAATAAAATTCTTAGAGCGCAAGAGGGAGGAAGAGAGATTGTGGCATGTTCATCACCTTCTTGCCGCAGGGTATCTTATCGAGAATACGGCACACGATATAATAAACCATCTTACGGGCATAAGGGTTTACGCCGAAGAGCTTTTCGGTCAAGTCCCTTCTTCGGAAAAGCTGAAAAAGGCATTGGAAGACATAGAAAAATTGGACGACAAAAGCACGGATATGCTGACAAGGCTCTTCAGTTTCGTTAGAAGGAAAAAAGCGGAGTCCAAGTTTGAGCCCACTGCGATCAATGACGTTATCAATGAGGCGTTGGGACTTGCGCAGCCTGTTATAAGATATTCAAATATGGCCGTCAAGAAGGTATTGGGGGATTACATACCTATGATCATGGCCGATAGGGAACAGCTCACTGAGGTATTCATAGTGTTCATAATGAATTCACTCGATGTATTGGGAGAAAAGGAAGGCATATTTTCCGTAGGTACGCATTATTTGGATAAAGAGAATATGGTTGAGGTCATGATATCCGATACTGGAGGAGGGATATCGCCGGAGAATATTAAACGTTTGGGAGAACCTTTTTTTACGACAAAAGAGCCTGGGAAAGGTACTGGGCTGGGGCTCACAACAGCTTACGCTATAATAGAGAGACTCAAAGGGACCGTGGAGGTAAGGAGCAAGTTGGGCAAAGGCACGCTTTTTACCATCAGATTGCCTGCGATAACGAGAAACGAGAGTGTAGAGAAGATCTAATACGTAGAATAAATAGATTTGAGAGGTGGGTATGCTCGGTTTCGATTTTGTAAACAATGTAAACAGTGTAAACAAATTTGCGGCGGCTAAGATAATAGGCCTGATAAAGAAGCGCAATAGGATATTGATAGGCGATACGACGCTAAGGGACGGAGAACAGGCGCCGGGCGCCAGTTTGAATATCGAACAGAAAATTAAAATCGCCAAGCAACTGGAACTTTTGGGTGTGGATTCCGTTGAAGCTGGCTTTCCCACATCCAGCAAGGAAGACTTTGAAGCGGTACGGCTTATAGCGAATAAGATTAAGGGGCCTTTGATCACGGCGTTATCGAGGTGCCGTAAGGATGATATAGAGACTACGAGAAAGGCTTTTAAGGGTACAAGACGATGGGGCATAACTCTCTTTTTGGGGACTTCTCCGATACTGCGCAAGCACAGCTTAAATAAGACAAAAGACGAGGTACTGAATGTAGTAAGGGAAGCCGTGACATTGGCAAGGAAATATACGTTGAGCGTTGCATTCGGTGCCGAGGACGCGACTCGCACGGAGGAGGCTTTTCTATATAGAGTATACGAAGAGGCGATAGATGCCGGTGCGGTTGTAATCGGTTTTCCCGATACGGTAGGATGGCTTACGCCTTTTGAGGTAAAGGCAAAGATAGCCGGCATCAAGGGTAATGTGAGTAATCTCGACAAGGCACTTCTCGCCGTACATTTTCATAATGATCTGGGCTTGGCTGTGGCGAACAGCCTTGCGGCAATAGAGAGCGGAGCGAACATTGTCCAGTGCACGATAAACGGCATAGGAGAACGCGCAGGCAATGCATCATTGGAAGAGCTAGTCATGGCGCTTAAAACTAGAGAAGACTATTATAAAGTAAAGGTGAACATAGACTCAAAGAGGTTGTTTGCCACCAGTCAGCTTGTTTCAGAGCTCACCGGTATTGCCATATCGCCCAACAAGCCGATCGTAGGCCAAAATGTTTTTGCGACAGAAGCGGGTATACATCAAGCGGCTCTTTTGAAAGAGAGGATCACATACGAGATTATAAAACCTGAGTCGGTCGGACAGAATGGCACGAAGTTCATATTGGGTAGGCATTCGGGAAGGCATGCTATTAGGGATAGGCTGGAAAAACTGGGCTATAGAGCCGAGCGAGTGGACAATTCTTTTTTGTTCAACCAGATATACGAGAGATTTAAAGAAATAGCTTCCAGTAGAAAGGAAGTCAAGGACGAGGAACTCAGGGTTATAGCAAACGAAGTCCTGGGCGGCGACGCGGATTGATCTTTAAAAAATCTATTTATATAAGAATTCTATAGGATATTCCTGAACCTTCTGGCCGTCTGAATATGTTGTGATCCAAACGGTTTGTGGTTCACTGACTATGATGCGCGGCAATATGAGGGTCTGTTGAAAGATTCTGTTTGAATCTGAATATTGGGGGACGGCGTATTCCTCCACAGAGAGTTCATTTTTTTTCGAGCC
>JAFGFD010000109.1 GCA_016931215.1 Candidatus Omnitrophota bacterium
CCGCTTATGCCGGACATCAATGTGTCTATGATTTCGAAATCATAACGGTCTTCGCTCGAGACGGATACGCTGGGAAATCCTATAATTACAAGAGATTGCTCCCTTTTCATGGATGAGACAATCTCTTTTCCATTACCCTTGGGGTACAAGGGTTGAGGGTGCGGCAGATTCGGATCTCCTCCGATAAAATCTTTAAGACATTCTTTTACGGCACGAATAATATCGTCTTGCAGGACATCTCCCGATACGGCCAAGACCATGTTTTTTGGCACGCACAGAGCTTTATAGTAAGATACGATATTACTGCGAGAGATATTCCGCATCGTATCTGCATTTCCCAAAGGGTGGAATTGATAGGGGTGGCCTTTGAAGAAAGCCTCCCTGAATTTCATAAGCCCCCTTGCGGTTATATCATCATCCCTTCTTTTGATAGCGGCCAAAGCGAGAGACCTCTCTTTTTCCAAGACTTCTTCTTTGAAGACTGAGTATTTGACGATATCGCCGAGAGTATCGATTCCGAATATAGCGTCCTTGCTGAGAAGTTCCAGGGTGACGCCGAAGCTGTTGTTTCCGCTTATCGTGTCTATGCTTCCTCCTTTTGATTCGATAGCGTACTTTAATTCTTCCTCGCACATCTTATCCGTGCCGCCCAAGAGCAACCTCGATGTCAAATATGTAATTCCGTTATTGGAGGCGTCTTCCGCCCGCACGCCTCCCAGGAAGACTGCTGCCATTGAGCATATGGGGACAGAATGGTCCTCTGAGATGAGCAGAGTCGCGCCATTGTCAAGCTTTACTATCTCTACATCTCTTGTTTCAGCGCGTTCTTGCGGCGAAGATTCATTTGTCAATGGGGAAGCCTCCGGAAGAAGCGTAACGGTGTTGAGACCGTCTTCGGCTAAGTATATTCCGGCAGCTCTCTTTATACTCTCGTCCGATACCTCGGATATTCCCTTGACGTAATTTTGCGAAAATCTATAATCGTCAGCCACGACCTCGCTCGTTGCCATGTCGCGCACTCTGCCATCAGCCGTTTCAATGGCATAGATAAAGTTAGCTTTTGTTAATTGAACGGATTTCTCTATTTCTGAGGCGCTTAGGCCATTTTTTGCGATTTGGGAGATCTTTTCAGTTATCGAGGCAATTGCCTTATCGATATTCTCATGGTCCGCCGTGAAATATATGAAAAATACGCCGTAATGTTTTAGGGTGTAATTATAACAGGCGATTGTATGCACCAGCCTTTCTTTATCCCTCACTTCCTTTTTTAAAATAGAACTGTCGCCCGTGCCCAGCGCCACAGCCAGGACATCGAGCGGATAAAGGAATTCACTTTCCAGATCGACGCTCCTGTATGCCATAACTACGTTCGCAGATGATATATTGCGCTTTTCAATGTATGCCCTCTTTCCGAATTGCCCACCTTCTTTTACATCGGGCGTCGGCTCAATAAAATTTCTTTTCAATTCTCCGTACATCGGCCGGATTCGGTCCATGAGAATATCCTTACTCACATCGCCTGCAACGGATAAGATCATGTTATTTGGGGTGTATCGAGTAGCATAGTATTTCTCGACATCATCTTTTGCGAGACGTAGGAAAAGCTCTTCGTATCCTATAATGGGGTATTTATATGGGTGGTTTTTGAAGACTAGGTCCCACGAGCGGTCCATTGCGTATCGGGAAGGGTCATCAACGTTCTTTCTTATCTCGTCAAGTATGACCTCTTTTTCGTTCTTTAGGTCGTTATCGTCGCATGAGAATTTTATTATAAAGTCTCTCAGGATAACCAGCCCTTCGTTTACACTTCCGCTGGGAACGGTTATAGTATATCCTGTGTATTCGTGTGAAGTGAATCCGTTTATAAAGCCTCCCAACCCCTTTATTTTTTCACAGTATTCTTGGCCTTTGCCTTTGAATAACATGTGTTCAAGGAGGTGTGATATACCGCTGCCTAAGAACGCCCCCTCCGTAGCGCTACCCGTTTTGACAAGTATCTCTATTGAGACGACAGGTGTTTTATGCAACTCGTGTATAACGACGGTCAATCCGTTCCGCAGGGTTGCCTTTAAAGTATTAGACGGATCATATATAATTTCGGAGGCTAAAAGAAGAGAAGGTATTTGGAACAGAATCAGCGTGGACAGAAAAAGGAATGTTGCTGTCAGGCAAATTTTTTTCATGATAAATAAGAAGATTTTTCGAAAGACACTTTTTGCGATTAATAACAACTAAAAGTGTTATGTATGCGAGCTACTGAGATATCGGGAAATTGCGTAACTAAGTGAATTCCATGACCTTGTTGAGCCTAAAATCTTTTACCGCCGCCTTTTCTCTTTTTTCGCCTTCGCTCACTTGGTTTTTCGTAATGCTTTCTTGCTTTGAGCTGTTTTAATACCCCTTCCCTTTCAATTTTCTTCTTAAAACGTTTCAAAGCTCTTTCCAAAGACTCGTTTTTACCGACTTCGACCTTGGGCATAGGTTAATTCATCCTTCCTTTCATTTGTTATAATTTTAACATATTATATTACCCTGTGATGTTTTTGTCAAGCAACATATACGAATATAGCCTTTTTTATTGTAGGATATTCAAGAGAATTGAGGAGGGGTAGAGATAGATGTCAGTCCCCTATCACGAAGCGAATAGGTAGTTTAAAAAATAGTTCTTTATCCTGCATGGTTTGCGTAAAAGGCGGAAAAGGAGAGGCCTCCTTTACGCTTTCCAATGCAATCTTTTCGAGGGTGCCGCTCGATGTATTTCCCCCCTTTGCCAGGGCTAGGTCCCTGAGAAGACCATGCTTATCAACTTTGAATTTTACGTATACCTCACCTTCTTTATTGAATCTGTTTCTATGCTTTTTAAGTATGTCCTTTATCCTTTCCCTTATGGTTAGGCAGTATTCTTCGTGTTCTCTTTTTGCCAGGCGAGGATCTTTTATGTCTGCTTTGTTTTGACGAGCACCTTCGCTTGAATTATCCTTTACGATATTTATGGCCCGGCCTTCTTCTTTTGCCTCGAGCGGGGCGCCTTGATCTTTTTTTACGCCGGTCTCGAAGCCTGGAGAAAAGGCCTCGTAATCTTTTTTGTCTTTTATTTGCTCAACCGCCATTATCGGATTGCGTTCTTTGATTAAAGGTTCCGACATTTCGTTCTTGAAATACGTGAGTTCGATTCTTCTGAATGAAACCTCCGCGCGGCATGGTATCTTGATGAATGACCATGGGAAAAATAATATTGCGTGAAAAAGAAAAGATAAAAGTATGCAAATTCTGAAAGATATTTTTTCTGGCATAATGCAATATTTTAGGATACGAAACTCGTATCTATCAATTTTATTCCCATAAGGGTAAGCAAGGTAACGACGATCCCGGCAATCAGCACTCCGATGAATATTGAGAATAGAGCGTATTTGAATCTGATCTTAAAAAGAGACGCTGCTATACAGCCGGTCCAGGCTCCAGTTGCCGGTAGCGGGATGGCCACCAGCAATATTAATCCCAGTGACTCGTACCGTTGAACCACCTCAGCCCTTTTCTTTGTCCTTTCGAACAGCCAGTCGAAAAAACGTCTCCACAAGGGTATATGCCTGAGTCTGTTTGAGACGGGCTCTAGCAACGCCAAGAGAGGTATGACAGGGAGCATATTACCCAAATACGCCAAAAGCAAAGTTTTTAATACGGGTTGTTTCATGGCTATAGCCAGGGGGATGGCTCCTCTCAGCTCCGAGACGGGCAAGGCGGATATTATTATCGTGACTACCTCGGCGGGTAATCCGTTTAGGAATTCCAATATTTTCTCAACCATCTACCTCTGCCTCCCAACCTTCTTTGCCTATCAGAGGGACGAAAACACAATGGCATATTTCTCTACGAGATGTTTCTTTGCCCTTCTTTTTATAAAGGGTCAGCACTTGGCTGAAGGAACTGCCTACCGGCGCAACGAGCCTTCCGTTATCCGCAAGCTGACGCATAAGCGAAATCGGTTCTTTTGGACAGGATGCGGTGACTATGACGGCATCGAAAGGTGCATAGTCGCTCCATCCGACGGATCCGTCTCCGACGATAATTTCAATATTTCCGTGACCCGTTTCTTTAAGTGTTGCCTTCGCTTTTTCGGCAAGCGATTCGATTTTTTCTACGGAATATACTTTATTGGAAAGTTCCGAAAGTATCGCTGCCTGATAGCCGCTGCCGGTGCCAATTTCAAGCACCTTCTCTACGCCCGTCAGATTTAAGAGATCCGTCATAAGAGCCACCATGTATGGTTGAGATATAGTCTGGCCGTAGCCTATGGGAAGCGGATGATCGTTATATGCGGAATTTGAGAACTCTTTAGGCACGAATCTATGCCTCTCCACTTTTCTGAAGGCATTCAATACGGATTGATTCCTTATGCCCCTGGAGACAATTTGCAGATCCACCATTCTATCGCGTAATGTCGCAAAGTCCATATCTGGTTACCGGGCACTTTTTTTAAAAATATATTTAACCAGGAATGATATAAATCTTATTGTGTCCTGAAAAGGATTGATCTGGCTGGATTCCTGCCCGTATAGAGTTTGTATGGGCACGGAGAGTATTCTTGAGCCTAGGCGGCTTGCCTTTATAAGCAGTTCCGACTCGACCTCGAAACGGGAGAACTCTATATTTATCTTTTTGACCAGATCTTTCTTTAAGAGTCGGAAGCCGCATTGCGTGTCAGGTATATTTTGTCCGCAGAGACCTGAGATTATCAATGACATGAATTTATTTGTCAGTTTTCTGCTGAGAGGCATATTCCTGACATTATTCATCCTATTTCCGATGATAAACGAGTTTTCCTCCTTTTCGGCCAATTTTGTAAATTTGTGAATATCTCCCGGACTATGCTGGCCGTCCCCGTCCATAATAAGTATCGCATCGAATTCGCGTTCTTCGTCTAAAATATACTCAAAACCAGTTTTAAGGGAGGCCCCTTTACCCATATTTTTTCTATGTTTTATTATTTTGGCTCCGTTCTTCTCGGCCTCCTTGCCGGTATCGTCAAAAGAGCCGTCGTCTACAACGATCGGCGTTATATTCATTTGCCTTAGTTCATTGATCAAGAGGCCTATTTGAGAGGCTTCATTATAAGCAGGTATAAGTACGCTTATTTTCACCCAGCCATCCTTTTGTTAATGGCACCATCTATTTTATTCCCACACTCTATTGAAGACATACCATTGAGACGGGTATTTCCTAATATAACTTTCGAACCTATTGACATATCTCTGGGTAATTTCCTTAAGCTGGGCAGCCGTATCCGCCCCTCTCTCTGTTAGAAACGGTTTATCAAGCACTGCCTTATATGAATTTTTCGCCGCGTCATCTTTATAAGAAAAGGCGGTGACTATAGGACATGCTGCTTTAAGACTGAACAATGCGGCGCCTCTCGGCAGCATAGCGGTCTTTCCAAAAAAATTCACCTGTATACCCCTGTCGCCGTAAGGCCTGTCTCCCAGTATGGCTATTATTTCGTTTCGGCGCAGGGCCTCCATGCAGGCATTCCTTGCAGCCCCAATTGGTATTACATTGACACCGGCTTTTTTTCGAAGATTTATGAATAGATTATTAATCCGGCGATCCATATGGTCAAGCGCCACGACATTAATTTTATACCCCAAGACGGCGAGTGCGCAACCGGCTATTTCCCAGTTGCCAAAATGGCCCGTTATAATAATACAGCCCTTACCAAGTTTAAGGGCTTGGTTGAGATTATCCAGACCTTCGAACTTTATGATATTTTTTAGGTACTCTTTATTTTCCTTCGAGAACGTGAAGAAGTCGACAAGGTAGTTTCCGAAATTCTTAAAGACGTCCCTGGTGAGAGATTCAATTTCATCTTTTTTTGTATTTGGGAGAGCGGCCTTGAGGTTCGATCTGACAAGAGCCTTGTCTTTTACGGAAAAAGTATATTTTATAGCGCTAATGAACGAAACCATTCCGTAAGCGACCCTGCGCGTAGTGATGCGAAGAACAGCCAGTCCTATTTTATAGGCTAAATAAAGCATGTCAATTGGTCATATTAAAAAGGAGATCGGCTATGCGCGACGAAGAAGATGGCTGAGCGTAAGATCGCATATTTTTCTTTATCTCCTCAATCTTGGTTCTGTTGCTCAATAGCTCTTCCAGGATTTTTACGGCGTCCTTTTCGCTCTCTGCTCTTACGGCCGCACCCTTACTGGTCAAGGCGATGGTGTTGAGGTCTTCCTGGCCGGGAAGCGGATTTGTTATGATTATGGGTAGTGATTTAGCCAGGGCTTCTGCTATAGTAAGCCCGCCGGGTTTAGTCATGATCACGGTGGAGATATCCATTAATTCGTGTATATTATCGGCAAAACCTAAAGCTATGATTTTTTTGCTGTAAGTTTTGCTGATCTTCTTGATTTTTTTCAGGAACTTTCTATTTATGCCCGTGACCACGATTATCTGAAAATCCATTTCGGATCTTCCGAGTTCGTTTATAAGATGTTCATTTGGTCCTATGCCGTGAGTGCCTCCCATGACAAGGACTATTGGGCTGGTCTCTGATAGACCGTACTCGCGCATAACCTTTTGTTTATTCACGGCTATCTCGAATTCGGGATTGATGGGTGTACCAAGGACATTAATTTTTTGTTGCGGCACACCCTTTTTTACGAATTTATCCTTAACTTCGTCGGACGGTACGATATAGGCGTCGACATCATCGTATATCCAGTAGCTGTGGGGCGCGAAATCGGTCAATGCGCCTATAAGGGGTATTCTGGCGGCGTACCTCTTTTTAAAATTTGCGACTATCCCGCACGGGTAGGCCTGAGTGCATACGATAGCGTCGGGTTTATACGCGTTTATCAATTTTTGGATCTTCTTTGAGCCGACGTTGTTTACAAAACGCCTGAAGCGTTCTGTCTTCGTGATAACAGATTGGTTGTCGTATAACCTGCCCCATACGCGAGGTCTTCTTTTAATCAAACGCATATATGCCTTATGCGTCAGTATTTCAATCAAAGGGTTTGTGTATTTGAAGGCGTTTATTTTCCGGACAGATGACATCGGTTTCTTTTTCAATATCGCCTTTTCTAATGCAATGCTTGCCTGATGGTGCCCCGATTTCTCGGATATGTACATTAGCAATATCTTTCTATCCATCTTTACGGCTCCAATTCCAATATGTCCTTTAGTCTTTCCAAGGCGATCTTTAACCTCTCTTCTCCCTCGACGAGAGCAAAACGTACGAAACCCTCTCCATATTCTCCGAAGCCTGTACCCGGTGCAACCGCTACCCCTGCTTCCTCCAGAAGCAGGTTCGTGAATTCCATGGAGTTGAGAGCGCTGTATTTTAACGGTATGTGAGCCCAGATATAGAAAGTAGCCTTCGGCTTACTTACTTTCCAACCTATGGAATTCAGACCGTCCACGAAAAGATCTCTCCTTTTTCTATATGTCTCAACGGTCTTCTTTAAGGTGTCGTCTGCGGTTGAGAGTGCCTTTATGGCTGCGCACTGAATGGCGCGAAAGATACCGAAATCTATGTAGCTTTTAGTCTTGGCCAGGGTCTTCAGTATCTCTTTGTTGCCTACGCAGAAACCAAGTCTCCACCCTGCCATGTTGTATGACTTTGAAATTGTGTGAAATTCAACCGATATGTCCTTTGCGCCTTTTGCCTGGAGGAAGCTTGGAGCTTTATAGCCGTCGAATACTATATCTGAGTAAGCGCAATCGTGACCGACTATAATATCTTTTTTCTTAGCCCAGTCCACTACTTCTTGAAAATAATCGAGGCTCGCCACCTGCGTCGTAGGATTGTGCGGGTAACTTATAAAAAGAAGCTTTGCCATCTTGATCACTTCAGCGCTAAGCCTGTCGAATTTTGGCATGTAATTATTCTCCGGCGTAAGAGGTATGTTGTAAAGTATACCTCCGGCCATGATTACACCGTTAAAATGAACTGGGTATGCCGGATTTGGAACAAGTGCGATGTCGTCATTGTTTAGAAAAGCCAGTGAAAGATGGGCGATACCTTCCTTGGATCCGATCAAAGGGACTATTTCGTTATTGGGATCCAGGCTGACGCCGAATCTCTTCATGTACCAGTCTGCTATAGTATTGCGCAGTTCCGTCTCTATCTCTCCGTTCCATCGGGAGTAACGTTGATTTCCGTCTATTCTTGCCTGCTTGCATAGCTCTTCTATAGACTGTTTAGGGGCAGGTTGATCTGGTGAGCCCATGCTTAGGTCTATGACATCCACGCCCTTATCCATGACCTCTTTTTTCTTATTATCAACGATTGTAAAAAGATATGGCGGCAATCTCTTTAGTCTATTTGCTTCGTGTATCATCTCATCTCCTTCCGAGTAATCTCCGCATTCTACGATTATACTATAATATGATGAATAAGTAAATCAGCAATTAATCTTTTTCATCTATTTCAGCTATTAAGCCCCCGACTTTTACAATATCCCCATCCTTATGAAAAATTTTACGTATGACTCCGCTAGACGGTGCCGGGACATTGAAAGTAGCCTTGTCAGTCGCTATTTCAACAAGGTCTTCATCGCGTTTTACGGATTTTCCTTCCGAGGCATGCCAGTAGCATATCGTTGCCTCTTTGATGCCTTCGCCAAGTTCAGGTAATATAACTTTAACCATCACGCCTCCTAATATGAAAAGTGATACATCAGCGGGCCGAATTCAGGAGTTCGGCAGCCTTGTAAGAACTCCTTACAAACGGTTCGCACTTTGCACTGGCAAAGCCAAGATCCCGTGCCATTTTTTCAAACCTTGCGAATTTCCCCGGCTCTACGAATTCTACTACTTCGCAAGAGGATCCCATGGGTTTGAGGTATTGTCCGACAGTAAGGAGTTTACAGCCTGTTTTTCTTATGTCGGACATAAGTTCATAGACCTCATCTTCGTTTTCGCCGAGACCGACCATAAAACCGCTCTTTACGATTATTCTCTTAGCAATCGATGCATGACTCAGAACAGAGAGAGATCGGCGATAATCAAATTTTGGTCTTACGGACTCATAAAGTCTATTTACCGTTTCAATGTTGTGTGAGAATACATCGATGCCGGAAAAAAGAACCGTATTTATGAAATCTTTGTTACCATTGAAATCGGGCACCAATGTCTCAATAACAGTCTCAGGTGACGACTTTTTAATAGCCTTAACGACATTTGCGTAGTGGCCAGAGCCGCCGTCGGAGAGGTCGTCGCGCGTCACCGATGTCAGGACAACGTATTTCAAGGCCAGGTCTTTCACCGCCATAGCTATATCATCGGGTTCTCTTTCTCGTATTTCTTCGGGCTCTCCGTGTTTAATGGCGCAGAAAGCGCACGATCGGGTGCACTTTGAACCCATTATTAGAAAACTAACATTGCCGCTCGAGTAGCATTCCCCTATGTTGGGGCACCTTGAATTGACGCATACAGTCTCCAGGATTTTGCCTCTTAGATACTCTTTGGTGTCATTTACGGCTACCGGGTCAGGAAGCTTCTTTTTTAGCCAATACGGCATTCTTTTCGCGTTCCGATGTATTGTCAAATTCAAACACCTCGCAATATTTTTCCTTGATTACATCCTTTATCTCATCCATCGATATCTCCTTGTTGAGCATTTCTTTCAAGCTGGACACGCGTAACCCGTCGATACCGCATGGTTTTATAATAGAGAAATATTTAAGATCGTTGTTTACGTTCAGGCTAGTTCCGTGGTATGTGGCCCAATGGCTTATGCCGATGCCTATAAATGCTACTTTTTTGCCTCCTACCCATAGTCCAGTCAGATCTATAGTTCCGTCTTTCACCAGACCATAATGTCGGACAGTCTTTTCTAAAACCTCTTCCAGTCTCTTTATGAAAAAAAGTATATCTTTCTTGTGGCGCCTTAGGTTAAACAACGGATAAGTTACGAGTTGGCCAGGGCCGTGAATCGTTACATCGCCTCCGCGATCTACTTCGAGTACCTCTATGCCCTTGGCATCTAAGAACCGGGTTGTGGCATATATATGGTCCGCTCCACCTTTTCGACCCAACGTGATTACGTTGGGATGCTCCGCCATGATAAGAGTATCACCGCTTTCATCTTTTATTATCTCGTTTAAAATTTTCTTTTGAATTTGATAGGATGCTTTGTATGATGAGTATCCGAGGTCGATAATTTTGAGACTCTTCATATTAGAGATGTCGTATTGAGACGCGTTTTATGGCTGAATATTGAGCGATATGACCGACTTCTTGATTGCATCTGCGGCATTTTTCAGCTTTTCACGTTCTTTTCTTGTCAGCTCGAGTTCGATTATTTTTTCGATACCGGTTCTGCCGAGTACTACGGGTACGCCAATAAATATGTCCCTAAGCCCATACTCTCCGTTCAGTAAGACGGAGGCACACTGGGTGAGATGCTCATTTTTTAATATGGACTTTATCATGGAAAAGCAGGCTGCGCTTGGAGCAAAGAAAGCGCTCCCCGATTTTAGTAGAGATACGATCTCCGCCCCTCTCCTTTTTACTTTTTCGGTAAGAGACGCCTTTTTTTCATTATCGAGGATAGAGTCCAGTGCTGTCCCCTGAGCTTGCGAGAACCTTAACAGCGGCACCATGTTGGTGTCGTGGCTTCCGATTACGACAGAATCGATTTCGGTTCGCGCTATACCCAGCTCTTCGGCGGCTATGTTTGAACATCGCGCTGAGTCAAGGACGCCGGCCATTCCAAGGACTTTATTGGCTTCAAAACCCAATAATTTATACGCGAGGAACGCCATAATGTCCAATGGATTGGTTACTACTATTACGATGCTTTGGGGCGCAAATTTCCTGACTTGAGAGGCGACATCTCTGATGATAGCGGCGTTTTTTTGTATAAGGTCCTCCCTTGTCATCCCGGGTTTTCTGGGGAGGCCGGCTGTTATTACGACTATATCGGAGCCTTCGATTATAGAGTAGTCGCTGGTGCCTATTACTTCTTTTTCACAACCGATTATCGGCGATGCGTCTTGTAAATCGCAGGCCTTGCCCCTACTGAGACCTTCGTCAATATCCACCAGCACCACATCGGACAGGTCGTGTTCCAATAGCCTTTGAGCGAGCATGGCTCCGACATTACCTGCCCCGACAATACTTACCTTGTCGTTGTTATTTGCCGCCATTGCCATAGTTATATCTTTCTTTTGATTTCGCTGATTATTGCATCGGCCATTTCCCGGGTACCTACGGAGCTTTTGTCGTCTCGGTTTTCTTTTAGGTCATAAGTTACCTTCCGACCTTTTTCTATCACTTTCGCTACGGAGTCTTCCAGGATGGCAGCCTTTTTGACTTCGCCGATATGCCGCAGCATCATGACCGCCGACAATATCATGGCCGCGGGATTGACTTTGTTCTTACCTTTGTATTTTGGAG
>JAFGFD010000110.1 GCA_016931215.1 Candidatus Omnitrophota bacterium
ACATAAGTCAGCAGGTAAAGGAGAAGAGAAAGGTAAGACTTGAGATACCCATAACGGTTAAGGATTTGGCCCAGGAATTGGATGTAAAGCCAAATGAGCTTATTAAAGAGATGATCTCAAAGGGGATATTCGCCACAATAAATCAGGCACTCGATGAGAAGATTGTAAAGGAAATAGCTCTAATCTTCGGGGTTGAGATTGAAAAACTTCCATCTATAGAGGAGGAGACGTTTCGTAAGACTTTGGATAAAAAATCTGAAGGACTGGTCCACAGGGCACCCGTGGTGACTTTGATGGGCCATGTCGATCACGGAAAGACTTCTTTGCTGGATGCCATAAGAAAATCGAGAGTCACCGAAAAGGAATTCGGCAGCATAACGCAGCATATAGGCGCTTACGAGGTGGCATTGAAGAGCGGCACCGTCACGTTTCTTGATACGCCGGGCCACGAGGCATTCACCGCTATGAGGGCAAGAGGGGCTAATGCGACGGATGTAGTCGTTCTGGTCGTTGCGGCGGATGACGGGGTAAAGCCCCAGACTATCGAGGCAGTAGATCACGCCAAGGCGGCGGGCGTACCGATAGTAGTTGCGCTTAATAAATGCGACCTGCCTCACATAGACAAAGAGGTCGTTAAGAAGCAGTTGTCAGGGCTTGGTCTCCTGGCGGAGGATTGGGGCGGCAAGACCATCGTTGTTGATGTATCGGCCAAGACAGGTCAAGGCATAGACAAACTTCTTGAGATGCTTTTGCTTGAGGCCGAGCTGTTGGAGCTTAAGGCAAATCCAGAGTCCAAAGCTTTGGGAGTGGTGATAGAGAGCGAATTGTCGCGCGGCAGAGGTTCTGTCGCCACGGTACTTGTGCAAAACGGCACCTTGCATATAGGCGATATAGTGATAGCCGGTAGCTACTATGGCAAGGTTAAGGGCATGATAGACGACAAAGGTAAAAACGTGAAAGAAGCTCCGCCCTCACGCCCGGTTGAGATATCGGGCCTTTCCGGCGTTCCTCAGGCAGGAGATAGATTCTTTGTGGCAGATACGGAAAAGAAGGCACGTGATTATTGTTCGAAAAAGCAGGATCAGGAGAAAGAGAGAGAATTGGTCGCCTCAAAACACGTGAACCTGGCAGGCCTCTACCAGCAGATAGAGAAGGGTCAGATAAAGGACCTGAAAATTATTATAAAGGGGGATGTCTCCGGTTCTATAGAAGCCCTCGACCAAGCCCTCGCCGAGCTCGCCACGAAAGACATAAACATTGTGGTCATACATTCGTGCGTAGGCAACATCAATGATTCCGACGTCGTTTTGGCCCATGCCTCCAACGCCATCATAATCGGTTTTCATGTCAAGGTCGAACCGAAGGCGGCTATCACTGCAGAGAGAGAAGGAGTGGAGATAAAACTATATAATATCATATATGAAACTATAGCCGATATCAAGGCGGCAATGGAAGGCATGCTAGAACCTATTACAAAGGAGGTCTTGTTGGGCAGGGCGCAGGTCAGGCAGACCTTCTCCGTATCAAAGGCCGGAACGGTAGCTGGGTGTTTTGTGTTGAAGGGAAAGATACCCAGAAATGCGATAGTGAAACTGGTTCGGGGCGGCAAGATTTTGTATGAAGGCAAGATATCCTCGCTCAAGCGGTTTAAGGACGATGCGAAAGAGGTGCTTGAGGGCTATGAATGCGGGATAGCGCTGAATAAATATAATGACGTAAAAGAAGGCGATCTTATCGAGGCGTTCGAGATTCAAAAGATTGCCCGAAGGCTTGGTGAAAAATAGAGGAAGCGAAATGAAGAAACGTATACTTAGCGGGATGAGACCGACAGGACCATTGCATATCGGCCATCTTGTAGGCGCCCTTCAAAATTGGGTAAAACTTCAGGATGAGTATGAGTGCCGTTTTATGATTGCCGATTGGCATGCACTAATGAGCGAATACGAAGATCCCAGGGATATAGAAAAATATTCCATAGACATGATGATCGATTGGTTGAGTTGCGGCATCGATGCCGAAAAGAGCATAGTATTCGTACAATCCCACATTCCCCAGCATCTGGAATTGGCGATGATGTTTTCATTTCTAGTTCCTCTTGGTTGGCTGGAAAGAAACCCTACTTATAAGGAACAGTTACGGGAGATTAAGGGAAGAGACATAACGACATACGCATTTTTGGGTTATCCGGTCCTACAGGCCGCCGATATAGCCCTTTACAAAGCGAACGCAGTCCCGGTAGGGGCGGATCAGTTGCCGCATCTGGAGTTGACCAGAGAGATACTGAGGCGTTTCAATGCATTATACAAAAAGGAGCTCTTTCCGGAACCGAAGGCGCTGTTGACGGAAACGCCGAAGTTGCTGGGAATAGATAACAGGAAGATGTCCAAAAGTTACGATAATTACATAGGGCTTAGCGAAAATCCTGACGAGATAAGGAAGAAGGTAGGAGCCATGATTACTGATCCGAAGAGGATCAGACTTAAGGACAAAGGGCATCCCAAGAAGTGCAATGTATTCTCGTACTACAAAAGTTTTGCGACGGACGAACAGGTCGGAGAGATTGAACAGTGGTGCAAAAATGCTTTGCGGGGCTGCACAGAGTGCAAGAAGATTATGGCCGATATAATAATAGAGAAACTTAGACCCATAAGAGAAAAGAGGAGATGGCTTGAGGCAGACTTGGACGGGAGGGTCAAACAACCGTTGAGGGAGAATCACAAACTTGCTTCCGAGGAGGCGAATAACACTATTAGAGAGGCGAAGGGTTTATTACATGTTCTTAAAATCTGAGGAGTCAC
>JAFGFD010000111.1 GCA_016931215.1 Candidatus Omnitrophota bacterium
AGACTCTGTACGAACTGGCGCGGATAGGCGTACCTTCGCTAGGCGTGTGTGTTGCCGATAACCAAAGGCGCAATCTCCAGGAGTGGCAAAAGCTCGGATTTTTGGAAAACTTGGGGGAATATGACGACCCATCTCTTTTTGAACGTCTGGCATCCTCAATGGCTAAATTGGACGCCTTTGAGATAAGGAGGAAGATGTCGGACTGCGGCAAGGCCCTTGTCGACGGCAAAGGAAGCACCAGAGTAGTTAAAATGCTTATGTCAAGCTTGTTAAAAAAGGCGTTTAGTATACGTGATGCAATCTCTAAAGACGCATCTTGCATATTCCAGATTTCCAACGATGATACCGTAAGGTCCAACTCATTCCATCCGGAAAAAATAACATGGGATAAACATCTCGAATGGTTTACCAAAAGACTCAATGATAATAACTGTGAATTCTTTGTAGCGGAGCTAAATGGAGAGATCTACGGTCAGGTTCGTTTCGACATCGACGAGAATAAAAACGAAGCGTCGGTCAGCATTAGCGTAAAAGAAGATATAAGAGGTTTGGGTATGGGAGTGTATATGCTGGATGAGGCCGTCGATATCTTAAACCGGAAAAGGCGTGACATACGCCTTATCAAGGCGTACATCAAGGGAGAAAATATGAGGTCTGCGGCTGTGTTTGAAAAGGCCGGCTTTAGTTATGCGGGCCGGACGGATATAAACGGACAGAATGCCAAAATATATACGAAGGAGATATTAAGTGCGGAAGTACAGAAGACATAATAGGCTAATAGGGGGTCGCAGCGCAGCTTTTATCGTAGCCGAGATATCGGCAAATCATGGCCAGGATTTCAAAAAGGCTGTCTCCCTGGTCAGAAAAGCGAAAGAGTGCGGCGCCGATGCGGTGAAATTTCAGGCATATACGCCGGATACGATGACTTTGAACGTGAACAACCGTTATTTCAACATAAGGCATCCAAAATGGCCGCGCCAGACTCTGTACCAATTGTACCAAAAAGCATACACGCCGTGGAAATGGTTCAAGGGATTAAAGCGCATAGCGGATGAAGAAGGCATCGTCTTTTTCTCAACGGCATTTGATAAATCCTCGGTAGACTTCCTTGAGAAGCTGAAGGTGCCTTTTCATAAAATTGCCTCGTTCGAATTGACGGACCTTCCTTTAATAGAATACGCCGCACGGACAAAGAAGCCGATTATATTATCGTCAGGCATGGCGACCGAAAGGGAGATAGATGAGGCCGTAGGCCAGGCACGTAAAGGCGGAGCGTCCGAAGTCATTCTTTTGAAATGCGTCAGCAACTATCCGGCACGTCCGGACGAGATGAATCTTCGCGCCATACCCGAGATGAGAAAGATATTCAAATGCCCAATAGGCCTTTCCGATCACACGCTCAATATAGGGACATCGATAACGGCAGTTGCTTACGGAGCCGTTATGGTCGAGAAGCATTTTACTTTATCGAGAAGGTTTAAGACGCCGGATAGCTTCTTTTCGTTAGAACCGCACGAATTCAAGTTATTGGCGGAAAATATCAGGATTGCGGAGCAGGCGAAGGGCAAGGCGCGTTTTTCCAGCGGGAGGGCGCAGGATAAGAACCGGATATTCAGGCGCTCTCTCTTCGCGGTCAAGGATATCAAAAAGGGCGAGTTGATAACCGCTGATAATATGAGGTCCGTAAGACCCGCCTATGGCCTGGCCCCAAAATATTTTTGTAAAGTCGAAGGCAAGAGAGCAAAAAGAGATATCGAAAAAGGGACACCGCTAAAGTTCAGTCTTATAGAGGTTTGATATGATGAATACATTTGGTACGGCAGTAGAAGAAAACGTGGCTTCTTCAGAGATGTTTCCGCTCGATATATTTGCCGCGAAAGAGCATGGAATAGAAAAATGGCGCCGGGAATTCATGTGGCCGCTTTCGGATGAGTGGTACGCACGCCTTTGCGGGACGATTGAGGCGGCTTTTGTAAGACATATAGTTTCTGACGACTCTTTTATAAAGAATATATTACTCATTCAGTCCGGTATGCGCTCGGAAATATGGCATTATTTTCATGCCGTAGCAGTTATACGCGAACTGAGAGAGAAAAATATAACGCCGGTTTTTTCCGACCGCGGTAAGCCATATTCCGATATTATGAGAAATAGGCATGATGCCGACGGCATCACCGTTCGAAGACAGCGGCTTGGCGTTAAGGCAATGCGCATAGAGATGACGGAATTGTTACGCCCTTTTATCTATAACTTTGTTTTGAATAAAGTCACCAGGGTAAGGATGGGTAGACCTCAGGCGAGTGTGTACGGTTCGTTAAATCACATTATGGCCCATTATCTAAAGAGATATCCTTATAGTATAGACTTTATGACGAGATTGCATATTCCTTATATTGCCGGTTTGGAATCGAGGTTGAAAAACAAGGTTTTGGATGTCTCGAAATGTCTTGCGCGTGAATTGACGCAAATAGCGGGCAATATAGGCATACCCATTACCTCGGATGAAGAGGCATATGTAAGGAGCCTGGTCGAAGACAGATTGGTCAAAGCGGCTCAGACATATATGTATTTAAAGGGTAGACTTAAGAGTATCGGCAGGACCCATTTATGGCTGGTGAACCCCGGTGACATAGTAAGCAGGGCTTTATGCACGATAGTAAGGGAAAATATGGGGCGCGTGACCACATTTACGCACGGGGGAAATACAGGTCTTTATGATACTTCGGTTATGTCGTTGTCCGAATTTGCTTTTGCCGACGAATTCATCACGTATTCCGGTAACAGCATTAAGTTATTTGAGAGGATTAGAGATAGCCATACGCCTCAGACTTTTCACAAAGTGCGCATAACCTCCTCCGATTGCGATTATTACAACCGGTTACGCCATAAATGCCGCAACGGACTTTTGCCAAAGAGGATAAAAAAGGTAATGCTCATAGGGTACCCTCATAACCAGACCCGCAATTATCAGGCAAACGGTTATTTTTCTCCGATGAGGCTTGATTTGGAGTTACGCCTGGTGGATATGTTGAAGAAGGCCGGTTATGAAGTTATTTATAAGGTACACCCGGACAGACGAAAGGAGATAGAAGGGGTCTTTGATTCTAAGGTAGATGTAATAGGGGGGTATTTTGAGAATTGTCTTGATAAGGCGGACGCCTTTTTATTCGGCCATATCAGGACTACCTCGTTTCCCGCGGCATTGTGCACGAATAAGCCTATAATTGCTTTAGAGATGGAAGGAGGGGTCTTTAGACCTTTTGTTGACGCGATGGACCTATTAAAGAAAAGGTGCACTTTTGTGAGGACATCTTTTGACGAAAGAAACCGTATTGTGTTTGATGAAGATGAGCTTTTGAGCGCGCTTGCAAAGAATCCGGAGCCGGTCAATAACGAATATGTGGAAAGATACTATTTTGCTCAGTAGAGGTCATTTATGAAGCCTTCGAACGTAGCGATAATTATTCAGGCTCGCATGTCTTCAAGTCGTTTTCCGTCAAAGATGATGGAACCCCTCGGGGGCGCGGCTCTCATCGAGTTTGTATATAAGCGAAGTACACTGTCGAATGTCTCGAATGTCGTTGTCGCTACATCCGAAGATCTATCCGATAGAGGCCTCTATGACTACTGTTTAAAAAATAGTATCAGGGTCATGAGGGGGAGCCTCGAAGATGTCCTTAAGCGGTATATCGATACAGCCAATGCCATCGGGGCGAAATATATCATACGTATATGCGGCGATACGCCTTTTGTCGATATTGCCTTGGCAGATTCGCTTTTGGATACCCTTGTCAAGGAAGGGCGCGAATACGTCGCGCCTAGCAGAATAAGTTGCGCGTCGGCTTTCTTTTCCGAAGCAGTGTCGCTGAGCGCGCTTGAAAGATGCGCCAGGATGACTTCCGATAAACAAGACAGAGAACATGTGACGCGTTATATCTTAAACCATGCGGATGGCTTCGATGTCAAATTGATCGACGCAGGGTTAAATCCGTCTTTTATGAGCGATGTAAAACTTACCATAGATTATCCCGAGGATATCGAGGCAGCTCGCAGGGTAGTGGGCCGGCTTGCCGATAGGTATAATTTCAGCTCGGGAGACGTTCTTGACATTGTAGGAAATAAGAGATGTGTGGGATAGCGGGATATATAACCAACAGGAATGTAGATAATGAGGTCTTGGAGAAGATGGTGGAAGCCCTACGCCATAGGGGTCCGGACAGCAAGGGCGAGTACCATTCACTCTATTATCATGCCGGCATGAGGCGTTTGAGTATCAATGATCTCATTACCGGCGATCAACCTCTTTATAATAAGGACAAATCAGTCGTGCTTCTGTATAACGGCGAGATATATAATTCGCCGCAATTGCGTAAAGAGCTTGAGGGTAAAGGGTATAAGTTCCGCACACATTCTGACGGTGAGGTCATATGCCATCTTTACGATGAGATGGGCGAGGGACTCTTTGAGAGGCTTGACGGAATGTTTGCCGTTGCTTTGTGGCTCGAAAAGGAAAAGAGGCTGATCCTGGCACGGGATATACCGGGCGAGAAGCCTCTTTATTACAGCAAATTGGGGAATAATGAGATTGTATTTGCCTCCGAAATAAAGAGCCTTGCGCTTTTCCCCGGAATCGACCTTAGCCTGAATTATCAGGGACTATGGGATTTTCCTACATTCACCTGGATACCACAACCGGATACCATCTATAAAAACGTCTTTTCGCTGCCAAGGTCCCATATCTTGATTTGCGGCAAAAAAGGCATTCGCTTGAAGTATTATGCAAACAAGTTCAACTTGCAATATATCAATATGTCGGATGAGGCCGTCATAGAAGAGACAAGGCGCGTCGTTCAAGAGTCGGTAAAAAGCCGCCTTCTCTCCGACGTGCCGGTAGGGTGTTTTCTGAGCGGCGGTTTGGATAGTTCCATAGTGGCTACTATAGCGGCTAAGGCATTGCCTTCTATAAGTACATTTACCATAGGGTTTGAAGACGTGCACGACCCTTATCACGGCACGGCGGATGAGTCAAAATACTCTGAAGAATACGCTAAAAAGATAAATACCAAGCACCATACGATTCGCATAACTTCAGAGGATTGCCAGAGGGATCTTTTGAAGTTCTGCTCATCCGCGGATCAGCCTTTTTCAGTGCCGTCGGGCATGGGCATTATGGCCATTGCCAGAGCCGCGCACGATGCAGGAATAAAGGTGTTGTTATCAGGGGATTGTTCGGATGAGTGTTTCGGAGGCTATTCCTGGTACTTCTATCTGGACAATAATATACCGAATAAAAAAATGTTGTCCGCGATACCAAACGGAGGAGAAACGGTCACATTTAATAATTTTGGTCTGGGTTTAAAAGAGAGGCTCTCCGTTCTTAATAATTATATTCCGCAAAAACGGGCTTGGGCATGGCATTACTACGCTTCAGAGGTAGAGAAAGAGAAACTCTACTCGAGAGACGTCTTTAAAAATACAAAGTCCTCTTTGAGATTTTTTCATGAGTACAAAGACTCGGGCGATTGGGCTCCCGAGGATTTCATAAAGCAGGATAGGGAGTTTTATCTGTTCAATGAAATGCTGCAGAAACTGGACCGCATGACCATGGCTTATTCGGTAGAGGGCAGGGTGCCTTTTGCCGCGCCATCCGTTCTGGCCCACGCGGAAAAACTCAAATTCAATCATATGGTAAGGGGAAATTATTTAAAATGGGCTCTCAGAAACGCTTTTAAGGACATCTTGCCGCGCGAGATATATGACCGGCCAAAACACGGATTTAACGTGCCCATAGACCACTGGCTTAAAAACGGCTGGTCGGATCTATTCGAGGAGACTTTTCGAACTTCCTCAAATTTGTCCAAAGCAGGCATAATTACAAAGGATAGTCGTGACGTTGCTTATGCGATGATACACGATAGGATGCGCGTTAATGGACCGACGATATTTTCGTTGATAATACTTAATATATGGCTGGGAGGGCATTCATGGAGATCATAGCCGAAATAGGACAAAATCATAACGGGGACATGAAGTTGGCCAAAGATTTGATTCTAAGCGCAAAAGAGAACGGGGCCGATGTCGCGAAATTCCAGGTCTTTGACACCGATAAGGTATTCGGAAGAGAAGGCAACGACTGGTACGATTATAATTGTTCGACCCAACTCTCAAGAGACGACGTTCGTTACTTGGCCGAAGAATGTAGGAACGCGGGGATAGAATTTATGGCTTCCGCCTTTGACGCAGAACGGGTCGAATGGCTTGAGGATGTCGGAGTGAAAAGGCATAAAATAGCGTCCAGATCTATACGCGACAAGGCTCTCTTGAAAGCCGTTATTAAGACCGGAAAACCCATTATTGCTTCTCTCGGGTTTTGGGAAGACGAGGATTTTCCCGTGATTTTTAAATACTCCCATGTAGATTATCTATACTGCGTGGCTAGATACCCGGCCGAGCTGGAAGATCTGCATTTGGGCTCCGTAGATTTCGACCTGTACTCCGGCTTTAGCGACCATACGACGGGGATTACAGCAGCGATGATTGCCTTATCTAAAGGGGCTAGGATAATCGAGAAACACTTTACTTTGGATAAAAATATGTACGGGCCGGATCACTCGTGCAGCATGACGCCAGTTGAATTGAAGAGGCTACATGATTTCAGGTGCCAACTCCAAAGGAGTTTATAATAGGAAAGGCATTAGAGTATGCGTATAGTGATTTTATCCACGGATACACTTCATCACATATACTTCATCAATAGTATCGCGTCGGAATTCGATATTGCCGCCGTATATTATGAGACGGATTCGGCCTCTTTTCCGTATGATGTGACATCACCGTATGCCCAAAAAGAAGAAGGGTTTGAAAGAAAAAATTTCTTTAGGAACACCCCTCGGTCCTTGAGCGGTAAATTGAATGTCTTTAGGGTCCCGTCGGTCAACAGTAAGCAGTTCATGCTTTCGGCTGGAAGGATCGAGGCGGATATCGCAATCGTCTTCGGCTGCGGCAGAATAAAGCCCCATGTCTTTGGTCTTTTTAGAGAAGGACTCATTAATATACACCGCGGTTTGGCTACCCATTATCGGGGGCTTGATTGCGACATATGGCCTATATTTCATGATGATTTCCAAAATATAGGCGTGACACTGCACTATGTCGATGAAGGACTCGATACGGGCGATATCATAGCGATGAGAAAGATAGAATATTCCGCGGATGATAAGATCTATAAACTGAGACATAAAACAACGGTCATGGCGACCGATATGATGAAGGAAGCCTTGCGTAAGATTATAGCGGGAGGAGGCGTTAAGTCGGGCATAAACGGCGGGGGGCGCTACTATTGCGCCATGCCGTCCGCGCTTAAGTCCTTGTGTCAGAGGAAATTCGACGCTTATATAAAAAAGAAGGTCTGAGTAAGATGCGTCAAAACGGTAAGCTGACCATATTGCTTTATCACGGGGTAACCGACATAGCTTCTTCAGGAATAGAGAATTATTCCGGCAAACATTGCAATCGGGCGGAATTCAACAATGAGATGGAGTTTATAAAAAAGAATTGCAATATACTCAGCATGGATGATGTCATAACACATTTTTCAAAGAGAAAAGTCTTTCCGGAGAATTCGGTAGTCGTCACCTTTGACGACGGATTTAAGAATAATTATACGATTGCCTTACCTATTTTGAGTAGATTGTCGATCCCGGCGACTTTCTATGTGTGTCCCGGGATAATAGGAACGGATGATATGTTTTGGGTCGACAAATTGGAGGATTGCATCAATAGGACGAAAAAAGACGTTATAGAAATAGAGATATCCGGCAAGAGCGAACGATTCCCTTTGACCGACAGGGAGAAACGCATATTTGCGCTCGAGAGCATCAAGAGACATTGCAAATCCGTTTCAAACGCTGAAAAGGATGGAATTTTAGAGTCTTTGACGGTTGAGGCGGAGGTCGAGCCGGACGTGAACGCATCTGAGAATTATCGGGCAATGACGTGGGATGATATCGTAGATTTAAATAGACATCCGGGTATTAATGTGGGAGGTCATTCTTTTACTCATACTATCCTCTCAGCCCTCTCCGCCGATGAGATGAAGACCGAGATAACGCGTTCCATAGAGATGCTTGAGACTCACTTGAAGACCAAAGTACGCCATTATTCATATCCGGAAGGGCAGGAAAAACACTATAATACCGCGATCATAGAGTTTTTAAAGGAATGCGGCATACTATGTTCTCCGTCTGCCATTGACGGAGTCAATACTTTGGAGGATGATCTTTTTCAACTCAAAAGGATAATGCCTCATTTTTATGGCAAACCTTTCCCGTTCAAGAACCGAGGAGATGCAAAATGAAGAGATACAAGGTCACGGTTTACATAGTCTCGCATAATTACGGAAAATACTTGGCGGAGGCGATAGAGAGCGTATTTCGTCAGACATTTGCGGATTGGGAGCTTCTGATTATAAACGACGGCTCGACCGATACGACCGGAGAGGTCATGAATCTTTATAAAGGCGACGAAAGAGTGCGCTTGATAAACACCAAAGGCGTAGGATTGCCAGCTGTCTGCAATGTCGCTCTCAAGGAGGCGAGGGGGGAATATCTGGTCAGGCTGGACGGTGATGACATCTTTGACGAAAATATCCTTCTAGTCTTGAGTAATTATCTTGATACTCATGAGGAGATAGCCATCGTATTTCCCGATTATTATCTTATGGACGAATTCGGCGAGGTATACTCTGAAGAGCGCAGGAATAAGCTTGCGCAAAAGAACTATCTTTTGGATTTGCCGCCGAACGGCGCCTGTACAATGATAAGAAAAGACGTTTTGGAAAAAATAGGCGGATACCGCGAGGATCTGGGGGCCCAGGACGGCTATGACCTCTGGAGCAAGATAACCAAGCAATATAAATACGCCAATGTGAATTTACCTCTCTTTTACTACCGCAAGCACGAGGATAACCTTACGAACAGATTCAGCCATATACTCGCGGCCCGCAGAAGGATCAAGATGGACGGCATAGCCGATCAGCTTCCCGACTTCCGCCCTATTATAGGCGTTATACCGTGTCGCAAGAATTTTGATTTCTGTCCGGACCTGTGGAAGCAGGAGATTGAAGGGAAGACGCTTCTTCAGAGGGATATCGAGGTGTGCCTAAATTCCCGGATGATGGATTTTGTGGTCGTGGCGTGCGACAACCCGGAGGCGAAGGACGTAATTCAATTATTCCGGGACGACAGGCTTTTACACTTTGAGCGGAAGAAAGAAGACACCCTGAGGTCTCAATCGCTGGCGGTTACGCTTGAAAAGGTCGCAAAAAAATTGGATCCTCAGTATAAAGGGATCACCGTCATCTCATATATTCAGACACCTTTTGTAAATACCGAGACGCTGGAGGAGGCGATATCCACGCTGGTTATAAACGGCGCCGATTGTTCTATCGGCGTAGAGGAGATCAGCGACCCGATCTATAAAAGGACATCTCACGGTTTGCAGGCCCTCAATCCCCCCAAGGGATTGTCCACTGATTTTGACACGATTTACCGCGAGTCTAATACGTCACTTGCTGCCAGAAACAGGAATTTCAAAACGGGTTCGTTGACGGGCCCAACCATCGTCAATTTTTTGGTCTCGAAGGATGAGTGTTTCTTCATAGACTCAGAGATGAAACTGGATGTAGCCAAGATAATGCGTGAACATAAAAAAATATCAAAGCAATATGAATATAGTAAATCATAGCGCTAAAACAAAGATGGATTTTGACGAAAGAGTTCGGAGAAAGAACTGTTACGACGGTAGTCTGGTCTATGGTGCCCGCGATTTTAATATGCGCACCGGTCGCGACAAGCATATGGATGATCGCAGAGAGAAGGATTCAAGATGGATGAACCCGCGGACAGGCCGTATCTTGGAGAAATTTTCCCAAAAGCGCAACTGCCCACTGTGCGACAATAACGACTACGAAATACTCTTTATAAAAAACGGGTTCTCTCATGTAAGATGCAACACATGTGAGCTTGTCTATGTCAACCCGATTCTCGATGAGAAGGAAAACGAGAGACTCGTCAAGGCCGAAGATTCGTGGCAGCGGGTACTTGAGACAGAGGAGCAGATCAGGATAAAGTCTATCGAGGCGCGGTATCTCATCGATGTGATAGAACAATATGTAAGACCCGATGGCAAATCGAGAGTCTGCGATATCGGCTGCGGTCCGGGCGTATTGTTGAGAGTCGCAAGAGAAAAGGGATACGATGTATACGGCATAGAACCCAATGCCCGGTGCCATAGCGTGCTGAAAGAAAACGACATACGATATAAAGCGGAATTTTTGCCTTTTCGCAGTAGCTTCAAAGAAAGATTTGATTGCGTATTTTTATTGAATGTCCTTGAGCATCTCAGAGAGCCCAAGGCGGCGCTTTTGGATTTGAGAAGCATTTTGGTGCCATCGGGAATAGCGGTCATTACCGTTCCCAACATCGATGCGCTTGTCTATAGAATACTTCATGAGAAGAGCAGTACGTTCGGCGGCCATACCCACATACAATTTTTCAACCCAAAGACCTTATCCAGGTTGCTGCAAGAGACGGGGTTTGAAATCGTCGAGTACGAGACGTCTATAACGGAATTGGATACTATCAAGAACCACCTCAGTTACAGAGACCCATATATGGGAAAGGATGCGGGCCGTTTTGATTTTTTGACACCCGAATTCATCTATCGGAACGAACTCGGGCGGACATTGAATATGATAGGTCGCGTCCGCAGTATTTAATAATAAGGAGACCGCGAAGGATGAAGAAAAATAAAGGCATGAAGATAACAGCTTCGATAGAAGCGAGAATGGGGTCATCGAGACTTCCCGGCAAGATGGGGATGGAGCTTTACAAAGGTCTACCTGCGCTCGGGGCGGTTATCGAAAGGCTCACTGCATGCAAGCGCCTGGACGGGATCGTAGTCGCTACTACCGCTAAGAACGCAGATGACAATCTTGCCGGAATAGCCGAGCGATACGGAGCTCGATGTTTCAGAGGGGGCGAAGACGATGTCCTCGGCAGGGTAGTCGGCGCCGGAAAGTCGGTTGGTGCGGACGCCCTGGTCCTTGTAACGGGAGATTGTTCATGCATATCGCCTACTCTGATTGACGATGGTATAGATTTTTACGTGAAAAACCACTATGACCTCGTCACCAATCTCGTAAAAGTGACCTATCCTGTCGGCGTAAATCTGCAGGTCGTTGATCTCTCCCGACTGGAAGAGTCTCATAAGATGGCCGGACAGCCGCCTTATCGCGATGACACGAATAATTTTGAGCATACGAACTACTTTATGATCACGCACCCCGAGATATTCAGCATCTTTCATTACTTAGCGCCTGAGAAATACAGGCGCCCGGATATCGCTCTTGCCTTGGATACAGAGGCGGACCTGAAGATCATGAGAAGTATATATTCAAGGCTGTACCCGTTGAACAAATTTTTTGATACGGCAGATATCCTCGAGTTGTTAAAAAAGGAACCGGAGATCCTGAGTCCGCTCGACGGTCTTAAAGTGAACAGGGTAGGTATAAAGTGATCAAGGCAGGTATTATAGGATGCGGCAACGTCGGTTTATTATGGGATAAGCCGAAGGACATGAATTTCAACACACACGCAAAGTCTTATTCTAGACACCCGAAGGTGACGCTTAAAGCGGGTTGTGATATTAAATTTAACAGGGCTCGCGCGCTCCAAGGCATGTATCGCGGCGTAATGCCGTATCGCGATTATAAGACTATGCTTGCGCGTGAAGACCTTGATGTAGTAAGCGTTTGCACGGACACGGAATCGCACTATAAAGTCTTGAAACATATCATTCGAGAGACAGGGATAAAATATATCCTTGCCGAAAAACCGCTTGCGAGCGACTTCGAAAAGGCAAGAGAGATCAACCTTCTGGCAAGGGAAAATAATGTACATGTGTCTGTAAATTATTTGAGGCGCTGGGACAAAACGGTTGCAAGAGTAAAGGAGGCTGTCCATCGAGAAAGCCTTGGACGTTTGATCCTGGGGTCTTTCGTCTACTACGGGACGTTCAAGAATAACGGCATCCATTTTTTGGATCTACTCGATTTTTTCGGAGAAGATGTACGTTTCGAGAGGCTTCTTTCAAAAGCGGGAAAGACTGAAGATGACTTTGCCGCTTCGCTTCTTTTGAGGACAAGAGACGGAGCCCCCGTATATTTCCATAATATAGATAGAAAATATATCACGCATCTCGGAGTAGACCTATTCTACGAAAACGGTCGCGTAAGATTGAGCGATTGGGGATCCGCGGAGATATTTAAGGCAAAAGGATCCAGTTCTTTTCCGAAGTTGAAACA
>JAFGFD010000112.1 GCA_016931215.1 Candidatus Omnitrophota bacterium
GAAACCGGAGCTTTTTGAAAGGAGAAAAAAATGAAGAAGTTTTTTTTAATGAGTGTGATTACGGTATTGGCGATCTTCCTGGGAGGCATCATAGCGAATGCTCATTTTGGCGGGGTGATCCCTTCCGTGAACATAGTTACGGAAAATGATCCGAAAACGATAAGAGTGGATTTAAAATTTTTCCATCCTATGGAAAACGAATATATGGACATGGAAAAGCCAGTTGAATTCGGAGTAATGCATATGGGCGAAAAGGAAGACCTTCTGAAGACCCTGACAGGAAATAGCATCGGAGGTCGCAAATGCTGGCAGGCCGGCTATACGATAAAGAGGCCGGGTGACTATACATTTTATGTCGTGCCCAAGCCCTATTGGGAACCGGCCGAGGACTGCTTTATCGTCCATTACACAAAGGCCTGCGTGAATGCTCTGGGGTTGGAACAAGGTTGGGATGCCGAATTAGGCTTTGAGACGGAGATCATACCTTTGACAAGGCCGTACGGATTGTGGACGGGCAATGTATTCAGCGGTATAGTCAAACTGAAAGGCGAGCCTGTCCCATACGCGGAGATTGAAGTTGAATATTATAACGTGGATGGTAAAATAAAATCGCCTTCGGACCCTTATGTAACGCAGGCCATAAAAGCGGATTCTAAAGGTGTCTTTTCCTATGCTATGCCGAAGGCTGGTTGGTGGGCCTTTGCCGCCTTAAGCGAGGCGTCGTGGACATTAAAAGATACCTTAGGCAAAGATAAACCTGTAGAAATCGGTGCCGTATACTGGGTCAAAACCATAGACATGGAGTAGAGTTTGAAACAGACCATCTTCGTCACAGTAATTGTTTGTCTTACTTTAATGGTCTTGTCACCCTCCGCGCTCGCCCATAAAGTAAATATTTACGCATACGTGGAAGGCGACACCGTCTTTACCGAAAGCTATTTCCCGGACGGGAAAAAAGTCCAAAACGGAAAAGTAACGGTCTGCGACGGATCAGGCCGATTGCTTTATGAAGGCGTAACCGACGCGAACGGCAGATTCAATTTTGAATCACCCCAACAGCATGTGCTTAAAATCGTGCTGGAGGCCTCGATGGGACATAGGGATGAATACATATTAAAGCTTGACGGCGAAGATGGCCAAAGAAATAATCCGAAGGAAGACGGCATTCCGTTTAAAAAGGTGTTGTACGGAATTGCCGCTATATTCGCAATGGCTTTGCCGGCTCATTACTTTTTAAAGAGAAAAAACGTATAATGCATCTTCCAGAAATAGATAAATATTCGAATTTGAATTCGTTCTTCCACTCTTGGGATCCGAGAGTAAAGATAATATCTTTTTCTATCCTTATAATAGTGATAGCCCTCCTTCCGAACATAACACCTGCGGCAATAGCCTTCTTAATGGCATCGGTACTTTTGATTTTGTCGAAGATCCCCGTCATATTTGTATTAAAACAACTTCGCTGGGTCTTCTTCATTATCTTCTTTTTTCTCATTGTGATGCCTTTTACGGTCCCGGGAGATGCCATGTTAAGACTTGGATTACTCACGGCATCGCAAAAAGGGTTTGACTTGGCTGTCCTTATTGCGCTAAGAGCCGTGAGTATGGTCATCATCATCTTCCCCATGTTCGGCACCTCGGAATTTCACAGGAGTTTAAAAGCGCTGCAGAAGCTGAAAGTCCCCAATAAGATCATCCAGATGATAATGTTCGCTTACAGGTATATATTCGTCTTCCTGGAGATGCTAAGCCGTATGCTGACCGCTGCGAGGGCTAGATTATTCAATAGAAGAACCGACATGTTCACCTTGAGGACGATCGGCAATTTGACCGGCATGTTATTCGTCCGGGGTTATGAAAAAACCGAGAGGATATATCAAGCTATGCAATCAAGAGGATATACCGGTTCTCTTTCGATACAGGATGAATTTAGATTGACCGGAAAAGACTTCGCGAAAGCTTTTTTGATTATCGGAATGTCTGTATTACTGAATATCACGGGGATCTGTCTATGTCCATAAAAGAGATGATCGCCATCGATAACCTATCCTATACGTATCCGGACGGCACGAAGGCCCTCGATGCCGTAAGCCTGCGGATATATAAAAAGGAATGTGTCGGTATCATCGGACCGAATGGCGCCGGCAAATCTACGTTACTTTTACATTTAAACGGTATTTTAAAAGGGCAAGGCGTAGTAAAGATAAGCGGCGAAGAAGTCCGCGACGACAATCTGTGTGATATAAGAAGATCTGTCGGCATAGTATTTCAGGATCCCGAAGACCAGCTTTTCATGCCGACCGTAGAGGACGACGTAGCTTTTGGTCCGATAAACCTTGGATACGATAGAAAAGAAATCGAGTCTTCGGTCAACGGCGCTTTAGAAGACGTGGATATGATAAAAGCGAAAAAGAGGATATCTCACCATTTAAGCTTCGGAGAAAAGAAGAGGATCGCCCTGGCTACTATTCTTTCTATGAAACCGTACATCCTGGCATTGGATGAGCCGACCAGCAACTTAGACCCTAAAGGAAGGTGTGAGATCATGCAGGCTTTGGCTAAATTCGACAAGACTAAGATAATCGCTACTCACGATCTGGATATGGTATTTGAGTTGTGTAGCCGCACGATCATCTTCGACAAAGGAAGGCTCGTCGCGGACGGCCCAGCAAAAGAAATCCTTTCCGATAAGGCGCTTCTGGAAAAACATAACCTGCTTTTGCCGTTTTGCCTTCAAAGATAAAGAAAGAAACGTCCTCCAAAATAAATTGAAGGGCGTTTTAGCGTATAGCTAGCCGTACTTGACAATAGTATAGGGTGATATTTTACAGACCTGCCTCTAATACCCTATTTTTTACTCTTTTTCTTCGTTGCCGCCGGTTTCTTTTTTTTGACTGGCCTTGCATGCTTTTCCGCTTTTGGCGTTTCGGCAGGAATGGATGGCGGCGGTAGTACTTCCTTTGCCCTATTATCTCCCCGCGGATTGAATGTGCCGCTGTTCCTGCGCACCTTGAAACACTCCTTGCAGTAAACAGGGCGTTCGCTACTCGGCCTGAACGGTACTTCGCAGTCCTTGCCGCAATCTGCGCAGATTACTTTGTACATAGGCCTGGATTGCTTATGCCGCTCAGGGGAAGGATGTGGCGCCTGTTGTGGCCTGGGGATCGCCGCAGGTTGGGCCGGGATCCGGCTGAGGACCGTATCTATCTTCGTTTCAAAAGAGGTGAGCTTCTGCACCAATGTCGTAAGTAGTCCCACTACATCCTGGGCAGCGGCCACAGTGTTTGATAAAGGTTTAGACTTAATGCCTTCACCGCTTGCGCGACTGGTCTTCATGCGTTTTTTCATTGTCCTGCCTTTCTTGAATGGGAACTTGCCCCTATGAGACTCTCAATTTCATATTATTATACTAAAAAAAATCGTATATCCAAGAAAAATTAGCCCTACGGGTACCCGTAGGGCTACGCGGAACTCGAACTGTGGCTTCCGCGTTCTCCGTATATTCGCCGGAAGTCCGATGCGCAAAATTCCCTCTCTGCGCAATAGCTAACTGCCCTGTCCGTTGATACCTCGGTCCTGATTCTTTCTATCGTTACGGTGCTGAATAGCGTAGATATACCATCTTATGTAACCCGGCAGCCAACTCCGGAAACGGAAACGGGATCTGCCTGATACCCTTCCGCTCCATACGGATGGTACCTCCGCAATACGGTAGCCTCTTACATAGGCCTTTACCGTTATCTCCATGCCGAGTTCGAAGCCCCCTGTACTTTCTATCTCTATGGCATTCAGAAGATCCTTTGTGTACATCTTGAAACTGTTGGTAACATCATGGGTCGATATCTTTGTAAGATGATGGAGCGACAGCCCAGCCACCCTTGAAAGAAACCCTTTAAAGACCGGTCCGTATAACTGTTTACCGCCCTTCATATAGCGGGAACCGCAGACCAGGTCGTTGCCATCGTTTATCTTCTTAAACATATCGTTTATTATATTCAGATCATCGCAGAGGTCGGCCATCATTACGAGCACCACCCCTTCTTTAACGGCGTCGAAACCGGTACGGATGGCGTTAAGGCTCCCCCGGCCGTATTTATTCTTTAGAAGGCATATCCTTTTATCCTTTTTCATCAATTCGCGGACTGCGGGAAGGGTATCATCTTCGTCAAAATCGTAAATAACATATGGAAAATAAGGCATCTTCGCGTGCCTTGCTATCATAGAGAAGGCCTTATTGATATTAGGTCCTTCATTGTATACGGGAATGATTATATTAAGGTCAGTGTACATGTCTTGTAAGGAATTGAAGTATTCCGGTTAGATATTGCCTATCTCGACCTGCTTCTTGACCCAGGGGATTATCTCATCTAAAGCTTCGTTTAAACAGGTCGTCGCTTCGAATCCAAGAAGCCGTTTTGCCTTCGTCGCATCGGGTATGCGCTTCTTTACGTCATATCTATACGGTCTATCCGATACATAGTTGAACCGCCGGTCCCCGTTTATCTTCTTCCAGATGAGTTCTGCCAGCTCAAGGACGGTGGTCGAGACGGGGCTCGACAGGTTGAAGTCTTCATTTACAGCTTTTTCGCTTTCGACACATAACCTTATGCCTCTGGCCAGATCTCCTCCGTAGGTATAATGGCGGATCTGCTTGCCGTCGCCCAATATGCGTAATGGGTCCTGACCTTTACAGACCTTCTGAATAAGGTCCGGGACGACGTGGCTCATCGCCAAAGTCATATTACCCGAGGCGATCATCTTATCGCAGAGCGCCCTCGATTCACCGATACCGATACAGTTAAACGGCCTGATGATAGTATAGGGTAAAGCATACTGCTCCCACGCGCCCTTTGCGAAATACTCGCTGGCCAGCTTCTGAAACCCATATGTCGAGGACGGCGCCGGACATCTCGACTCTTCCCCTTCGGGTGTCGGGTAAAGCGACGTATTCTCGAACACCATGGAAGAGGATATGACATTGATCTTTTTGAGTCTTTTGTTCTTAAACGCCCATATGGCCCCATCAAATGTGGAAGCGGTGATCCGCTCGTTCTCCGCGATAAGATCGTAGGCAAGCTCATGGAACAGAGATATACCTCCTACGAGGGCAGCCCCGGCGATGAGCTGATCACAGTCCTCTATAAGGGACTTCAAAAAATCGACGTTCTTCACGTCGCCCTCTACGAACGTATAATTTGGGTGTGAGTCGTAGCTCTTTTTCACCTTCCCGTATTTCGAATAGTTGTCTATGCCGGTTACGCGGTGGCCGTTTCTGAGAAGCTCTTCGACGACATACCCTCCTATGAAACCTGCGGCGCCGGTCATCACGATCTTCATCAGAAAAGCCCCCCCTTCTTGAAGTAATTCCAAACATCGACTACCACTTTATCTTTCAGGTCGAGATCCGCATATTCGCTGTGGGGCGCGCCTATGATGATTATATCGGACTCCGCTATCAATCTCTCGGTCGAGACAAAACCGTCGCCTTTAAGATGTACGTCCGAACAGAGAAGACCTTTAATGTCCTCGGCCATCAGAAGCTTGCGAAGTTTCATGGCAAGAGACGAACGGGTATCATCGGAATCCGCTTTAAAAGTCATGCCGAGTATTCCTATTACCTTTTCCTTGATAGGGTACCTCTTTTTTAACCTCTCGATAATAAAAGCCGGAAGGCCTTCATTTACCCCCATCGAGGCATTTCCCAGAAATTGTTCATTATTGGCATATGAAGACAGCTGAACGGTATCTTTAAAGAGGCATGGCCCTGCGGCAAATCCGGCTCTGGGCATATACTTGGTCCTGGGATAATTCAAGGTGATCGCGTCATAGATCTTATAGAAATCCAGGTTCGAATCGGTTGCTATCTGATAAAATTGATTAGATATGGAAAAGAGGATGTACCTCCAGGCATTGGTGAATAGTTTCGCCAATTCGGCTTCCTTGGGGCTGAGTTCGATCGTTTCTCCGGTAGAAGGCAAAAAGAGTTCTCTGGCTTCTTCGAAATCGCTATGCCGGAACGCTCCGATTATCTGAGGAAGGGTGCGAAGTTCATCCATCGCCCTACCCTCCGATATCCTCTCAGGCGAGAAGGTGATTCTTGGGCTTTTCCCCTCTGATTTCAAATAATCCCTTATCCGCTCGGTCGTCCCGGGAAATACGGTACTACGCAAGATGACATGCTGGCCGTCATCAATATACTCCAGTATCTCATCGAAAAACCTCCGGAAGAGATCGTATTTGTGTTTCATTTCATCGTCTACGTCGGTACCGATAACTACCACTACAAACCGGCTTTCGGAGATCGTCCGTTTCTCGGTAGACAGAAAGAGGTTCTTGTTTAGTACTTTTTCGAGAATGGATTCGGCACCATTTTCGCGAAACGGCATCTTTGCCTCTGAAACGGTCTTGTGCGTCTGCAGGTTGATGTCGTACAATACTACCTTTTTGCCAGAGGCGGCCAAATGGATACCGAAAGGCAGGCCGACATGACCGAGTCCGCCCACTATGCACACATCATAATTTCTACCCTTCATATCATCTCTTCTCTACCATTGGCGTTTATTCCCCAAGGGATAATATAATGATTATATATCGTTCTGTAGATTTCCTTCCGGCCACAGAGTCTTCTCGCTATAAATAAGACCTTTCGATTATGTTATAATATTAATCATAAAAACGCAATACATATTTTTTTACGGTTTTTTTACTAGAGGTATCTGAAATGTAGTAACTATATTTACTCTGATATTGTAAAAATAGACTGGTAATTTCGTGGGTGGCGTAGAAGCTGGTAAACTGTAATAAAAATTTTTAGTGTAGGGCGGCACTTTCTGGACCGCCCCCTATGTTACTTGCCGGGACGGCACCTTAATTTATACTTTTATCTGCCAGCAATGATGAATATTGCGGTTCCTGTAATCCTCGGGGATAGTCCTCGGGGTAAGGGGTATGATCTCTTTGACCTTAAGATCGTCAAATCTCGGGACAAACCTCTGATGATTGGTTGAAAATAAAACATCGGAACCCGGACGCATTATTTTCAAAACCTTTTTTATCAGATACGGATGGTCGCGGTTTATATCAAAATCCACTCCCGCTGATTGGTCCTTATAAAAAGAGGGTGGGTCCACAAAAGCCAGATCAAACCTTTCGCCATCTTTATAGGCTCGCGTTAAATACATCATGACATCGGCTTTCACAAGCTTGTGCTTGTCGCTCAAGAACCCGTTAAGCTCGAGGTTATCCTTGGCCCAGTTTACATATGCCTGTGAACGATCTACTGTAACGGTCGAACGGGCATTGCCCAAAGCCGCCGCACAGGTAAACGCTCCGGTATAGGCGAAAAGATTCAAAAAGTCCTTGCCTTCCGCCATCTTGCGGATAATATTGCGAGTCTGGCGATGGTCGGAAAACAAACCGGTATCCAGAAAATCCGTAAGATTGACCAGAAATTTTAAATCGCCCTCCTTTACCTCCATGCGCTTGTCTTTAGATGCAAGCTTGCCATAACGAGGTCCTTCCGCCACTTGGGTACGTCTTTTTCTTATATGCACATTTTCCATAGGTACGTTCAGCGCGTAAGCGGCAGTCTCAGCCATCTGCGGAAGATATTCCGGACCCGTCTGCAATCTTTCATATTCCGATACGACCAGATGCCCCGCATACCAGTCCACAACTATGCGGATCTCGGGGCTATCCCAGTCATAGAGCCTGAAACATTCTATCCCGGCTTTGCGAAAGCGTTTCGATATGTGCCTGTATTTGTTTCTCACGGAGTTTGAGAGTATCCGGGCATGATGCAACGCCTTTTCCGGAGTGACCACACCTTTTAATCCTGTTCGCTTATTATGACTATTAAAACTTCTTTTCATCTTATCTATTTTTTCCTACCTGACTTTTTCTTCTCTCCGGCCTTAATCTTTTTCCAGTTTCTGACCACCTGAGCGCTGGACCTTATCTTTGCCTTTCCAAATACATGCGGATGGCGGCGTTTTAATTTTTTTATCAACACATCGATAACGCCTTCGATATCGAATCTGTTTTTCTTAGAGGCTATCTCCGCGTGAAACATCACCTGCAGCAAGACATCCCCTAATTCCTCCTTTATATGGTTGAAATTTTCACTTTTTATCGCCCGGATCAATTCCAGAGTCTCTTCCCTCAGGCTACCTACCAAAGACTTATGTGTCTGCTTTTTATCCCAGGGGCAGCCATTTGGTCCATTCAAGATTCTAAAAATTTGTTTTAATTCAATAAATCTTGTTTTTTTCATTACCGATCCCTTCGGTTGGAATAAGTGTTAAATAATTACATATGATAATACTCTTTGTGGAAATTCAGGTCAACAAAAAAAGGACCACGAACGTGGCCCTTTTTTGAATACGGCTTAAGCCCTATTGTACGAGTTTCGCAACTGGTTATGCGTAGATGAGGCCGATCTCTTATACCAAGAGCTGGTTACAATCATCTAAGTTGATTTACGACGGCGACTTTTACTGCGTGACATTCGAAATGGCATAATGCTTACACGCTGCTATACACGCACCGCAATCAACGCATTTATCCGGATAAAAAACTATAAGTTCTTGCCTTTCTAATGCACCGGATGGACAGGCCCCGACACACCCATCGCACTCTTTGCCATCACCACAACAACTACTGACACATTTGCCATCTTTCCAACAACATTTATCATAATCAATAACAATCATTTCCTAAGTCCTCATTGCTACGCATAATTATATTCCAAAACAAAACCCTCTACAAATATTTTAGTTGCAGAAGGTTAAGTTTTAGTAGCTCCTATAAAGAAGCCGGTCTCTATACTTTTAAGTAAATCAATTAACGGCCGGGGCCGTCAGGAACTCCATCTCCTGCGTTGGGGGCAGGCTCTCTCCAACCTTTACCTGAATCGCCGGAACCGGTATTATTGGGGCCGTTAGGTTTTTCATAACCGCTACCGTCAGGAACGCAATCTCCTGAATTTGGCGCAGGCTGACCATGGCCGGAATCTTGAGCCATAGCTGCACTAATAGTAGCCAATGAAAAAACTAAAAGCAATAACAAAATAGACACTCTCTTCACTTAATCACCTCCCTTTTTTTAACAATCATTTCTGCATTTTCAGCATTACTCTTTTACTTTACAACAACCGCCTTCGATTCTAATAGCTTTGATATTTACCAAAGCATCACCTATCTTTTTATGAGCCGAAGCGATGATCCTTGAAACTGTTGAACGATGAACTCTCATATGTCTGGCGACCTGGGCTTGCGTTAAACACTCTAAATCCGCAAGCCGGATTGCCTCAAATTCATCGAGAGTCAAAGACACGCCCTCCAATTCTTTATTTTTTTTACACTGGGGGCGGAAACATCTTTCTTTCGGCTTACACATCACCCATCTTGTCTTCTTAGGTCGCATTCCACTCCTATTTAGTTATGCACATATGTGCATTATAAGAAAATAAGTTATCAATGTCAAAAAAAATTTTGTACTTCATAAAAACCCCTGTAACTTTATTCGTTACAAGGGGTTTTAGCAAACGGCTCCCCGAATCAGATGATTTTCGCAACTGGATATTTAGTATAAAAACTGAATATATTCCACATTTTATGCTTATTTTGCGGTATAATACAACAAAGGGAGGAACGATGAAAGAAATCGTCTCGATTAAAAGAAAGAGGGTATGTAAATTCCTTCACTGTAAGAATATTTTAAGTATTTACAACCCTGGGGTCTACTGTTATGTGCATCAGAGGGAAGTTAATAATAAAAAGTCTCACCCATTATCTACCGTCAAGGTTCGCTAACAATACAAAACCTTATAATTTCTATCGGGTTATTCGAGATACCTTACCGCTTATTAACGGTCGCTATTTCTACGCTTAGCGAAGCACTCCTTGCAGTATACCGGTCGGTCTCCGCTGGGTTTAAAAGGGACCGTGCATTCTTTATTGCAGTCTGCGCATGTCGCCTTGTGCATCTCCCTCGGCCGCCTGTCGAACCTTCCGCCACCTTGTCTAAATGCCATGTTGCCTCCTTGTCTGCTAGTAAGCAGACGTTTTAGTAAATAAGGCCCGGCGGTTATAGCCGGACCTTATTTGTACTGAAGTTATATCTTTATTACGTTTGTTGCTTGAGGGCCTTTCGGGCCTTCTTCGATTCCGAATTCAACTTCTTGTCCATCACTTAAAGATTTGAAGCCTTCGCCTTGAATCGCATTATGGTGAACAAAACAATCTTTGCCTCCATCGTCCGGCGTTATGAACCCGTAACCTTTTTGGTCACTGAACCATTTAACTTTTCCTTTTGCCATTATTTACTACACCTCCTTTTTTCCAAATTTTAGTAAATAACGGCAGAAAATAAAAAAAACGCAAGGCGAACTTTTCTTTGCCTTGCGGCACAAAATTTCCATTCCCTTATTTACGTTGAATGTATTATACATCGACTGCCCCTCTTTGTCAAGCAAATTATCAAAAAACGCCACTGGCTCAAAAGAATAGGCTCGAACCTCGTCCGCCTGTCGGAGTCCTTCTAAAGATCGGCTCCCTGGTCTGGATTCGAACTTACGGCAGCATAGCGCATTTTCCAGAGATCCTATATCAGCGCAGTTTATGGTTGTGAAAAGCAGGATAAGAAGTTATAATGGCTATACTAGTTCAGGGTAGAATAAAAAAACCGAGGTCTAGTTGTGAAAGAAAGGCAGGTCCGTTTTAAATCGGCTGATGGCATTGCGCTATGCGGAATACTGGTTGTTCCTGACGACAAACCAAAAGGCGCAGCCATTATGGTACATGGTATAACCGCCGAGAAAAACGAAAATGGTTTTTATACTAGATTAGCAGAGCTATTGGCGCGGAACCGGCTAACCAGCCTACGTTTTGACTTCAGGGGTCACGGAGACAGCTCGGGAGAGCTGTGTAAAATGACCATAAAAGGAGAACTTAGCGATATTTCATCGGCCGCTAGCCTATTAAAAACAGAAGGGCATAGGAATTTTGCTATTGTAGGGGCCAGTTTCGGCGGTGGATCGGCTATCCTTTATGCAAAAAAATACCCGAGAAAGGTTTCAAGCATGGCCCTTTTGTATCCCGTGCTGGACTATAAAAAAACTTTTTTGGATCCAAAAACTCAATGGGCGAAAAAATGGTTTACGCCGCAAGCCATGGCCGCAGCCAAGCAGACGGGCAAGCTCGCTATCGATGGTTTTGAAGTGGGAAACGGCCTTATCGAGGAATTCTATAGATATGATCCAGGAAAGTCCCTATTGAAACTTTCCATACCTACCTTAATCATTCACGGCACGGAAGATAAAAGCGTCCCCTATAGTGTGGCGCGGTATTATGGACGGCATTACAGAGAAGGCCGATTATTATCTATTAAGGGCGCCGACCATGGATTTGAGGGATTTGAAAAAAAGATATTTCCCGCTATTACAGACTGGATACTGAAATACTTGAAAAATAGTTGATCTTATTGATAGCTATACACTTTTTGCGCGATGCGGCCCTGGCGGCGGGTCTACTATCAAAATCGTGTCTTTATCGGGTAGTCGATGTTCCGTTCCATCTAAAGCAATAATATATTCGCCGTCTTTACGCCTAATGTCAAAGGCTGTTTTGGTAAAAGGCGCTTTATCATAAACATTTTCTCTAGGTATTATAGTATTGCAGTTCGCAGCAGGCTTTTTAGAACATTCATATGTATAGTATGAAATCGCAACTCCTGTTCTATCCGCCACTGCCTGTAAACTTTCTCTTCTCTTACGGAGATCTCCATCGGGATCGCGGCTTGCATCCGTTATCCGTTCTAGAAAGACTACCTGATCGGCTTTGTGTTTACCTAGTTTGGACATATCTTCTGTTATTTTCGCAATCTTGTAGGTGTTGTTAGAGAACCGGCTGTCTTCGATCCGCGTACAGGCCACGCGAAAACCAGGCTTTATGTAGTTCCCGGTCCACATAATCGCCAATCCGAGAATCTCTTCCGCGAGTTCTTTTAAAATGTCATCAGCGCCTCCGCCTTCAGCGATTGCTTCATCTTCTAATAGCTTATAAGTCATTATGCTTCTTGCCTGTATGGCCCCGATGACCTCCTTGTAGCTGTAGCTTCTATTTGCTTTCAATCCCTCTTTTTCCAGTTGCGTGCTGATATGGTATAGGTCGCTTTCGCTGTCGTAGGCGAAGCCAAGTCGTAATTCCCTCAACAGCACTCCGATCAAGATCTGATGCCCCACACCTATAAATCTAACGTCCTTGGCCGTTACATCTTTTTCTTCTTCCGAAAGAAGAATTTTTTTGGTTCTATTCGCCGGCCGAATCTCCCAGCAGGTTACCACCGATCTATCGTCACCCTGCTCGGATATAACAACGAAGGCCTCCACATCGATGTTTTTAGTACCGTTATCCTCGGGCTTACTAATGGCGAAATATATGCGGCTGATGTCCCGGCCCGTAAACCTGGCACCGCTCATTATGTCGTTTTCTCTAAGCCCTTTAATGAGCATGTTGAGATAATCGATATGTATGACATCGCGCATCTTCTGTGACCCGCTCCAGCCATGTAGCGCGGTAGATACTTTATCGCGTTCATTGTCTGTAAGCTCTGAAAATTCACAGAGACGCAGCTTGACTTGTTTTTTGGACAAACCGGGCACGTTATTTCTTTTCACTATAAGCGTGTCTTTAAAAGGGCCCCTATAAATAAAATGGCGCTGGAGCAGGCTTGCTTCGAGCCACACTTTATATTCATAATCTTTCGCCTGTTGTAGATCTTTTATTCGTATACGGCCGGGGAACTCTCCGATAGCTCTTTGGAGAGTCGAGTGATGCCACTCTCTTACTTTTTCATATTCCGTTATTATCTTCTCTCGATCCTCATTATTCATTCCATTAAGCTGCAGATTATCATAAGCGGTGAGCCCGCAGTCTGTTATAAACTCCGGGTTAAGCCTCTGCTCCATAGATGCTATAACATGAGCTTGGCGGCGCGTGATCGGCGTCCCATCCTTCCATGTCTGCGCCGACCAGTAGGCCTCTCTCGTTTCATGGAATACCCCTTCTTCATAGATACCTTTTTTGTTCATACGCGAATTTACCGCATATGTGGAATCCAGATATAGCGGCCCGGCACCTAAAGGTTTCATCATGATATATCTTTCGTCTTCTGTGATATGTATAAATCGCTTACAGTCTTGACACGTGACATTATAGTACCCGTGGGGTAGTTGTTCAACATAAAAACCCACTAAACTCCGGTCCGCATCGTCTTGCCCTTGGAGATTAATAAAAAAGCCCTATAGATACAAATATAGGGCTTTTTCCCATAAATGGCTCCCTTCGGACTACGAGTTTCGCAACTTTTTGGATGAGTTTAGAAGCTGGTGCGAGACTGAAGAAATATCTATTTCAAAAACCTTGAGTTGCTCTTTCTTGCTTTAATAAACAATACTATGCTACCTATTGCTCCTATACAAAATGCTATCGGGCATACAAAAACCGCTATGGCAAAAAATACTACTTCATCCCCGTTCGCCTTCGCCGCGTACCATCCGACGCTTTGTGGCAGGGGGCTCAGGTTCACTAGGCGGCCGCCTAGGCCGGCGGTCTTCGTTCCGCTCCAGCCTCTGACTGGCGTCCTAAGTAGCGGGCGACCAGTCGTTATAGTTTATTAAATAAAGAATGAAAAATAGAATACTAGCATGGTTAAATCCAGGCTGTCTGACTTGATATGAACTTATACTTAGTAACCTTATGATTGTGACTATCTACTTTGCTATTGCAAGCAACTTGCTAAGGTGTTATACTTTAATTTGCAAAGTTTCTGAATTCAAAAAACAATTTGCTATAAAATAATATGAAAAAAGATTGTCTTAGGCCCTGTCCAATCTGCGGTACCCCCAGAGTTAAACATGAGCGTATTGTATATGGTTACGAACTGCTCAAATGTGAGCCTTGTGACTTTGTATATACAAATTTAGAGGACAAAGTATTAGAAGAATATAATAGTGCAAGTGATGAAGATATAGTTAAAAGTTATTCCGAAAGGCAAACCCTTATTGACGATATTTGGTTTAGAAAGATAGTTAAAAAGCTTGCAAACGAAATTAAGATCGGAAAAATTTTAGATGTAGGCTGCGGCAACGGAATAATATTAAAACATTTTCTTGGCAAGGGATGGCAGTCATACGGTGTTGATTTTTCACCCTGGGCAAAAAAATTTGCACAACTATATGGCTATACATTATATTCATCTACTCTGGAAAAAGCCGGACTGCCGAGTAATAATTTTGATGTAGTCAC
>JAFGFD010000113.1 GCA_016931215.1 Candidatus Omnitrophota bacterium
CCCGCAGGCACATTGAAGAGAGGCGAGAGCCCTCTCGCATGTGCCAGAAGAGAGCTTGCGGAAGAGATTGGTTATAAGGCACGTTCCATAGCATTGATCGGCCGCATATTTACCACACCAGGTTTTTCTGACGAAATAATTTATGTTTATAGAGCGATAGGTCTGTCTTGCGTCTCTTTGAGGCCTGACGCCGATGAGATCATCGAGAAAGCAATCTTTACGAAATCGCAGCTTCGCGCAATGCTCAAAGACGGGCGGATAGCGGATTCCAAGACTATATCGGGGCTTTCGCTATGCGGGGTTTTTTGATTATTATATCGGAGGAGTGGTGATATGGCAAGTGCGTCAAGGGAATATTCAAGCGGCGGTATAGTGATAAAAGCAAGGGGCTCCCGTTTCAAGGTCCTTCTGATATTGGACCCTTACGGAAAATGGACGTGGCCCAAAGGCAAGATAGAGAAGGACGAAACACCGCTTCAAGCGGCGGTGAGGGAGATCGAAGAGGAGACCGGCCTTAAGGGTATAAAGATGGTCTCTGAAGTAGGCCGCTCCAACTATTATTACAGGCGGGGCAGGAAACTGATTTATAAAACAGTTTATCTATTTTTATTCAAATACACGGGGAACAGTCGCCTTTTAATACAGAAGAGCGAGATAGACGGGGGTAGATGGTTCAATCCCGAGGAAGCCGTTTTGCAATTGGGCTATAAAGGGGCAGACGCATTGTTGCAAAAGGCGCTCGAAATATACGGCAGGGGCCGTATCGATAAGGCAAATCTTATCTCCGGCATCGGTAAAGGTGGAGGACCCCATGTTTAAGGAAGGAAAATATATATTTTTTGTTCTTTTTGTTTTTTTACCTCTTCTATTTCTATGTCGAACAGTGTCTGTTGTGGCGGAACAGCCGGGCACATACAATTCCAGGGATTGGAATACAGGCCGTTTTTCCGGATCTGATCCGGGCGGCGGCTTCGGTAGCACGGAGGGCCTTAAGGATATCTCTTATAATGTCGACCGCAGGATCAAGCCCGGTAGAGAGATGATAAAAAAGAAGAAGGCTTGGGAATATATAGGCGATTTAAAGGAGCGGCTCATAACGGGCAAATATACCGGAGAGATACTATTGAGGAGCGCGCCCGATCCGAAATACAATACGCTTTCCGACGGTATAATTTTCAACACGGGCGGCGGCAGGAACTACTATGTGACGCGAAATGACGGCGAGCATACAATAATGCTGGATGTGCCCGGCGGAAGAGAAGAATTGGTGGTTACGGAAGAGAACTTCCCGAAATTCGAAAATACCATTCATGACGATAACGGCACCCCCTATATAATCTTTGATCAAGACGCCAATGAAGCGGCCATTGTCTTCCTGGACTGGCACACAAATATTAAACAAAGATTCAATAAGACAGGTGAAGTAGTGATCATTCTTGAGGGTACCAGGCCGGCGCGCCATAGATATCGATAGCTCTGCAGAGTCGTGACTCGATTTTAAAATACCATATCAAGATGCGATCTTAAGGAAAGGAATTTTCATGAAGCGACACTCTTATGCCGAGATCATAGGCATGTCATGGAAATGGACGGTGGAGCTGCTCTTCCGGCCGTTCAACTTCAAAAAATGGGTAATGCTGGCCATTATCGTCATACTTGCTGGCCAGATGGGCGGCAATTTTAATTTTAATAGCAGGATGGATAACACAGAATTGGAGAAGATCAAGAGCGCTTTGGGAGCAAAGGGGGTGTCACTCCCTTCCGGGATCTCTCAAGAAGCGTTACCTTCCGAGGAGAAGGTCTTTGGCGAAGTCGCGTTTCGAAGAGAAGATATATCGGCTAAGATAGCAGCTTTCTTCAAAGACAGGTCTAATGTGTTGATCTTTACAGCAGTCGTCTCTTCTATAATAATCCTCATGGCCTTTTTTGTACTTTTGTGGATGTGGGTACAGTCAAATTTCTCATTTGTCCTAATCGACTCAATCGTCAGGAACGATGCTTCTCTAAGGATACCTTTTCATCGCAATAAAACGCAGGGCGGTTCTTACTTTAAGTGGCAGATATGTATCAGCGCGATCTTCTGGATGTTTCTCGGGGTTATCGTTGCTATGGCCATTATAGGGCTTAAGAATGCCGGAATATTCTCCGGGCCCAAGCCCATTGAGGCAGGCAAGATACTTTCTATAATCCTTCCATGCGCACCTCTTTTGGCAATACTCCTTGCCCTGGCGGTCATCATCGCGTTCTTTACGCATAATTTTGTCCTGCCGATTATGTACAAGAAAAAGATCGGCATATTAAAGGCTTGGGCGGAGTTTTTGGGTGTTGCAAAGGGGCACATCGTAGACATATTTTTGTACATACTGGTAAAAGCAGGTCTTTCCATATTAGCCCTGGGAATTATGGCGGCAATTGCGATTTTGGGAATACTTGTCTTCATACTCATTGCCGGCATACTGGTTTTGATAGGCATGGCCATAAATGCTGTATTGCCGGTTGCGGTAAAACCTGTTTTGTTGGCCGTCCTCATAATCATCGCCGTTCCCGCCTTGATAGCCCTGGGGCTCCTGTTTAATATGCTCTTTTTACCCATACCGATATTTTTTAGGATATTTTCAATAAATACGCTGGCGAGTTTTGACGAGACGCTGGATATCTTTGCCGCCAAGACACCCGAGGAGCTCAAAGAGGAAGAGGACGACTCAAAATATATGAAATCTATGCGGCTGGTATGGTTTACAGTCCTTTTACCGGTTATAATAGCCTTTTTGGCGCTTATTTTGTCTATAGCCATACCCAACCTTTTAAGATCCAGAAATAAGGTCATTCGCGGCATCAGGCCCAAGGTCAACGCCATTAAAAGAATATCAGAGGAAGGGCAACCGGCAGCAAATGAAGGCATAATGAAACCGTCCGTAAAGGTTTATCTGAAGAATGGAAATATGTTCGAGGCGACGGTATCTAGCGAGTCCGAGGATAATATTGAGTTTCAAATAGAGGGCGGGAGGTTCGTTCTGCCTCGCGCAGATATACTCAGGATAGAATAGGGGGCGGGTCCTGGAGAGTAGCTGTTGTTACTTTTGTATTGAATGAGTTGTGTCGGGAGAAAACGTCCCCTTAAAGGAGGTATAATGAGAGGTATATCGCAGGCAGTTATTTCGGTCGGGATCGTATTGTCAAGCGCTAGCGCGCTCGCTTTCACGGCGTCCTACGTACAGACGACAACGGGCGCAAATCTACCGAAACCTGACAGGAGAACGGTCAAGATAAAAGACGATAAGATAAGGATGGATATGAAGGGCGCGCAGGGAGAGGACACCGTAATCATCATAAACGGGAATACCACCTATTCCTATGTGCCATCTCGTAATGAGGCGTATAGAATCGAAAATCAGATCTCCCGCGATATGAGCGTTATGTCGGATTATTCGTCTTATCTGAAGAGCCTCAATGCCGAGATAGTAGGCAGCGAAAGATACAAATCCTATGATTGCGATATATATGAGTTCGCGGATCCGCGCACCCATTCCGATTCGAGGGTATGGCTTTGGAAATCAAAGAATTTTCCGGTTAAGGTGGAGATGGAGATGATGGGCAATACCATGACGATGGAATTGGAGGATGTTCAGGTAGATATCCCGATTGCCGACTCAGACTTTGTGATTCCCTCAGATGTCCATATAATCGAGACGATGGGAAGGCAGGCCTATTGATAAAGGCAGTCAGAATGACGCAGGACGATTTAGATGAAATCATTGACAGAATACCTGGAGTTTTCGACAAAGACAAGACGCGCTTACATAAACATAACCGACAAGATTAGTTCACTGGTTGGCAAGAGCGGCGTGAAAGAGGGCATTTGCCTTGTCAATGCAATGCACATTACCGCCAGCGTCTACATAAATGATGCGGAGAACGGGCTTATACAGGATTTCGACGATTGGCTTGAGAAACTGGCCCCGCATGAACCGGTATCCCACTACAGGCATAATAGGACCATGGAGGATAATGCGGACGCGCATTTGAAGAGACAGGTGATGGGCAGGGAAGTAGTCGTGGCAATAACTAAGGGGCGTTTGGACTTAGGTCCTTGGGAACAGATTTATTACGGTGAATTCGACGGGCGCAGACGAAAGAGAGTATTGGCCAAAATAATAGGGGAATAACAACCATTGCAGTTGCGCCACCAAAGTAAAGAATGCGGTAAAACCGTGTAGACGGGACGCGTTGCTGATTTAAAAGGCCCTTACCAGCAACGTGTCCCGAAACAAGGCGAGGAGGCGGAGATGGCTAAGATCAAGATAGAAAAGCCAGATAAGGCAAAGCTTGAAAAACTTGGTGTTGACAGATGGAGCCCCTGGCGATGCGATGTGAGCGTTTTTGACTGGGAATACGATTCGGATGAAGTTTGCTATATACTTGAGGGCAGGGTTAAGGTAAAGACATCCGATGGCGAGGTGGAGATTAATAAGGGAGACCTGGTGACCTTTCCGAAAGGTCTGAAATGCAAGTGGAACGTCATTGAGAAGGTAAACAAGGTCTATACGTTCAGGTAATAAAATAACCGGTTTTTGAGCAAATGTTCAATTTTAAGAGACCGTTACAGAAATCCGAATCCATAGGACGAGAGCTATTGTCCAAGAAGCCGTTATATGCTCTATTGATAGCTTCCGTGATAGCGTTTTTCTATGTCTATTCATTACTGTATACAAAACCCGCAAGAGTCGCAAGACTTCTATTCGAAGACAATCTTTACAGATTGCGTTACTTATATTATTCGAAATACCAACCCGAGCGTATAAAGCAGGACGATATAGCCCTTGTCGCTATTGAAGAGACGTCATATTATCGCCTAAAGAGGAGGTGGCCCTGGACGCGCGATGTCTTCGGTGAATTTATAGACAGGCTATCGAGCTACAAGCCGAGGACAATAGCCCTTGACTTTGCACTCTATGGCGAGACGACAGGCAACCCTGAGGCCGATCTACGCCTGGCGCAGGCAATGAAGGACGCAGGCAATGTAATAGTAGCGAGCCTTTATGGCAAGGACCGATTATATCTGAAACCGTCTGCCGTGTTTGACAATGCCGCTTTTACCCATGGCGTCATCGGTGCCATAAGGGATGACGACAACGCATTGAGGCGGACCAAGACATTTACGTTGGTATTGCAACCAGAGAGGAGCGGCGATATATCTTTCGAGATCAAGACAGCCGCCCATTTCATGGGTGTGCCGTTTTCTGACATACACAGAGAAGATAACGCCGTGGTCCTACATAAAAACGATCGGTTCATAAGGATTCCGACCAACGACGCCGACCATTTGATCATCAATTACCTCATGAAGGATATGGACATCAATTTTGTCCCAATCTGGAGGGTCATGGAAGGTGACATTCCGGAGAATTTCTTCAAGGATAAACTTGTTTTGGTAAGTCAGACAGGGGAGATTTTCCACGATTACCACCCCACTCCTTTCGGCTTGAGGTCAGGAGGCATAATCCTAATCAATGTGATAAACTCGATCTTAAAAAAGGATTTTCTAAGAAATATAAATCCATACATAGCAGTTTTTACGACTGTGCTGATTTACCTTCTTTGTTTTTTCGCTTTTTACAAACTACGTCCGATGAAAGGCTTGATGTTCCTTTTATTTATCTCATCGACTTATTATGTATTTGCCTTTAGAAGATTTCTTGAAGGTGATGTCTGGCCCACTTTTTTTACGGTCTCTTTACTGCCGGGATTGTTTTTAGGCATGGTATTTTTCAAATACGCAAGCATGCTTATCGAAAGTTCCGAGATAAAACGGATGGCTATTACGGATTCACTGACCTCTTTATATACTCACAGGTATTTTCGTTTTTTAATGGAGCACACTGTGAATCAAGCCGTCAATTACAAACACTCCTGCTCAGCCATTATGGTCAAACTCCTTAATCTTGACAGCATTGTAAAGGATATAGATTTCAACAAAGGCAGGCATGTGCAAAGGAGGGTCGGCGACCTGATAAAAGAAAAACTCACTGCTCATGGATATGCGTCATATCTTGGGATGGGTGAGTTTTGCATGATGCTCCCCAAGATAAATGTCAATGCAGCGTTGGGCATAGCCGGGAGCCTACGCGATAGAATCATGAACGAGAATTACGGTATAGACGAAGACAGGTTGATGCCTACAACGGCAGTGGGAGTTTCGGAAGTAAACTTTAAAGGTTTTCCTAATACAGGTTCGGATTTGATGAAGAGCACAAAAGCGGCCCTTTTGCGAGCAAAGGAGATTGATTACAACAAGGTGTGCAGATTCAACCCGAAGATAGATAGTTCCGTATTCGAACCTGATTATATGGAGAAGGATATAAAACAGAAGCTGGACAACGAATTCAGCTTTTTGGCGATCGATCTTGAGGAGAGAAACAGAGAGCTTGAGGAACTTTTAAGGCAGCTAAGCTTGACACAACGCGACCTTGAACATGCTCACTTCGAGACGTTGCATTCATTGGTCGTTGCGCTGGAGGAGAAGGATCCGTGCACAGCCGGCCATTCCGAGAGGGTTGGTGCCTATGCCGAGATGATAGGGAGGCGGTTCAGGATGCCCGAAGAGCAACTTCGTCTCATGCGACAGGCAGGCGTCCTCCACGATATAGGCAAAGTCGGCATCCCTCAGGACATCTTAAGAAAAGACAGGGGGTTGAGCTCGGCCGAGCGCCATGTCATAGAGCTCCATCCGGAGTTCAGCGTCAAGATACTGAACACAAGCAAGTATTTCAAAAAAATCCTACATGCCATACGCGACCATCACGAACGCCTCGACGGTACAGGGTATCCTCGTGGGCTAAAAGGCGACCAGATATCAATAGAGGCGCAGATAATAATGATCTGCGACGTTTTTGACGCGATGACTACGGACAGACCCTACAGAAAGGCCCTTACCCATGAAGACTCCATAAACGAGATGCTATCCCAGCCTGAGAAGTACAACAGGAACATAGTACTTGCTCTAAAGCATATCATAGAAAAGGAAAAGACCTGATTCCTTCATCCGGTTTTTGGCGTAGTAAGGAAGAAAAGTATGCAATAGCTGAAAACGCTTATAATTATATTAACATAGTTAATAATTAATCTTCATGATATTTAACTAAGATGAATAATATGAGTGTTGACAAAACGGGTTTACGATTGAAGAGGGCAGCACTTTTTATCATCGCGTTAAGAAAGCATTGATTTTTATAAACAGAGGCTGAGTCATATCAACCCCTTTATCTCTTGATAATAATATGGCTATGTGCTAAAATTTTAGAAGTTAAATAGTTTGATTATGGGACAGAAGACAAAGAAAAGCAAAAAAAAGATTATACAAAGC
>JAFGFD010000114.1 GCA_016931215.1 Candidatus Omnitrophota bacterium
TATCACTTGCCAAAAAGAGCGCCAAATCGGCAACGTCGGACGGCTCTCCAAATCTTGCCAGCGGGATCATCTTAAGCATCGACTCCTTAAGGTCATCCGCTAACTTTGCGGTCATCTCCGTCTTGATAAAACCCGGGGCGATAGCGTTCACATTGATATTCCTTGAAGCAAGCTCTTTTGCTACGCTCTTAGTAAAACTTATGATCCCGCCCTTTGATGCCGCATAATTCGCCTGCCCCGCGTTACCCATAATGCCTATAATCGAGGCAATATTTACAATCTTTCCATTTCTTTGCTTCAGCATGGTGCGGGCAACCGCTTTGGTGCAGTTGAAAACGCCCTTCAGATTGACGTCGATCACAGAATCCCATTCATCTTCTTTCATTCTTAGCAGAAGATTGTCGCGCGTTATGCCTGCGTTGTTGATAAGTATATCGATTTTTGAAAATTTGTCAAGGACTTTTTGGACCATATCTTCGACCTGAGAAAGGTTCGAAACGTCGACCTTGATCCCTATCGCCTCCTTGCCCATCGACCCTATTTCATCTTTGGCCTCTTTCAGCACATCCTCATTTACGTCACATATGGCTATATTAGCACCTTGGCGGGCAAATGCCACGGCTATCTCTTTGCCGATTCCTCTGGCGCCTCCCGTAACGATAGCAACCTTGCCTTTGAACCCCATCTCACGCTCCTGAGCAACAATTGTGTAAAAAACCCCGAATATACATATGAAATATATATATTATTATGCGCGTCAACTCCTTATTTAGCATAAAGGCATTTCTTTGTCAATTGAATTCTTGGATTATTAGGTTTTTTAAGTGGCTATATGTTAAACTGTTCATTATACAAGATCATTAAAGCATTCTTTGTTAGAATATAAAAAGCTTAAATTATTGCCGTCACACTGCAAACTCATGCCTGTCTTAGAGAATGCTTTCAAAAAGGCCTCGACTACCTGAGGATTGAACTGCGTCCCCGAACAATCTTTGATCTCCTCGACCGCGACTTTTACGTCCTTTCTTTTTCTGTAAGGCCTGTCTGAGGTCATGGCATCGAAGGCATCGGCTATGCTTACAATCCTGGACATTAGCGGTATCTCATCCTTCTTTAGACCATCCGGGTAACCGTTTCCGTTGTGCCACTCCTGATGTGACCGTACGCATTTTGCCACTTCCTTCAACTCCTTTATAGGTAAAAGTATATTGGCCCCTATCTCAGGATGTTTCTCGACGATCTTGCGCTCCTGGCTTGTCAATTTCCCATTTTTATTCAGTATACTGTCTGGTATTCCTATCTTTCCTATGTCATGCAGTAACCCCGTAATGTATAGCATCTCTTTGAAGCGGCTGTCCATCCTTATCTCTTGCAAATGCGAGAGCTCTTCCGCTATAAGGCGACAGTACCCCGTAACGCGCTCCGTATGGCCGTGAGTATATATATCCCTGGCATCGACCGCCTTGGCAAGAGTAAATGCCGTACTTATGAAAAGTTGATGCTCTTTTTCGTACAGGTGTTCGACTTCGTCGACTTTTCTTCTAAGGCTTTCTATTAAACCAGCATTAGCAAGCGCCATCGCGGCGTCGTTGGCAAGGGTGGCGAAAAGACTCATCTCCCCCCGCGAAAAACTTTTATTCGCCTGCTTCTTTCCAAGCAGTAGTATTCCCAAGAGGTCCTTTTTAAAAAAACACGGTACGCACAGTTCCGCGTCGAGAAGTTCCATCTCCTTCAATGCCATGCGCAGCTTATTGTGTACATACTCATTTTTTGTCAAAAGTTGGCCGCTCTCAAGAATCCACTTCAAATCTCTATAATATAAAACACCGCTATCCAAAAAAGGGGCGGTGGCCTGATCGCGAAATAATTCCACTATAGGACTCTTCAAATCGAGCCTCACGAAACCCGGCGGTATCTTATTGCCGTCCTGCCCTCGCGAATCAACAAGCACATAAGACCTTCTGTCCTTATCGTAAATTAAGATTGCGGAGTGTGTTACGCCGACTTTCCGGTTTATTATCTTATCGATCATCCTGATTAAGCGATGCGGTTTTTTAAATCGTATCATGCTGCGAGATGCATCGAATAAGGCCTCCTGATAACTCGAGTCGGAGATTTCATTTCTGAAGTCGAGATAGCCGTTCGATATGACGTTGCTGGGCAGCGGTCTGGTAGCTGATTGCGGAATGCTGTCCTTGCTCAGCACCCTGTCAAGAAACCAGTCCTGGATATTCATCCAATTGACGTTTTTCGTCTTTCCGTCACTCATTTTTCGGCTCTATCTTCATCTCAAAATACCTTCGGTTCTTCTTGAGATTGCGTAAAACGATATCGATGAGTTCGCTCAATAAGATTGGCTTACTTAAAAATGCGACTGCGCCCGATTGGAGGGCTTTTTGCATAATATCTATATCGTCATCCGATGAGATGATGATTATGCGGGTTTGAGGATTCGCTTCTTTAATGGACTTTAGGGCCTCTATGTCCCAAGGGGCGTCAGTGTTTATGCACAATACAACGATATCAGGGTGGCCGTCCTTGACAATAGGCAGGGCTTCAAGGACATCGCCCGCCCAGGCGACATCGAAATGTCTCTCACTGAAAAATCTACATGTAAAATTTCTGGCTTCTCGTTCGCTATCGATCACTAAGATTTTAGCCACAATCGCGTCCTAACATTTTATAAATAAGGTCGTCATGCTCTTATTCTTGAAAAAATAAATATAATCAACTAATGTGGTATATTCTTATCGGCTCCCCTCTCTTGTTCTTCAATCCAGCGGTCTATGGAGGACTTTTTGAATCTCCATGACGCTCCTATCTTGAATCCCGGCAATCTTCCCTTTGATGCATGTTTATAGATAGTTATTGGTTTTATCTTAAGGTACTGCGCCAGTTCTTGAACCGTAAAGAATGTCTCTTCCACTTACATTACCTCATAGATGTGTTTTATCTTTTTTAATACAGATTTATACGGATTATATATAAATTAATGGCTTAATCTATATTTTTACCCTTTGATATAGATTATACTGATTTTTACGTGTGTGTCAAGAGGAAATCAAGAAATTCTATGCGGATACAGAATCATACGTAGGCTATTCAAACTTATCCAGGTACAAAAGGGCGACTTTGTTTTGTGGTTGTATGGCAAGCGCCCTTCTCCACTGACGTTTCGCCTCTTCTCTTCTGCCGGTATGGTAATACGCAACGCCAATATTTATAATGACTTCGACATTATCAGGTTTCAATACTCTCGCCTGCTCGAAGACATCCAGCGCTTCGTTGTACCTCCCCAGGATGCCGTAGGTAACGCCCAAGTTCAATAGACATTCCAGCTTGGCAGGTGCCAAATCTATCGCTTTTTTATAATTTATTATTGCCTCTTCATGTAACCCCATCCTAAACAGGGCGTTACCCAAATTATTGTAAGCCTGAGGTAGGTGCGGCTCTATGCGGACCGCATCATCATAATTGACCTTCGCCTCGTCGTATTGCCCCATATCGTAATAAATATCTCCTAGGCCGATGTGCGCCTGCGTGAGCAGCCGGTCATACTGAATCGCCTTCTTGTAAAACAAGATTGCCTCGCCGAGACCCAGCTTTCCGTAATATATGTCTCCTATCTTCAAATAGGCTTTTGCGTAATCTCTCTTTTCAGAAACGCTCTTTTTGTACTGTTCGAGGGCGTTATCTATCAAACCCATCTCTTCGTAATCGCGTCCAAGGTTGTATAATGTCTTATGTTCGCGCGGATTTATCTTTAATGCCTCTTTATGAAAAAACACGGCATTATTGAAATCTCCCCTTGCGTGATACATATTGCCGAGATTATTCAAGATCTTGATGCTAGCCGGATTGTAGTAATAGGTGTTGTGATATATAGTATCTTCGTTCCTCCAGTCGTTGTTTCTCGCCACCGTCCTAAAAGAGAGCAGTGCTGCGTAACATGCGATTAGAACAACTATGGGGATCCTCAAGTTTTCTCGCGAGTCCCAAATGCTCAATGATATGCTTGAGATGAAAAGACAAGCGCCGACCAACGGCGTGTAAAGCCAGTGCTCCGCCATATTGTCCTGCAATGGGTAGATATTCAGAAGAGGCAGGATAGCGACGCAGAAAAAGATAATGCCGAAGATGGCGGGCCTGCTCAAGATCTTCCTTTGCCGATATATCAAAACCGACGCCAATACCGCGATCGCAAGAGTAATAATCACTTCCTTATCAAATAAAGAATGCACATAAGCAATGCTCCTCTCCATTCTGAGCTCCAGAGGAAATGTCGCAACGCCCATGTATATCCCCACGGCCTTAATGGACGTCAGCAACCTGGAATATATGGAATACCTGCTCGGCGGGATGAGATAATCTTGAAAATTGAGAGCGTAAAGACGAAGAATAGCGTAGACGGCACATATAACTATATAGGGAGAAATATAATGAAATTTCAAGATTTGTCTCTTTTCCGTCACTTCTTTATCGTCGACAAAACATAGTCTGCACGTAAGCACTATAATCGGCAGCATCAAGGCTATCTCTTTGGACATCAGGGCCAATAGATAAGAAATCAAAGAGCCTATATACATAATTATAGAGGCGCTAGCGCTTTTAGTTTTAAAATGTTTATGGAATAGAATAACCGACAATAACATAAAGAGGGTGGTCAGAGAATCGGCCCTGCCAGCTATGTATGTAACGGAACCCGTGTGAACGGGGTGTACGGCATATAACACTGCCCCGAGAAAGGCCACGCGCGTATCCTTGCTTATAACTTGGAATAGATAAAGAGCGGATATGCACACAAGAATGTGCAATATCACATTAGTCAGATGATAGCCAAATACATTGAATCGCCAAAGTGAATAGTCGAACATATAAGATATCATCTGGATCGGCCGATAATAGTTTGAATACGAATGATAAAGGTCTATGGCAAAATGTATCCAGGCATAATTCCAAGCCGTTATCGAAGGGTTTTTTAGGATGAGAAAATTATCGTCCCATACAAACTCATTTCGAAATGAGTTTGCGTAAATCACGAGTATGATTAATATTAAAAAAAGTGCTGCTTTCCTCATGGTCGGAATACGTTCCTTCTCATATGCAACTTGTCACTTGTTACTTGTAACGTGAAACTTATAACTTGGCATTTGTTAAAACGGCTTGAGAATCAACGCGACATTGTACAGTGCGTGTTTTATGCCCATCGGCACCGCCCAAAATGCCGAGGCAAGCAAAGCGGCCACGATCAAGACAGTTCCCAGGTTTCGACCTAATCTATTATTTAATAAATCTCCGATTCTTTGTAAAATATCCGCTGTCAATATCGCTATGGCGGGATATGCGGGCAACATATACCGGTTCTCTTTGGTGTTCATATAGATCAATATACATAGGAAGGTCAGTATCCAGATAGACAAAAGGGTCTTCCTGTCATCCATGAAACCCTTTATGAATGGTCCCGCGATTACGCTAAAATAAGCCAGGCCGAATAAGGGGACCATGCAAGGAATCGATATCAAATAGAGAAAGCGTGGCCTGCCTCCCAACATCGCAAACCAACCTACCTCTTTATCGAGTCCGGAGTGGGGTGCGGAATATAAGGGATTGCCGTAAGTCTTCGTTATCGAATAGAACCAATGGAACGTTGCAACAGCAACGCCCGCACAGAATAACATAATGTGCCTATCGAAAATAATCCCCGCCCATTTCCTTGGATTAAAAAGGTCATCCCTATGCTGCAGGATATGGAATATTAACAACGCTATCACAAGAAATCCGCCTGTCTGCTTTACGAGTACGGCGATGCCGCAACTCAAACCTGCCGAGAATGACAAGACCGGATTATGCCTCTCCTTTGCCATGTAGAAAAGCAACAATGAAAAAACCACAAAGAAGGAGAGCATCGTATCTGCCCATGTCTTTTGAGAAGACAGGATCTCTATGGGCGATATGGCAACAAGAAATGCCGCCATAATCGCTACGTTTCTCGAGAACAGCCTTTTACCCAAAATATATGTGCACAATATGAAAAGCAGGCTGAATATGAAAGGGACGAAAGCGGCATAAAACTGCAGAGGCCATGTCTGCCGGGAATTCAAAGAATAGACATAGCCGTTCGGATGCCTGCCGCTGGTATATAGGGCTAAGTAAGGGTCTTCCCTGGAAAAGATCCTATGCGAAAACATCAAAGCGTAAGGAAATCCGTAAGAACGATGGAAGAGCGGCTCGTCATAGTAGGTAACTCCTGTCCTGGCAAGCCCCAAGAGCAGCGTACCCTGCTCCTTTTCGGTGGGATATAAACCGAGAACCTGCTTAACTCCTGTCTCGGAAACGATTCCGCCCACATCGATGTTGCGCAGAGTGTATCCGCCAAAACCGAATTTATCCAGCTTCATGGCCAATCCCAAATAAAAGACCTGGTCTCCGTTGTCGTGGGGCAGCTGAAATGTAAACGACCTTACTAAAGCGGCGAATACCAATATGCAAAGTAACGCCGTCAATCCTATGGGGTAATTTTTTCTCATTAGATTATCTCCCCGAACATCGTTCAATATAAATGCTCGATAAAAAAGCGAGCTTGATCTTTATTGGACCTTTCATACTCGATAAAGGCCTGTAGGCAAAATTGGCTGCACCACGTAGAGACGACGGGACTCATCCTTTTGATGCCCCATCTCTCTGAAATCTTATGCCATACCGCGCCCCTCAGGTTCGGGTCTTTTGTCTCCATGACCTGCGAACTCACGAGAAATTTTATAACTTTATCAACGTCATACAGCTTTATATTTTCGGCGCTCTTCGCGGAATCCGCACACAAAAGAGCCAGCCTTACATATTGGCTCGATGCGTCTGTAGCAGAGAACGGAAAAACTGAAAATAATGCACCTCTTAACAGATTTTTGTCTTTGTAGATATGAAGCAATGAACCGTTAGGTTGTAATTTGCCTTTTAGAAAATTCAGTGCCGCCGTCGCTGCAATTCTGTAACGATCTTCTCCTAGGGCGTGATATGCGTACATCAAGCCTTCGGCCGCATAACACATGGCATGAGAAAAGACATAGACCTTCCGCTTATTCGCCCAAAATGAACCGTCCTCATTCTGCAGCGTAAGACAAAAATCCAGTGCATCAACCGCGGCCTTTCTATACCTGTCGTCACCCACGATCCTCCACAGTTTCAAAAAAGGCACGGCGATCTTACCGTGCAATACACCAAGGTCGCCCGCGAAGTCGGCGGTGCGGAAGATCTTCGTATCGGCGCCTCTGTCATACTTGGCATAGAAGCCTCCCGGCACTCCATCGTACCGCATGTATTTTAAAATCCAATCGGCGCATATCAGGGCTGCTTGAAGTAGGGCCGGCTCACCTGTAACGGAATGGAGATCCAGTAATCCGTTAATTATAATAAAGTTATCGAATGTATAATAAAGGTCTATCCTCTCCTTCCGAGGAAGTCTGTATCCATAAAAGAACGCCCCGTTTACGCCGCTGGAGTCTTCCCTGTCTTGAATATTCAACAGGTAGGCCGCAGCATCCTTTGCCAGATTCAGATAGCTCTCATCGGCAAATGTCTTATATAAATATACGAACGCTGAGACGCTGTAACCGGTTACTTCATTGTAGACATATTTATAACTTCCGGTCCGCCAGTAATAGCCGTTGTTTGTAGAGCAGCTGATCTCGCCCTCTCGATTGATGACTCCTGTGTCCGTCAACCAACTTATAAGTAGCTCTATATTCTTCTTCATCTTTTAAGTATAAAATATTCGACAGTCGTAATCTGCCGAGAATAATCTTGCCGACCTACTTCTCCCACCTCCAGGCTATGCAGTAACTTGTGAAAGGCAAGAGTCTATATATCATGTTGGTAGCTATTATCTTGATATTTACCAACGCCGGAAACCTCTTTTTGAGGCTCGACATCTTAGGTCCCGGACGAAATCCCGGCAGAAATCTCGTATGTCGCCTGCGGCAATATAGGCCCAGATAGGAATCTAGGTCGCTCTTTTTAAAATGCCTCTCCTTATAACCGAACTTGTTTTCATACATAGTCTTATTGACCGTTTCAAGCACGAATTTCCGAATGGGATTCGGCATTAAAAAGTTGGGGTGCAGACCGAAGTAGTTCTTGTCTATAATAACTATCTTTCCGCCCTCCTTCAATACCCTGCAGGCCTCACTTATTCCCTTTCCGGTATCCGGTATATGCTCAAAAGTCTCTATACTGTATACGTAATCAAATTCTCCGTCAGTAAAAGGGAGGTTGGTGGCCGATCCTACGAAAAATCTGGCTGAGGAGACATTTCTCCTGGCCCTCTCTATCAGCCTCTCCGATATATCTATGCCGGTGACATGGGCGCCTCTCTTGGCCAGCTGTTTAACGAATCTCCCTGAGGCGCAACCTATTTCCAGGATAGTCTTCCCTTTGAGGTCTTGGAAAAACCATAACAATTCTCTCAATTGAAAATTGTCCTCTTCGATCTCCTCCGAGAACCAGCTCTTGCCGGAGATCTCCTCGAACCTATCCTTTATCCTCTTCTCCAATATATCCATCTCGTCCCGCATCTATATGTTCAATTCTGAATTCCGAATCTTCTTTCCTTTACTCCACGCCGCCCCGTCTATCGTCCCTTTGAGAAATGCCCTAGCGAGCGGAATTCTTCCCAAGACTAAATAATATATGAGCGCCAAAGGAAAATGGAGCATCGTAAAAAGAACGAAAAAATTGATGATCTGTAATGTTGTCCCGTGCTTCTTTATGAATAGAAATTTGTTCCTGGTAGTGTAATATACAAGAAAAGGCGATTTTTTGCCGGCCGTCCCGGAGACCTTGTGCCACATCTTGGCCTTCGGCACATAAACGGTCTTATAACCTTTTTTAAGAGCCCTCACGCAAAGGTCAGGGTCGTCCATATATGCGAAATAGTCCGTATCGAGCATCCCCGCGCTATCGATGACCTCTCTCTTCACGAGTAACGAGGAACCGTCCACGAATCCAACATGGCGAATATCTTCATATTGCCCCGTATCGCGCTTGCCGGCACCTATGCAACGCGCCTTTACAAAATTATAATCTATCATCCCCCCCGCGAGCTGAATGACATCCGGCTTTCTGTATAGGAAGTTTTTGGAACCCGCTATTCCTATATTCGGATCTGAGCCGGCCACCTTTACGAGTTCGTCCAATATATGCGGATCTACTACGGCATCATTGTTCAGAAGATAAATATATTCCGGATCAAAAGTCCGAATAGCGTACTTTATCCCTATATTATTTCCTTCCGCAAATCCGTAATTCCTTTCGTTCTTAATAAGAACCAGAAGTAAAGATGTCGGTGTATCCCCCGCTGCATTTTTGCCGACTCCCAAGGAATCCACTTCGTCTCTCGTGTATTCTATGACCTTTATCGGCTTATTTTCTATCTTATATCGCACGAAATCTGATTGGACCTTTATCTTGCCATCCGCGTATTCCCTTATCTTCTCCATCGATCTATCCCCGGATCCATTGTCTACGACTATGACATCGTAGTTGTCGTACGTGATCTGATAAAGGGATTCCAGGCATTCTATAGTGTCTTTCCAGCCGTTTCTATTAAGGATTATTATCGAAACCCTCGGATTCATTTGCCCTGCCTCTTGCTCAGATAAAAGGCCGCTTCGTCACCCTCGCCCGTTTTGTTGAGCTTTTTGGCGGATTCTTTAAAACTATCGATCTCTTTGGCCGTAAATATGCTCTTTCCGGGATTGACCGCATATGAATTATCCGCCATAAGCGGTATGCCGTTCTTGCATTGTTCGCTTCCGTAAAATTGGAGTTTCGTAGATTCAAAAACGACATCTCGCGTAGCTAGACCTTGTCGCTCCGTCAATATAGCAAAACTCTTCTTCGTATGGATAAAGAAATGGCGCGGTGCGTCTATCTGAACCCAGTTTCTTCCGTATCTATTCCAGATGTACTCGGTCTTTAACGGCATCCTCACCAGACAAAGGCCGTCTTCCGATAATATCCGCGAAATCTTATTCAGGGCTTCCCTCTGGCCAGACATGTGTTCGAATGAGTGGTTCAGTAATATCAGATCGAATTTCTCGTCATTTTTCAGTTCTACGATCGTCTTTTTAAATATAGTCATTCCTTTATCGGTTATATCTCTTTCTATATACGGATCAAGGCCCGTTAAATACTTAAACCCCAATCTCCTTAGAGATGCCAGAGCGCTCCCGGTGCCGCATCCTACGTCCAATATCCTTGAACTTACCCTTATATTAGCGTCTCCCAATCTATTTAAAAGTGAATTGGGATATCGCGCTGAGATTATCTTGCCTATAAAGCCCTTCTTAAATATCGCATACCTATCTCTCTCTCTTCTCAAAATTCTCTCGGCTAAATTGCCTGATCTCTCTTTTCTGAATGAATAGTAGTCCGCCGGATAATATCTATTCATATCGCTCGGGATCTCCGCAATCTGAAGACAGCCGCAAAAGGAGCACTCAAAATAGGTAAATTCGTCACCCGAGCCATACATCATCTCTCTTATCCTAAATGGCTTATTGTCTTTAATATTTCCGCAAACTCTGCAGACCACTTCAGGCCGCCTCTCTCGATGATATACTAATAACCAGACGACTCTAAGATATCGCAGATTCTGGCGTTCGTATCCAAAAAGTCATAATTTTCCGATTATGTACCTTCCCGCCGACATAAGGAAATTTTTAATCCCGTGCCTTATGTTAAATCCGATGCGCTTGAAATTGACGTTTCCGGAATAGCTACCTTCTATATCCTTAACCCTCTTATTGAGCACTATAGAATAAAGTGCGCGATCTTCGAGAGGCTTTGCATGAAAATTCACGGGTTTCCTCGCCTTGAGAAATACCCCGGGCTCGGAAGGGTCCTTTTCCAACACCAGAATTTCGCAATCCGAAAATATATTGCGCATATCCTCTACCTCGAATCTCCAAAAATCATAAGGGTGAGGGTGAAACGGGACTCCTATAGATCTAGTTGTAATCAGAATAAGCCCGCCCTCTTTGCAGATGTCTTTTATATTTCGAACCGCCTTCCTCCAGTCCTTTACGTGTTCCAGGAGTTCTGTAGCGATGACGAGGTCGAACCTATTCCCACTCATTTCCTTCGATAGGTCCTCGACGCTGCATATCTTATCCACCCCGGGTCCTTCTTCTATATCCACGCCTATATATTCTCTCGGTTTATAGGATTCTATCAACGGTCTCAGACTTCCGTTTACGTCGAAAGACCCTATTTCGATGACGCTTTTGCCTTCCACGTCCGTCTGTTTAATGTTTACGCAGCCGAATATAACGCACCTTGTATTGCACATATAATCTACCCCTTAAAATTGCCTTTTAAAGAAAATCGGATTCTTTTGTCTTGCCGCTTATCATCCTTGCGAGTAACTCGCGATCTTTCGCGTCTATACCCTTTAAGAAGAACACGACGGAGAAATATATTATGGCCCCTGACGGCACCAACACGGCCAAATTCAGGTTTTTGAAGTAAATTAGAAAAGCGCCCATGACTAGGCTCGCGGTCAAAATCTTTGCCATTATGTTGGCGACCTTCCCGGCATCGATTGAGTACCCTAATCTTACGCTGTAGATGACCTCCAAAAGTAAAATAGCGAGATCGGATAACAGTGTGGCGAAGGCCGCACCCTTATAGCTGTACCTCGGAATCAGTATCAAATTCAAGATTATATTCAATACGGCACAACTTCCGAATATCTTGGCTAAAATTACCTGCAGATCCGCGGCCTCGAAGAAACGCTCGAACGCATTCCTTGTAAAAAGGAAGACGATGGCCCATACCAGTATCTTCATGATAACAACCGATGGTGCGTATCCGGCTCCGAATACCAGCAATATAATCCTCTTCGCCAGAATTGTAGCGGCGACCCCTATCGGAAGCGCAAGTATCGACATATACTTGAATAATCTCTCGCATACAAAGCGAAAGGAATTTTTTGAAGAGATATAAAACCGAGACATTATGGGGAAGACGGCGCTATTGAATGCTATTGGAAAGAAGAGTAATACGAGTACCAGCCTATAGGCCGCTCCGTACCAACCCACGACCTCATCCCCTTTCATGACAGAAAGCATGACGCTGTCTATCCATAGGTATACCATGACAAACGTCGCCGTAATGCCGAACGGCAGGGCCTTTCTTACCGTGGGCATCCAGAAAGCAAGATCGACCTGCATGCCCGGCTTGACGAACCTCCGGGCGCATACGATAATAGTATATAAAAGAATTATTGCGCTGATAATAAAATAGACGAGAGCCATCTCCTTCACGCTCAATTTGTTAGATATGACAAATAGAGCCCCCGCAAGCAATAAAGCACTGCTTAAGATCTGCCCGAATGACTGATATTCCATCTCTTCATGGGCCTGGAATACAGAGTAGAAGAGTTTGGTAAATGCCCCTGTGATCACGGCGAAGGCGGTAAGATATACGACCATCTTCGTCTGCTCCGGATAATCGAGTAAATTGATGGTGAGGGCAACGAGTCCAAATGTAACGACAGCGAGAATTAGCTTTATGACCAATATATTATTCAGGTATTTACCGACCAGCGATCTTTCTCTGGCGACTTCTCTGAGGGTCAGGGTATTCAACCCGAGATCGGTAAAGACTTCGAACAGGCCTGTGAATGCAAAAGCAAAAGAGAGTACTCCGAAATCTCCAGCCCCCAGATAACGGGCAATGTACATAATGAAGAAGAAATTGAATATCCCGCCAATGACCTTGGTTAGAAATATTGCGCTCGCATTCTTCGCTACGCGCTGGACTATATTCATAATCTCAGCTCCTGTTGCCTTTTTGCATTATTTATTAGATTCTGAGAAAAAGAGATTCGAGTGGCTCTTCCCAATCTCGCAATATCACACTTCTACATTTTACCCGTTATAATCTTCACGATCCTGGAGCCGGCGCGTCCGTCGCCGAAGGGATTCTTCCAGTCTCTCTTGCGATTAACAATCATTCTGGCGCTATTCAATATCTTTTTCTGACGTGTTCCCGCCAATATATTCGATCCTACTTCCAACGTCTCCGGCCTCTCCGTATTGTCCCTTAAAGTCACGCATGGGACTCTCAAGATGCATGCCTCTTCCTGTATTCCTCCCGAGTCGGTCAAAATCAATTTTGCATTTTCTTCCAAATTCAGAAAGTCCATATAACCTACGGGTTCTATGGTACGAACTCCCTCCGGAACCGACAGTGCGAATTTCAGCATCATCTTTTTTGCCCTTGGGTGGATAGGGTAGATAATAGGCACTCCGAATTCCCTGCGAATAGATCTTAAACCCCCTAGGATACTTCCTAATATCGACCTATTGTCGACATTCTCCTGCCTATGTAAAGTCATTACAATATACCCATCTTTCTTCAATCTAAGCCTCTCGATTATCCTGGAACTGCTTCTACTCAAAACAACATTCTGGTAGACCGCGTCCACTATGGTATTGCCGGTAACAAATATCTTGCCGGGAGAGATACCTTCTGCCAGGAGTATATTCCTAGCTTTATCCGTAGGGGCAAATAATAGATCGGAGCAATGGTCCGTTATGGTCCTATTAAGTTCTTCGGGCATTCTTCTAAAATAGGACCTTAGTCCGGCTTCAACGTGTCCTACTTTAATATGTAATTTTGCAGCGGCCAGCGCGCCGGCCAATACCGTATTCGTATCTCCTTCGACCAGGACCACTCCCGGTCTCTCCTTCATCAAGACCTTCTCGATCTTCATCAGCATCTTTCCCGTCTCTTCACTGTGAGTGCCGGATCCGATGTTCAAGTTGTATTTAGGCTTAGGAAGTTTTAACTCGCTAAAAAAGATGCTGTCGAGGTTCTTCCTATAGTGCTGGTTCGTGTGCAGAATGAAGAAGTCCAGGCGCCTATTCATGCATTCCCTGATAATAGAGGCCATCTTTACTATCTCCGGCCTCGTGCCCAATATTATTCCGATTTTCATCTTCCCTTCTCCTACAGATTTCTCAGGACCTGATTTATGATGGTCTTTATATTCTTCGCTAAACTTTTTGGAGAGAGTAGAAACTTGGCCATATGGGCCTTTTCGTATTTTAAAACATATAAGGCCTGATGAAGGGCGTAATCCCTCTTGAATCTCCTCATCTCTCTTTTTATCATCTCGGTTGGGATTTCGGACAGATTATAATCAACCGAATAGAGTTCAGAGCATTGCGCCCATTTCTCTAGAGACTCAGGCGGTCTAAATAGGCCCTTATCGACCGAATACTGATAGAGCCTTGTTCCCGGATATGGCCTGTAAAACATGTACTCTAAGCCGAAATGAGGCAGTCTTTTCGTTAAAGATAACGTCATTTCAAAATCTTCTATTGTCTCGGTCGGAATGCCGACCATAAAATACAACCTGCTTTTAGTCCCCACTTCCAGGCACTTATTACAGGCATATTCAACGTCTTCCAGTCGTATTCTTTTATTGATAAAATCCAGGATCCTGGGGCTTCCGCTCTCGACGCCGAATCCTATCTCATCGCAACCACTCTCTTTCATCATCCGGAATTCCTCTTCCTTGATATCAACCCTGCTTTCACAGGCCCATTTTATATCAAACTCTCGCTGTGTGAGCGTCCGACAAAAATCACGCAATCTCTGTTTATCTACGGTAAAATTATCCTCCCAGAATTTAAAGTAACCTATGCCGTGCCTCTCTTTGAGATATTTTATCCATCCAGCTATACGTTCGGCGGAAAAAGAAGCGAACTTCCTATCGCGATTAAACGCACGGTTATAACAAAAGGAACAATCGTAAGGACATCCGCGACTTGAGCACAAATTGATGCGGCGCAGGTTGCTCTGTTTGTCCAGTCTTATGTACTTTTCAACTTCGATGAGGCCCCAGTCCGGATCCGGCAATTCGTCCAGATCTTGTATAAATTCACGCCTCGGCTGCTTTATCGCATTTCCGCCTCTTTTGTAACAGACGCCTTCAACGTGCTCGATGGGAAACTGCGACGGGTTTTGGATGTGTCGTAGCAGATTCAGTACAGTCCTCTCTCCTTCGCCCATCACTATATAGTCTATATAATCTTCCCTTATCGTCTCATCCGGCAGAAGAGAAGGATGTACCCCTCCCCAAATAACGGTAACTTCCGCCGCCTTCTCTTTTATTCTCTTGGAGAGTTCTATGGCGCGCTGAATGCTCGGCCCCGTTAAGACCGAAAGACCCACCGCCGCCGGATTGAACGACATCAGCCGCTCAAGGGTGTAATCTTGAACGTTTTCGTCATAAATCAATATATTGTGACCCGCCTTCTTCAGTACGGTGGCGATAGACAAAAGTCCGTAAGGCACGGCTACGGTCTTGCCAAA
>JAFGFD010000115.1 GCA_016931215.1 Candidatus Omnitrophota bacterium
CGAGATACTCATTAGGCCCTATCCCATAAGCGTCGATTTTGAAGGCGTGGGGGAGTACGCCGATTTACCTGAAGTGAAGAAGGCGATAAAGTCATTGAAGCAGGAATATAAAATCGAGGGAAAGCGGCTCATTATAGGAATAGACCGCATAGATTACACTAAAGGAATTCCGGAGAGGCTCCTGGCGATCGATCTGTTGCTCAAGAAGTATCCAGAGTGGAAGGAGAAGATAGTCTTCATCCAGATGGGCGTGATCTCGAGGATCCATATACCGAGGTACAGGCAATTGAACGATGAGGTAAACAACCTTGTGGAAGACATAAACTGGAAGCACTCTACGACCGACTGGGACCCCATCCTTTTGGCGAGACGGCACTTGAGTTACGCGGAGCTGCTGGCATTCTATAAAATGTGCGATCTGTGCGTAGTCAGCTCTCTTCACGACGGCATGAATCTTGTGGCTAAGGAATTCGTATCATCCCGCACGGACGAAGACGCTGCCTTGATATTGAGCCAGTTTACGGGCGCATCCAGGGAGCTTGAAGGCGCAGTGTTGATAAACCCCTACGACAGAGTGCAGTTTGCCGACGCAATTCACGAGGCCTTGAATTTCAGCGAAGACGAGAGAAAGAAAAGGATGCGGAAGATGAGGGAGACCATCCGGACAAACAACATATACAGTTGGGCAGGTAGAATACTGTCGGCATTACTTAAATTTGAATTTCAGGAGGCTTAAGCCTTAATCATAGACATGAAATATTTTTTTAACATATGGAGCGAATTTAGCAGGCGTATAGAAAGAGGGAGAAAATTAGTCCTTCTCTTCGATCTGGACGGCACACTCACACCCATCATAGGTAATCCAAATAGGACGGTTCTTTCGCAAAAAGTCAGAAGCGAAATAAAGAAACTCGCAAGGAAAGAGAATCTGTATATGGGCATAGTGAGCGGCAGGGGCATAAAAGATGTCATGCGGCTCGTCGGCATACGTGGCATATATTATGCCGGTAATCACGGCCTCGAGATAGAGGGGCCTCGCCATTCGTTTTCACACCCCTCGTATAAAAAGTTCGGGCCATTTATGCAGATGATTGCGCGAACGCTTGCCGAAAAGATCGAAGGTATTAAGGGGGCGATACTTGAGGACAAGAAACACTCTCTCAGTCTGCACTACCGTTTGGTCGATCAAAAATACATCCAAAAGGTGATAGCAGTCTTTCAGGCCGTATGCAGACCGTACTTGAAGAGCGGCAAGATAAGGATAACCAGGGGCAAGAAGGTATTCGAGGCGCGGCCGCCGGTCCAATGGGACAAGGGCAAGGCCGTCAAGGCGATAAAGAAGATGATGAACGCGGGCGGCGCGCTTACCTTATTCATAGGAGATGACATTACCGACGAAGATGCCTTCAAGGTTTTGAGAAAAAAAGATTATTCGATCCGCGTGAGCAAGAAAAAGGGATCAAGGGCAAAATATTATTTAAAAAACACAGAAGACGTAAGGAGATTGCTTATGAGGCTAAATAAGATTTTGGTTGCGTTGTTTATTGTCTTTACATTGTCTATCGGTTTGTTACAGGCAGGTTCTTTTGCTCAGGAGGCGGGCGATGCAGTGCAGCCGGTCGTAGTCGCGGGAGAAACTGCCCAACCGGCCGCCGTCTCGAGCGAGACGGAAGTTACCGCCCCCGATACCGCGGAAACAGAGGAGAAGAAACCGCTTACCTTACCCGGAAGCGGCCTTATCACGAACACGATAGGCCAGATAGGCAACATAATAAATCCGCATGAGACCGACGACGTTGACATGAAGGTCTATGAGACAAAGACGGAGGACGGCTGGACCATCGCGATCGACAGATATCATCTTAAGGCAACGGATAAATATAAAGGCGCCGTAATATTGTGCCATGGCTTCAACTTTAACAGCCTGTTCTGGAATCTCGACAGACGCTGCTCGCCCGCGCACTACCTCGCCAGTAACGGATATGACGTCTATGTGCCGTCATTGAGAGGGTCCGGCGGGAGCTCGAAACCGCTTCTGTCCAGATTCAGGAGCATGGCGCGGTTCGATATTAAAGACGTGCCGCAGATGTTCGTGAAGGCGCCGTTTGATCTAGCAAAATTCGGATGGACCATAGATGACCATATCCATATGGACTTGCCGGCCATAATAGATTTTGTCAAGAAAAAATCGGGGTTCGGCAAGGTGTTTTGGATCGGCCATAGCATGGGCGGGATAGTGATGTATGGCTATCTGGAGACGGAGGAGCAGGATGACATAGCCGGTTTTATTCCGGTGGGCTCCATGATAATAATCCCTGATCCGCTCACCCCGCATCTTAGGAGGATCGCGAGCCAAAAACCGATCTTGACGGCGTCTCTAATAGTGAATACTACCGTCGCCAGCCAAGTCAGAAATTACACCCTCGGAGCCGTCAAGAATCCCATCGAGGAACTTCTCTTTGAGCGCGACAACATGTACAATGACGTGGTATTCCGTCTATTCAGAGAGGCCATCGATGATACCTCAGCCGGCGTAGTCGGCCAATTCTCCGATTCCATTAAGAGAGGGGCTTTTCTGTCCGCTGACCTTACGCATAATTACACCGAAGACCTGAGCAAGATAACCGTGCCCATACTTATAATAGGCGGAAGCAACGACGGATTTGTCACCAAGAAGGTATTGAGGGATTCTTACGATATAGTCTCGTCCAAAGATAAGAGCATATTCATATTCTCTAAAGGGTACGGATTTTCGACCAATTACGGCCACTGCGATGTTCTTTTAGGAAAGAACGCCGAAGTAGAGGTCTATCCGGTGATACTGAGCTGGCTTGACAAACGGTCGCTTAAATAATCCTGACCGGCCGTGCGTATATCGTCGATCGTATATCGTGTTGCGTTGTGCGTTATTCGTCTCGCGTACTGCGTCGTGCGTTGAACGCACCACGCACAACGACGAGCGCATAACGACATACTATATACTCAATACGAATCAAAATCCATACTGCGGCATGGAGAGGAACACGAGGAATACGAGGCAAAGCGAAAGAGCCCCTATCACGAATCCGATCTTGAACCAATGCCAGAAAGATATTGAGGTGTGACGCAACTTTTCCAGCTGGCCTATCGCTATTAGATTCGCAGTCGATCCTATTATCGTGATATTTCCGCCGAAACACGCACCGAAAAGCAGAGCCCACCAGAGCACCTTATTCACCGGATTTATGGCTATGAGACTTTTGACGATCGGGATGAAACCCGCCACAACGACTACATTATCGAGCATGCTTGAGATGAGGGCCCCCCCGAATAGCACTGTGCCGACAAGCAGGTTTCTGCTTCCCTCGACGAGTAATGTCAGTTTGTCCGCGAAGAAGCTAGCTATTCCTACCTGAGTCAGCGTGCCCGACTGCGCGAAGAGGAATAGGAAAAAGAGGAGCGTCCACCACTCCACATCCTTTTCCACGTATGACCTTGCCTTCTGACGCCTCCATATCATGACGCAGCTGGCGGAAATCAGCGGAGTGATCAGCAGTATTGTATTGGGCTCCAGCCCCAGAAGCACCTCAAAACGGTGGTGCAGCATGAGAAGCGCGAGGGTCGCGCCGAATATAAAGAATCCTATCTTTAAGTTCTTCTCGGCCGGTACCCTGAGGAGCTGTATGAGAAACTCATTTGGGCCGAACTCTTTTATGCGCTCATCGAGTTCTTTAAGTGACCGTCTGAATATGAACATGAGTGGCCCTAAAAGCATTAGGAGGCTCAAGACCATTATAGGAAAGGCGTGCATCATGAAGTCTTCAAACGTAAGATGGGCCTTGGCGGCTATGAGTAACCCTATGGGGTTGCCTATTACGGTCCCCGATGAGCCTATGTTGGTCGCGAAGACGCTCGCAATAATAAATGGGATCGGGTCTATTTCGTAATAATCGCTGAATTCAAATATCATCATTATCATGAACATGATCGATGATACTTCATCCAACAAACACGCAAGGAAGGCCGACGTGAAAGTCAAGCCCAACATGAATTTTCTCGCAGTAAGGTGCCGGATGACGATGGTCTTACTTAAGAGCCAGGCGAAAAAGCCAAGTTCTTTTAAGCATCCTACAAGGACCATCATACCTATCAAGAAAAGGATGACCTCCATGGATGAATGGGCGATGAATTCCTCGAACGTGATCACCCTGGTGAGCAGAAGCAGGCTCGAGCCGAAGAATGCGAAACTTACGCGGAATTCCCAGAAGAGTAGGGCGCCGAGGATAGACAGGGAAAAGACCGTAATAGTAGTGACCTGTTTTTTGTCGAAACCTATCACCGATGATATTAAGGCAATGGCGGCGGCTATCAATATGAGCGCCGATATCTTGGCTATGAAATGGTTTTTCATTTTCGAATTATTATATCACAAACAAAGGTCAATACAAGTCAATTCTAAATCGTTCTAGGGCGGGGCGGTTCTGCGAAGGAGTATACCGGCCGGAGGCTTATCCGTCTAAGCCTTGAAAACCGGCGTCCCAAACGAAACCCAAACGAAACCGGGACGGTTCCGAAACGAAACCGGGACGGTTCCGCGCTTGAATATAAACCTGTCCCCCGGCCTAACTGAAACCCGTCCCTTCAAGGCAAAAAAATACCAGTCAGGCGCAGCTAACATAATAATCGTTTGGTGGAGATAGAAGTATTTGGTATAGTCTGAAGTAATGGAACGATGAAGCAATCTTATCCTATCGTTACCGGCGAAGTACGCGTCCCATAAAACACGCTTGATAATTACCCCAATTAATGTTAAAATAACACAAAATTAGGAGTCATATATGTATATATTGGTTATAAATTCAGGAAGCTCGTCCGTAAAGTATAAATTGTTTGACGTAAGGAATAATGCCGAGCTTGCTAAAGGTATAGTCGAGAGGATAGGTCTCGATAAGTCCAGCCTGACACAGCAGGCTTTCAGTAAAGATGAGATCAGGCTGAATCGTAGAGTCACCGATCATAATCAGGCGATAAAATTTGCCTTGCAGATGCTCGCGCACGAGCAATACGGGGCTATACGCAATACAGATGAGATTGCGGCATGCGGCCACAGGGTGGTCCACGGAGGAGAGGAGTTTTCCGGTTCCGTGGTGATAACAGGACGCGTAATGAAAGCGATTAAGAGCCATTTTGATATCGCGCCGCTGCATAATCCGCCGAACCTTTTGGGAATAAAAGTAGCGAAGAAGCTTCTGCCGAAAATAAGACATGTCGCCGTCTTCGATACGGCGTTCCATCAGACTATCCCGCCCAGCGCGTTTCTATACGGCCTGCCTTACAGTTTTTACGAAAAGGACAAGATCAGGCGCTACGGTTTCCACGGGACGTCTCACAGGTACGTCGCGCAGAGGGCGAGCGAGATTCTCAAGAGGCCTCAATCGAGATTGAAGTTGATCACCGTCCATCTCGGCAACGGATGCAGCATAACAGCGGTAAAGAACGGCAAGTCGATCAATACCAGCATGGGTTTTACGCCGTTGGAAGGCTTGGTGATGGGGACGCGCTCGGGCGATATAGACCCGGCAGTCGTCTTCCATCTCATGCATAAGAAGAAGTTGTCGTATTACGCTATCGACGAATTGCTAAATAAAAAGAGCGGGTTATTGGGTATGTCGGAGGTTGGCAGCGACATGCGGGACGTCTATAATGCGGTAAAGAAGGGCAACAGAAAGGCTCGTCTCGCCTTCGAAGTATTTATCGACAGAATACACAAGTATGTCGGCTCATATGCGGTCGCTATGGACGGCGTGGATGCCATAGTATTCACGGCGGGCATAGGCGAGAATCACGCCCCGACCCGCGCCGCCGTATGCAGAAATCTATCTTTTTTGGGCGTACGATTGGACGCCGCGAAAAATAACTCAAGCGTCAAAGAGAAGATAATAACCACAGCCGGTTCAAAGACAAAAGTCCTAGTAGTGCCTACCAATGAAGAGCTTTTGATAGCTCAGGAGACACATAAGTTTGTGAAGTAACTCTTGGCAAGGGTGGAGAAGGGGGACAGTTTCCCACATGGAGTGGGGGACAGGTTTACGTAAAGAACCAGAACCGTCCCGGAATTTCTCATGGAGATGGCCTCACACCGTAAGAATTTTGGCAATTTCATACGCGCGCTGCGCCTTCCGTTCATAACAGCAAGCATCTTACCTTTTATAGCCGGCTCGTCTCTGGGCTCGTCGGATTTTCACCTGATTGTCTTTCTACTGGGGTTGATCGCCGTTATATCCGCGCACCTTGCCGCGAACCTCATCAATGATTACGCCGATTCCCTATCCGGCGTGGATTGGCTCGACAAGAAGGCCTATACATACTTCGGCGGCTCAAAACTGATCCAGGAAGATATCTTCAGAGAAGCATTTTATCTTGTCAGTTCAATACGGTTTTACGCCGTCTCATTCGTGGCAGTTGTCATAATCTCCGCGATATTGAGGGATGTCGTCGTAATCGGCTTTTACCTGATTGTCTTGCTTCTAAGCTTTTTTTATTCCCATAAGCCTATTCAGTTTTGTTACCATAGGCTGGGGGAGGCCGTGGTCTTCCTACTCTTCGGGCCCGCCCTCGTCATGGGCGGCCATTATCTTCAGACGGGGATCTTCCCAGACTCCAAAAGTATTATCGTCTCGCTCCCTTTCGGATTACTTACAACGAGTATATTATTTGCAAATGAAATCCCTGACTATGGAGAAGATAGTAAGGCGGGAAAGAAGAATTGGGTCTCGTTTTTGGGCGTTCGACGCTCCTATATCCTTTACGGCGTTCTCGTCCTGGCGGCCTTCGCGGGCATTGCCGTAAATCTTTCGTATGGCTATTTCGGCCTCATATCTATCATATCATTTTTATCCCTTATACCTGCGGCGATCGCTATGATCATATTGCAACGGCATTATGCCAGCAAGTATAAATTGATGACTTCCTCTAAATTGGCAATAGCGGCTCATGGCCTGGCTAGCGCCATAATAGTCACGGATCTTATATGCAAAAAGTTCTTATAATAGGCGGTGGGTTTGCGGGTCTATCGGCGGCAGTCAAATTAGGCTCCTTCAACAAAGACCTGGATATAACGGTCGTAGACGGAAAAGACTATTTTGAATTTCTGCCCATGCTTCCCGACGTAATAGGCGGACGCGTCAATCCCGGCTATCTGCGAGCTTCGATACCCCAAATAGGCAAAAGATGCGGCTTCAAATTCTCAAGCGGCGAGATCATATCTCTTTATCAAGAGGAAAATAAGGCCCTTTCGTCGCACGGCATCTTCTATTACGATTACCTCATCATCGCCAGCGGTTCCGCGACGAATTTCTACGGAGACAGGGTGATAGAGCGAAGGGCGTTTAAACTCGATAACGTCATGGACGCCCTGGAGATACGCGAAGTGATATCAAAGGAAGAATTTGACACATATGTGATATCCGGTGGCGGATATACCGGCGTCGAGATTGCCACCAATATCCGCAGGTTCTTGAAAAAAAACAGAAGGAGCGGCAACATTGTCATCGTAGAGAAGACGGGCTCGATTTTGGGGCCGTTGCCGCAGTGGATGAAGCATTACGCAATTCGCAATCTGAGAAATATGAACATAGAGATACTTATGGGCCGCTCCATCGAGAAGGTGGAGAGCGATACCGTGTTTATTTCAGGCGACAGGCAATGCAGGAATGCTATGCTCATATGGAGCGCGGGCGTGAAGACATCCGATTATATACAGAACCTCAACGTCGCAAAGGGCAGACAGGGGAGGATAAAGGTAAACCAATATCTTAAATTTCACAATAATGCGTTCGCGATAGGCGATGCTGCCGAGGTTTACCACAGGGATACTCCGTTGAGGATGGCGGTACAGTTCTCCATAGCCGAGGGAAATGTCGTTGCGGAGAATATCATAAGAAGCATTAAAGGCAAGAAGCTTCGGCCATATCGTCCCATAGACCTGGGGTATATCATCCCCATGGCCAACAATTCCAGCTGCGGCACTGTCTTGGGGCTCGATGTGACAGGGCCTATGGCGACATTTTTCCATTATATGATGTGCTTATACCGTTCATACGGCATAAGAAATAAATTCGGGATACTGGGAGACGTCTCGCTTTCGCGCAACCGCTTCTGAAAGGGGATGAAAGGGGACGTTTCTCTTTCGCGCAACCGCTTCTGAAAGGGGATGAAAGGGGACGTTTCTCTTTCGCGCAACCGCTTTGGCCTCAATCGGTTGCAACAAGCTGTTTTCCAGACCTGTCCCCTTGTTGGGGGCTCGATTGCAGCACGGCGTGACAATATTCAACACTGGAGACAGGTAGATATGTCAACTATTTAGGGGACACATCTGGACAAGTGCCTCACCGAACTTGTTGAGCGATAACGAGTTGGGATGAGGAGAAACGTCCCCCTTAGAAAAGGAGGAGTGATATGAAAGATTGGGCAAGCGTGCCTTTAAGACTTGGATTGGGAATAATGTTCATGTATCATGGCTTGCAGAAGGCATTCGGTCTATTCGGAGGCTCCGGGATAAACGGCTTCGCCAACATGCTAAAAGGCCTGGGCTTTACTCAGCCTGTTTTCTGGGCCTATGTTGTGGCATGCACGGAGCTTATAGGAGGGCTCTTACTTATACTCGGGATCCTGACAAGGGCCGTTTCGATTCTATTAATAGTCGTGATGGTGGTAGCCATTGCAAAGGTACATCTCCCCAATGGTTTTTCTTTTATGAAGGGCGGGTACGAATATAATTTCATCATTATCTGCGCTTGCATTGCGTTGTCCATGCTTGGAGGAGGAAGGCTTAGCGTAAACAAGAAGATGTAGATGGGGACAGGTTTGTGCTCAGATTGGGGACGGACTTGTGCTCACCTGCAGAACCGTCCCCTTTTTTTAAGCTACTTTCTTTCTTAAGTAGGTGGGGAGTATGCGCAGGGCGTTCCTGTACTTTGCGATCGTTCTGCGCTTTATTATGATACCTTCCTTCGACAATATCTCCAGTATCGCCTGGTCGCTCAACGGCTCTCTCTTATCCTCGGATTTAATGATCTCTTCTATTCTCTTTTTAACCGCGACTTTTGAGGTATGTTCGCCGTTCTCTTTCTTTACCGCGTGGCTCAGGAGATTCTTCAAGGGTATCACTTTGTTGTTTATCTCTATGTATTTATTGGAGACGGCCCGGTTTATCGTTGAAGGGTGGAGGTTCAACGCCGTGGACACATCCTTTATCGTGAGGCTCCTTATCTCGTCGATGTTTTCAATGACCTCGTTCTTATGAAAATTCAATATGAAGTCGGTGACTCTGCACATGGTCTCCTCGC
>JAFGFD010000116.1 GCA_016931215.1 Candidatus Omnitrophota bacterium
CAGCATCTGTTCATAATTATCGGCTGCCTTCTTTAAATATTCCGTAGCTGCGGATTTGTCTTCTTGCCTAACTTTTATTTCGCGAGCAGTCATATCTAAATCTCCAAAGGTTCTTTGCCATATAAAACGGAATAGGATTTCATCAATGTTGATACCGGCGGCTGGTTCTTTTTAAGCCGCTCTTTAAATTCTGCGGCTGATTTTATATATGCATCCATCTGAACGCTAAAATACGCTTTAAACTTGGGGGCTATTTCGGAAAGGAAAACATTTTCAACTGAGCGAAGATCCGCAGCTTTAGGGACTACCACCGCGATATCAATATCGCTTCCTTTTTGGGCTGTCTCGGTTTGCATGCTTCCGTAAAGGATTAAAGATATTATTTTCGTTCTAATCTTAGTTCGCTTGAATTCTTTTAAAAGAAAATCGCGGATTTCGTTCTTAACGTTGCTTTCAGCGGCAAACATCGGACAAATAATTTTTTGGACAATCCGATCGTCATCATTTAAAGCATAAATATGCTGTTTTCCAATAATATCTAAATTTAAGATGTTACGGCTATGCAGATCTTTTAACGAGTCATGCGTAGAAGGCGCTGAATAACCAATGAGCTTAGCAATCTGGCGACCTGTGGCCTTGAAGTTCTTCCGAGCAGTAAAAAGCCGCAAAATAGCCACCTTAGAAGGAGAATCGATAATTTCTTCAATTTGAAATGTTTTTACCATAATATAAACCTAACACATGTAAGGTTGACCTTACAGTGAATATAACACTTTTTATATAATTGTCAAGGAAATTAGTTACAATAAAGCGCCCTACAGAAGCCTGTAAGGCGCTTGTGCCTACTGCACCGCTTGGCGGTGATTCGGCCAGTTGTCAACATTGGCTGCCCAGCCTGGATTCGAACCAGGACTAGATGGTCCAGAGCCACCTGTGCTACCGTTACACCACCGGGCAATATAGTCGATAGCCAACGGTCTATAGACTACAGTAAGATTAACATCATTTCAAAGAGCGCCACTTCCCGTCGCTTCGTCAATACGCTGAAATACGGTCTCTTTGCCCATAATCTCCATCATCTCAAATAGACCGGCGCCTGTAGTAGTGCCGCTTATTGCAACTCTAGTGGGATGTATCAACTCCTTAGGCTTTATACCTAAGGACGCCGCTGTCTTTCTGCAACTGTCTTCGATGCGGTCTTTGACAAATGGGTCGACGCTACTCAATTCGCGTCTCCATTTGACAAGATTTTTCCTCGTTTCGTCGTTCTCAAGATATTTCTTGACCGCTTCTTCTTCCCTTTTAAGGTTTTTGGTATAAAAAGGATTGAGATGGGTCGGAAATTCAACCAAGGTCCTGACCCGAGTTTTGTATAATTCTACCAAATTTGTCAGTTTTTCTCTATCGAAATTCTCATTTATAACGTTCTTTTCCTGCAAAATAGGCATAACCACTGTCGCAAGCTTGCCGGGATCCATCTCCTTTATATATTGGCCGTTCAGCCAATTCAACTTATCGATATTGAATATCGCACTCGTCTTATTGACGTCTTTTAGGGAAAATTCCTTTATCAGATCCGAACGTGATAGTATCTCTCTGTTATCGCCTGGGGCCCAGCCCATAAGCGCCAAAAAATTTACTATTGCTTCAGACAGATAACCGAGCTGTTTATATTCCATTATGCTCGTAGCTCCGTGTCTTTTGGAAAGGCGCCCTCCGTCAGGACCCATAATGAGAGGTATGTGGGCAAATTTGGGGACCTCAAGCCCAAGCGCTTCGTATATCATTATCTGCTTCGGCGTATTTGATATATGGTCGTCTCCTCTGATAACGTGAGTTATCTTCATGTCTGCGTCATCGATGACACACGCGAAATTATAAGTAGGCGTGCCATCCGACTTTATCAGTACCTCGTCTTTCAAAATCTCGGGATCAAACTCTATTTCACCCCTTGAAAGATCCTGTACCCTTATCTTCTCTTCGCACTTTTTAATTCTTACTGCGTCACCTTCTCTGTATGCCTTTCCATCATTTATAAGTCTATCAGCCGCATCTTTGTAGATATCCAATCGCTTCGATTGAAAGACCAGTTCTTCGTCAGTCTCCATGCCGAGCCATTTCAGGCTCTCCATTATCTCATTAAGATATTCATCCTTTGAGCGCGCTCTGTCGGTATCTTCTATTCTCAAGAGAAACTTTCCGTTTTCGTGGCGTGCGAAGAGCCAATTGAAAAGTGCGCTCCTTGCGCTACCTATATGCAGAAAACCTGTCGGGCTTGGTGCAAAACGAACGCGAACCACTTTAAATACCTCCGTGCGGAAACTTCCGAAAAAGTGATTGTTGTAACATATTTATCTTCAAATAGTTATGCCGAAGTGAAATGTCCCGGTTATTACGTCGGCTATTCCTTCGGGATTCAGATTGAGTCGCCTTAGCAGTTCTTCCCGCTTACCGTGTTCTATAAATTCGCAGGGCAATCCTATCATCTTCAATTCGACCCCTTTTATACTTTCCTGATCCATGAATTCAAGAACGGCGCTTCCGAATCCGCCGTTCACTACGCCTTCTTCAACGGTAACAAACTTCTTATGGCTCTTCGTCAGATCCTCGATCAACTCCTTGTCCAGCGGCTTGACAAAACGGGCGTTGACGACACAGGCGTGTATACCGCGTTTATCCAAAAGCTTTGCCGCCTCCATCGATACGCCGACCATGCTACCGAGAGCCAATATAACAACATGCCTACCGTCCCTCAGCACTTCTGACTTCCCCACTCGAATCTCTTCTTTTTCCTTACCGCTCTTTACCGGAACGAGCTCTGCCCCTCTCGGATACCTTATGCTGAAAGGCTGATTCACGCCGGCAGCCAAATCCATAATCTCTTTGAGCTCATCTATGTCCTTTGGAGCGGATACTATCATGTGAGGTATATGTCTCATGTATGCTATATCGAATGTCCCGTTATGGGTCACGCCGTCTTCGCCCACCAGTCCCGCCCTGTCCAGACAGAATACGACTCCCAAATCCTGCAGGCACACATCGTGTATAATCTGATCGTATGCGCGTTGCAAAAAGGTTGAATATATCGCCACGAACGGTTTAAACCCGCCCTTTGCCAATGCCGCTGCAAATGTCACGGCATGCGCTTCCGCTATCCCCACATCGAATACCCTTTCAGGAAATTTTTCGGCAAACTTATCGAGGCCCGTACCGTCGAGCATAGCCGCGGATACCCCTACGATATCTCTCCGTCTCTCGCCGAGCTCCACAATCTTCTCGGAAAACCCCTGCGTAAACGTCCTCTTCTCCCTTTGTGGAGCCGATTTTCTGCCCGACTCCATATCGAACGGCCCGCTGCCGTGGAACACTGACGGATATTCTTCCGAATACTTATATCCTTTCCCCTTCCTGGTGACCGCGTGTAATAATATGGGGCCCTTCAACTTTACTATATGCCGGAGCTTGCTGATCAATTCGTCGATTGAATGGCCGTCGATCGGTCCAAGATATCTGAAGCCAAGTTCCTCGAAGAATATTCCCGGCACAATGAGGTTCTTGACTCCTTCTTCAAACCTCCTCGCTGCCCTATATGCGCCGAAACCGAATCTTGGTATCTTTTTGACAAGTTTCTCAAGATCGTTGTGAACTTTATTGTAAATCGGATTCACCAAAATATCATTGAGGTAACTTGAAAGTGCGCCTACTGTCTTTGAAATGGAGAGCTCATTGTCATTTAAGATTATAATCAAGTCTTTCTTAAGATGCCCGATGTGGTTCATCGCCTCAAACGCCATGCCATTGCCCATTGCCGCATCACCTATTACGACAAGGACTTTCTCTTTACCGCCGGCAAGGTCGCGCGCAACCGCAAGGCCGAGGGCGCTGGAAACCGAAGTAGAACTATGCCCGACGGTAAAGTGGTCATACTCGCTCTCTTTTCTATTCGGAAAACCGCTGATCCCTCCCAATTGCCTGATGGTCTTAAAATGATCACGCCTGCCGGTCAAAAGTTTATGGGCGTATGCCTGATGACCTACATCCCAAAGGATCTTATCTTTAGGGGCGTTTAAAACATAATGCACTGCGATGGCCAACTCAACAGCCCCCAGGCTGGATGCAATATGCCCTCCTGTCAATGAGGTCACATGAATTATATCCTGACGTATCTCTTCTGCGAGCTTGGGGAGATCGCCTTGATTAATCTTCTTTAGGTCTTCGGGGCTATTTATTTTTTCTAAAAACATGGCGTAAAATTGAAATTTTTATTTTCTTCTCTTCAGTACAAAATCGGACAATCTCTTTAATGTCTCCGCCCGTTTGCCGAATACCGCAAGGATACCTTTGGCATGCTCTATCAGCCGCGCGGCCTCTTCCTTGGCTCCGTTTATTCCGAATATGCCGACATACCCGTCTCTGTCCAGTATATCGTCGACTATCTGGAAAGCAAGTCCGGTATACTCCCCGTATGACTCAAGCGCCTTAATCTTCTCTTCGCCCGCGCCCGCTATAACTGCGCCTGTCTTGGCGGATGCCGCTATCAGAGAAGCGGTCTTATGTAGATTGATGTATTCAAGCATCGGCAGATTGAGAGGTCTCTTGTCTTTTATTTCCAAGTCAACGACTTGTCCTCCTATCATACCGAAGGTACCTATAGCCTTCGACAACTCAAAGACAACCCTCTTCATCCTCTTCTCATCTTTGATCCCGGAGAGGACATTGAAAGCAAGAGTCAGGAGTGCATCTCCCGCCAATATGGCTATCGCTTCACCGTATTTGGCATGACAACTCGGCCTGCCCCTACGCATGGAGGCGTCATCCATAGATGGAAGATCATCGTGAACAAGCGAGTAGGAATGTATGAACTCAATTGCGCATGCCAGACGCAGCGCATCTTTCCGGTTTCCTCCGCATATCTTGGCGCTCTCCATTGCCAAGATCGGCCTGATCCTCTTGCCGCCCGAAAGTACACTGTCCCTCATTGCTTCATGAACTACACGTGGGTACGCCGCCTTGCCCGGCAGATATCTCTCCAGTTCCATGTCTATCAGTTTTCTCTTTTTCTCTAAATATTCCTTCATCTACACTCCATAATTATATCATATAACGCACAAAATAATGCAGGTGGCGTCCTTGCCGATATTAAAATAATTCTCCCGCATCATGTGTCTTCTTTGAACGCCTGGATTTCGTCTTCGACTTTTGGTCCGTCCCCTCTGAATCGAACGGCTTTATGTCGAACTTCGAGCCGGACTTCATGAGAAGTTCAACTCTGCTTTTAGCCGCCTCAAGCTGCCTTGCGCACATCTTCGACAACTTGATGCCCTCTTCATACTTGGAAAGCGAGTCATCCAATGACATGTTTCCGTCTTCCAAATCATTGACTATCTTCTCCAACTTCTTGAGAGCCTCTTCAAATTTGATCTCTTTCATGGCTTCTCTCCTATATTTAGACTATGGTCTATAGTCTATGGACAATAGAAAAACTTAATAATATTTTTAAACGCGAAATTTATAAACCAATACTATTTCTTTTGTCTATAGTCCATTGACTATCGTCTATCGACCGATATAAATTCATTATTCGATACCTTTCACTTCGCTAATAAGATTGCCTTTTCCCAGCCGGGTGCGCGTCGTAGCACCCTTCTTCACGTCTCGCGAATCTTTTATAACCTCACCCGTCTCAATGACGGTCGTAATACTATAACCCCTCGACAATACCTTAAAGGGGCTCATGGCCTCAAGTTTGCCGCATATCGTAGTAAACACGCCTTGTTTCAAATCCAAAATATGGGTGCTTCTCATCTCTATACTACGCGTGAGTTCGTCTATTCTCTGTTGATACTGTTCTATAACGTTTACAGGCTGCTTCAATACATAACTTTCGGACAAGGCCGTGAGCTCTTCCTTCAGTGTCGTAATCTTATCCACTACGGAGTTGTCCAAACGGTCCGTCAGTTGATTCAAGGCCAGAACCAGATCTTCTTTTCGCGGGATCACGAGCTCTGCCGCCGCTGAAGGCGTCGGGGCCCTTTTATCCGCGACAAAATCCGATATTGTCCAATCAATCTCGTGGCCGACTGCGCTTATTATTGGAATACCGGAATCGGAGATGGCGCGCGCGACATCCTCCATATTGAAAGCCCAAAGGTCTTCGAGGCTCCCGCCGCCTCTGCCCACTATCAAAACGTCTACCTTTCTGTCGGCAGCTGCCTGATTATTGTATTCATTGAACTCGTTGATCGCTCGGGATATCTCCTTTTCAGCCCCTTCGCCCTGCACCCTGACAGGATTGAGTATAACTTCGACGTTCTGAAAGCGCCTCTTTACGACGTTTAGTATATCCCTTATAGCCGCCCCCGTCGGGGAAGTGACTACTCCTATTCTTGTCGGAAGGTACGGAATCGGCTTCTTCCTCGAGTCATCGAAGAGTCCTTCTTCCTTAAGCTTCTTCTTCAGTTGCTCGAAGGCCATCTGGAGGGCGCCTATGCCCTTCGGCTCGATCTTATCGACGTAAAGTTGGTACTGGCCGCGTTTATCGTATACGCTCAGCCTCCCGAAGCACACCACCTGCATTCCGTTTTCTATCTTGAATTTTAGATTTTGATTCACCCTGCGGAACAGGACACAACTCAACACCGCCTGATCGTCTTTTAAGCTGAAATACATGTGACCGGATGTATGTTTGGTAAAGTTCGATATTTCGCCTTCCACCCATATATTGCGGAAGGTCTCTTCGAGCACCGTGCGAAGGAGTCGGGTAATCTCCGAAACAGTAAAGACATGCCTGTCACTCTTCTTTACTTCATCTCCGGCGCCGTTTACGGCATCTTTCAGTACGGGATCTTCCATATAGCCATTCGCCCATTAAGCATCGAGATTTAAGACGCTATTTATCCAATCTTTCACTTATACGCTTTATAGCAGTCGCACTTCCTGTCTTCTCGTCAACGGTCACAACGGCCCCATGCAGTTGTATGTTGTCGGTAGCCATCTCGAAGCGTGTCGGCAGCTGAGTAATAAAACGTGTGAGAATCTGTTCTACTTTTCTTCCTATTACGGAATCGTGGGGTCCCGTCATCCCTACATCGGCCATAAATGCAGTGCCTTTAGGATATATCCTTTCATCGGCCGTCTGAACGTGCGTGTGAGTCCCCAAGACTGCGCTTACCATACCGTCCAAATACCAAACGAGCGCGATCTTTTCGCTAGTCGCCTCCGCATGGATGTCTACGATAATTATGGGCGTCTCTTTTCTTATCTTCTCGACTATCTCTCTTCCGACCTTGAACGGACACTCAACGCTCTCCATAAAGACGCGCCCGACCATATTGACTACGCCAACCTTGTACTTGCCGCCTACGCTGTATACACCCCACCCCTTGCCCGGAGCACCTTCAGGATAGTTCGCGGGTCTTAAAATCCGGGGATCCTCGTCGAGCATGCCGACAATCTCCTTCTTCTTCCATATGTGGTCTCCCGATGTCAGAACGTCCACTCCGTACCCCAGGATCTCTTCCGCTATCTTCGGCGTCATGCCGCTGCCGCCGGCAGCGTTCTCCGAATTTGCCACTACTAAGTCGATCTTCTCCCGGTCTTTTACCAGAGGCACGAGGACGCGTATAGCTTCCCTTCCCGGCGAGCCCACTATATCGCCTATGAATAATATCTTCATCTTTATCCTTTCTAACAAGTCCATGGACTATGGACTATAGACTATGGTCGACGGAATAGAAATAGCTGCTCTTCTCATCCGTTGAATTATCCCAATATATTTCAGATTTTGGAAAATCCTTGGTGAATTTATAAGTCTCTAGAACCAATCCATACGTTTTTTTCCAGACAATTAGATCTTTATAAGTTTTTGTCTTCACCATGCCCTATCCACAAAGGAAGTTTTTACTACCATCTATACGCTATCCGCTAAACGCTATCTTTTTTACTTTGCGTACTCTATCGCTCTCGTCTCGCGAATCACGGTGACTTTTATCTGACCGGGGTATTCCAGACTCTCTTCTATCTTCTTGGTGATGTCCCTGGCAAGGGCCGTTGCTTGAGCGTCACTGATCTTGTCCGGTTGCACGATAACCCTTATCTCCCTGCCGGCCTGGATGGCGAAGGACTTCTCGACGCCCTTGAAGGAATCGGCTATAGACTCGAGTTTCTCAAGTCGTTTTATATACAATTCGAGTGTCTCGCGCCTCGCGCCGGGTCTGGTGGCGCTTATAGCGTCGGCAGCCTGAATAAGAACCGCCATAAGCGTCCTAGGCTCGATATCCTGATGATGGGCTTCAATAGCGTGGATGACGCTTTCGGTCTCGCCGTATTTCTTAGCGAGGTCCGCGCCGATATTGGCGTGCGTTCCTTCGACCTCGTGCGTCGTTGCCTTTCCTATGTCGTGCAAAAGCCCTATTCTCCTGGCAAGATTAGAATCCATCTTGAGCTCGCCTGCCAACACCCCCATGAGATAGGCGACTTCTTTGGAATGCTGCAGGACGTTCTGGCCGTAACTCGTCCTATATTTCAGCCGCCCAAGTAATTTGATAAGCTCGGGATGTAAAGTCTGAGCCCCTACGTCAAAGGCCGCCTTTTCACCCTCTTCCTTTATGTGCTCATCGATCTCTTTTTTGGTCTTTTCGACTATCTCTTCGATTCGGCCGGGATGAATCCTCCCATCCTCTATCAGTTTCTCAAGACTGCGTTTTGCCACTTCTCTCTTTACGATATCAAAGGCCGAAAGTATGACCGCTTCCGGAGTGTCGTCGATTATCACATCGACTCCGGTCGCTATCTCCAACGCCCTGATATTTCTTCCTTCCCTTCCTATAATACGGCCCTTCATGTCGTCATTAGGCAGATTGACCACGCTGACCGTCGTCTCTACCGTATGCTCCGCGGCGCATTTTTGTATAGCCATCCCTATTATCTTCCTGGCCTCTTTATCCGCCTTCGACCTCGTCTCTTCCATGTATTTCTGCACCATGAGACTGGTCTCGTGCTTGATTTCGCCTTCCATCCTGCTCAATAAAATTTTCTTCGCCTCTTCCTTAGACATGTTCGATATACGCTGCAGCTTGTTCTTCTCCTCTTCAAGAAGACTCTCGAGCTCCTTATGCTTGGTCAATATCTCCTTTTCTTTCTTGGAGATCGAATATTCCCTGGATTCGATGCTCTTCTCCTTTTTGTCAAGGAGATCAACCTTCCTCTCGAGGTTCTCTTCGCGCTGCATCAGGCGTTTTTCAAGTACAGTAAGTTCTTGTTTCCTTTCTCGGGACTCTTTTTCGAATTCCACCCTCGTCTTATGTAGAAGATCTTTTGCCTCAAGGTCTATCTCCTTCCTCCTATTGGCAACTTCTCTCTTCAACTCCTCCATCATCACTCTTGCTTTTTCTTCGGCCGATTTAAGCTTTCTCTTTGCGACAAATTTGCGTATTATATATCCGAAGAAAAAGAAAAAAGTAGCCCCCAGCATGCCGAATCCAATATATGCAAAATTGAGCGCTCCTATTTTATTCAATTGAATCATCCCCCTCTCTTAACAGACAATTTTAAACTCTCGCCTGCGGCCCTATTGCTCAAATATAAGCCTTTCATAGTCGATATAAGGCCACGCCAGCGGAGGTAACAGGTCAATATTCACGAGATGAGCACTTTGTCAACGGGTATATCCGTCTGGTGCCTGGGAAGCTCTTCGACCACCTGAAAACCGAAAGCCAATCCGACGGTATATATCTTCGACGGTGCCTTCTCTAAAAATCGGTCGTAGTAACCTCCTCCATGACCAAGACGATGCCCATCTTTATCAAACGCCAACGCCGGCACCACCATGACATCCACTTCCTCAATAGGAACTATCCTTATATGTTCCTCACCGGGTTGATGAATGCCGTAATGCCCCTTTATCAATTCTTTCTCCCTATCTTTTAACTCCGAAGGTCTCAGCGTCTTCTCTTCCTTCAAAGTAATCGGCACCACTACTTTCTTCCCCATCGCTATTGTCGCGTCGATCATCTCATGAGTATCAACTTCGTAATGTTTGGACACGTAAAACATGACACACTTAGCTTCTTTGAACTGCTTAAGTGAAAATAGTTTATCCTTAAGCGCCTTGACATTTCTTCGCCTATCTTCCTGCGAGACGTTGTGCAACTTCTCCAGGACTTCCTTTCTTAACATCTTCTTTTTAATATGGACCATAATAAATGTGTGTTTCGCTTCGCCGCAACAAACGACACGGCAAAGAGTCAGTGGGAGGCGAAACGTCCCCTTATTCTCTCGACTACTTCGTGTAACACCTTTATTGTAAAATCGACATCGGTCTCGGTATTTTTACGCCCAAGAGAAAACCTTGCCGAACCTCGTATAAAAGAATCGCTTACGCCGATGGCTTTAAGGACATGAGAAGGTTCGAGGCTGCCGGAAGTGCAGGCGGAACCGCCTGAGGCGGCTATTCCTTTCAGATCCAGGTTGTATAAAAGGCTCTCCGCATCCACGTCCTTAATACTGATGTTCAGCGTATTCGGCAATCTCTTCTCGGGATGGCCGTTTAATCTAACATCCCGAATATCTCTCTTTATTCCGTCCCACAATCTATCTCTAAGAAATCTTAATCTCTTATTATCTTCTTCCATTCGTTCGCCCGCCAGGTCGCACGCTTTTCCGAACCCGGCTATCCCCGGAACGTTCTCGGTCCCTGCCCTACGGTTCTTTTCGTGATGCCCGCCATGGATGAGAGGTGTTATGCGAGAACCCTTACCCAAATACAAAGCCCCTACCCCTTTAGGGCCGTATATCTTGTGTGACGATAACGACAAAAGGGATGCGCCCGTCTTTTCCGCGTCTAAATCTATCTTGCCGAGTGCCTGGACGGCATCGCTGTGAAATACGACACCTGCTTCTCGGGCAATTGCCGCTATCTCCTCCACGGGCTGTATAGTCCCTATTTCATTGTTCGCATACATCACGGAGATCAATATCGTATCGTCGCGAATAGCTTGCTTAAGCGCACCCAAGTCGATGATTCCGTATTCATCTACCGGGATATATGTTACTTTATAGCCTTCTTGTTCCAGGAACTTGCACACGCCCAGCACAGCAAGATGCTCAATCCGGCTCGTAATGATATGCCTGCCTTTATCCCGAAGCGCGTGCGCTACTCCTTTAATGGCAAAGTTATTCGACTCTGTCCCGCCGCTCGTAAATACGATATCCTGCGGCTCGCAAGGCCCTATAAGTCCCGCTACCTTTCGTCTGGCTTCGTCAACAGCCTCCTCCGCCACTCTCCCAAAAGAGTGGAGGCTCGAAGCATTACCGAATCCGTCGCTGAAATAAGCGAGCATCGACTCCAAAACCACTGGGTCAAGAGGAGTCGTGGCATTGTTGTCCAAATATATACTCTTCATGGCTAATAATATCCAAGAAAGCCTGATACGTAATTAGGAACTCTGAATTTGATAGGATAGCGTTAATTTCAGGAAGATCGAAAGGCCTCTAAACGGCCTTCTTCATAATTCTGCTACGCGGCTTCTGCATCTTAGAATAGTCTTTCGGAGGGATATATCTCTTCAGTAGATATAGCGTGCCTTTTTCTTTCAGTTGATTATATATTAAAGCCCACGCGCAGTCGAGCGTTCTATCGACCTCGCATTTGCCTTTATCCATTCCTCCGCAAGGACCGTTCATAAGTCCCTTTGAACAACGTGTGACGGGACAAATACCGCCCGTCAGTTCGAGAATACATTCGCCGCATGCGCTGCATCTTTCCAGAAAATTGCCTTCTCTATCAATCTCGCCTATAAAGAGAGTGTCATTCGAAACATGTACGGCCTTATCTTCTTTCAGATTCTCTTTAAGGCATTGTGCTCCCAATCCGCATGCCATAACTAAAATCGCATCGGATTCCTTCACGATCTTCTTATTTTTGCCCAGTGCCGTTCTTGTCTGGCTGGAAACACATGGGGCATCGGGAATGACGAAACCCGTAACGACCTTACCGTTAGCTTCGAGGAAAGCCTTCATCTCCTTGACTTCCTCCTCGCCGCCTGTCTTGCAGGCGGTGGCGCATTCGCCGCACCCTACGATAAAGACCTTACACTGTCCCTCGAGACTTTTTAAAATTTCCGACCTTTCTTTTTGCTTTGTCGTTATCATCCCGTCCCCTCAATGTTCTACAGGGCAAAAAATTAAATCTTTATAAAACTGCCTCCACCTTCTTTACCGAAGGCACCTTCTCCTTGACTATCCTCTCGACATAATTGGTCAGTGTCATCTGGCTCATGGGACAACCGGCGCAAGCCCCTTTAAGGCGCACCTTAACGACACCGTCTCCCGTAACATCCACGAGTTCCACGTCACCTCCGTCGGCCTGCAGGCCCACTCTGATGGAACTCAGTACTTTTTCAACTTTATCCTTCATCCCTTATCTTCCTTTCTATAGTTGGAAATGAATAGACTGCTCGCTTACTCATTGCAATACTACAACAGAGGTTCTACCAACTCCAGAAATTGACTTTTGCTTCTCGAGCCTATTATCTTCTGGACAATATTACCCTGCTTGTCAATTATGAATGTCGTCGGGATACTGGAGATGGGCCCATAAGCCGCAGATACTACGCCGTCATCTATCAGAACAGGGTAATTTATTCTCATAGACGCCGCAAAGCTCTTTATCCTGTCCAGGCTCTCCGTATCCAGGACGACGCCCAATATCACAAATCTTTTGCCCGCGTAATCATTAACAAGCTCAACGAAATCCGGTATCTCGGCTCTGCAGGGCGGACACCATGTCGCAAAGAAATTCAAAATAATAACATGATTTCTATAGTCGGAAAGACGTACGGTCTGACCGTTTATGTCCTCCAACGTAAAACTCTCGGCTTTATCAGAAGCATCCTTGAGGGGTTCCCCGCAGCCGACAACCACCGTTAAGCAGCATAATAGAAAACAAAAGAATATTGCTCTTCCGGACATCTATGTCTCCATCGCCGTTATAAAGATTAAGTGTTATTATTATACCATAAAACAACCTGATTTCAAGGGCCTATCAGTCCCAAGAGGAAAAATGCCTATTTTTTAATGTTGGCCAAAAAATAGGCGCTATCCCTATCATATTAAAACATAAAACGGCCTCTTATAAGCATTATCCCGACAAATATAAGCAGAAGGCCGCAAATGAGCCTGACTACCCTGAGATGTCTCTTTATCTTTGTAAAATATGCTAAAAAGGAATTGATAAGCAGGGATGCCCCGATAAACGGTATCGCTATGCCTAAAGAATAGACTGTTAAAAGTCCTACTCCCTCAAGCATGCTCTCTCTTGTACCGGCAAGGAGTAGGATGGAGCCGAGTATAGGGCCTACGCATGGTGTCCATGCCGAGGCAAACGTTATTCCAAGCAACATCGCTCCCAGCTTCGAACCTCTTTGTCCCTTCACATGAAGACGTTTCTCTTTTCCGAAAAAGGAGAATTTGAAAACATCCATTATATAAAGTCCGAATATGATAACGACCGCCCCTCCTATTCTGCTTATCAGGAGACGGTGAGAAGCAAGGAGTCTACCGAGGTATGAAGCCGAAGCGCCGAGAACGACAAACACCAAAGTGAAACCTGCCACAAAGAAAAGTGAATGTACAAGCGTCCTTCTCTGCACGCTCTTGTTGTGGCTCTCTCTTAATTCATCGAAGGAAATACCCGTAATATAGGATATATAAGCCGGTATGAGCGGAAGTATACAAGGAGAAAGAAATGATAGAACGCCCGCGCCGAAGGCTACGGCAAGAGAAACCGTGTTCGATTCGCCCATTACATCCTGATCCTCATCTTTATAACATCTAGTTTATTGTCCAGATCGTCGATCCTCTTCAAAATCTGCTTTTGATTATCAAGAATCTTTTCTATGTCGTTGTCTATGGTCTCTTGGGCCCCCGCTTTTCTATCTACCATTTCACAAATAAAGGCCAGGGATATCGCCACCAAAAGCAAGAAAATAAGCGCTCGTTTCATCTTTCACCTCCGTCTATAACTTAAGATTCCACCAAACAAGTATCGCCTTCATCAAGCCGTCGAAGCCCGAGCAACATAACGCCCAGGATAATCATCAATGCGCCGCCAACTCCGGAAAGAGCTTTCTCCGCTCTTAAAAAGAGTGCTGTTTTGATATTATTTGCTTACGCTCTTGACCTCGGCTTGATACTCCTTGCCTCTTCTCGACCCGTATATCCTCGCTATCGAATACGCAAAGATTATAAAGGCCAAGCCGATTGCAAGTGAAATCAATTCTATGTTTCTTACTACCCCCATAAGCGGCAATGTATAAAAACCGATTACAATTCCCAGAATAAAAGATAAGGCGGGAAAAAGATATATGAGAACTATCGCCTTTATGACTTTAGCCGTCTCGATCTTTACCGTTACCTGATCACCGGGATTTACAATGCCGAGACTCCTAGCCTTTACCATCATATCTCCCGCGGAAGATAGAGAGCAAGCCCTGCATCCCAGGCACGCCCCGTGCCGCTTAAGCCTCACCAATACCTCTCCATCTTTGACAGATTCTACGGTTCCGGTTTCATTCATAATAATCCTAAAGGTAAAATTTCGTAACAGCTCTGCGGATCAGCGCAGACCTGTTCCGGTTCCGTGCGGAAACCCGTCCAAAATATTGATGAGATTGCTTCGCTTCGCTAGCAATGACATGACTAGAGCCAAAACTACCTCATCAACTTCTACTTAAAAGAGCGCTCCATGAGCGGTTTACACTTGACGCCTGAATTCGCGCCGGGAAGGGGTTGCACGTTCTCGGAAAGATAGAATTTCTTCTCCTTAATCCACTTCTTCAACGTATCCGCAATCTCTATTGCCTTGCTATAGCTGGAAAGTGAAGCGGTAGGAACGTTCTTGCCTTTCACTTTTATAGTTCCGCTCTTGAGCTGTTTATAGTTGATCTCACCCAAGTTTTCCTGTTTACCGTTAGGATACGCATCGGAGTAATCTACGACCTGAGTATAAATATCCTCGTCCTTTACCGCTGTGTAGCCGAGGATCTCCTCGTTCAGAACAGGAATGGGCACCCCTATGCCGACCGTCAACGTCACGCCGTATCCCAAAAATGAAGAACCGACGAGCCATTTGGGAGACATCTTCTTGAGATCTCCAAAGACACCCAATGTGCCGGCCGGGGCCTGCGGTACGCCTGAAGGCTTGCGGGTAACGCACGGGCTGTGCTGCGTCCCCTGCCAGAAGACATACCCTTCCCCTCCGCCGAGAAAAATCTTGGTCCCGATCCCGATCGTCTTATAATACGGGTCGTTTAAGAGCGGGGAGAGCTGGCCCGCGCTGCAATAATTTGCGTTTCCCAAATTGGGCTTGAGCACTCCCATGTACGTATAGATGGTCTTTGCTGAAAGATTGACCGCAACATTATAATTCTGGTAGCAGTTTCTGATGTTAAGCAATACCGCTTCGTTTATATCTTTCAACTTTATCAGCGTATTGAGTTTTTTTCTCGGATAGCAATCCGTTCCGTAAGCCGTGGCTTGAAGCTTGACGTCTTTACCCGAGACCAGGTTCTCGATGACATGCGCCCCGCCATATTTGAATTCTCCGGGGTATATCTGATTGCGCGGGTCGGCATCGGGAATGGCGGCGGCGCCCAGGAAGAGATCAACGGCGGCAAAACCCGTATATGCGGGGACATCGTTAAGCGTGACTTTTCCCCCGCCGAGTTTTATTTTAGGCTTGCTGTGGCCTATATTGAAATACATCCCGCTCGAGCACATAGGGCCGAAGGTGCCTGTTGTCACCACGTCGACGTGTTTCGAAGTCTCTTTAATGCCCTTTTTACCGACCATGTCGATAATCTCATCGGCCGTGGCTACCACGACATTGCCTTTTTTTATCTTATCGTTGATTTCCTTTATGGTCTTTGCCATTTTCGTAATTCTCCTTCTATTAGCAAATTTCAAGCAGAAACTACATCTTAAATATATCCGTCGAGAGGTACCTCTCTCCTGTATCCGGAAGCACCACTACGATCATCTTGCCTTTACTATCTTTCCGTCTTGCCACATGGTGGGCTGCGTATAACGCCGCGCCACTTGATATGCCGGCCAGTATTCCTTCTTCCTTGGCTAGCAGCCGCGTGAAATCCTCTGCCTGGTCATATCTGGCGGTGACTACCTCGTCTATCACATCTCTCTTGAGCGCCTGAGGAATAAAACCGGCGCCGATCCCCTGAATCTTGTGCGGACCCGCTTTGCCTCCGGAAAGAACGGGTGAATCGGAAGGCTCGACCGCAACAACGTATATATCTTGCTTCTTCTGCTTCAATGCCTCTCCGACGCCGCTTACGGTGCCTCCCGTCCCTACTCCTGCTACGAATATGTCGATCTTGCCGCCTGTATCTTTCCAAATCTCTTCCGCTGTCGTAATTTTGTGAATGCCCGGATTTGCGGGATTCTTGAACTGGTTCGGCATATAAGAATTTGGTGTCTTAGACGCTATCTCCTCCGCCTTAGCTGCCGCGCCATTCATGCCCTCCGAGGCAGGCGTGAGAATTATCTTCGCCCCCAAACCCGAAAGTAACTTACGCCTCTCTAAACTCATATTGTCCGGCATGGTCAATATGAGATTATAATCGCGCACCGCGCATATAAAAGCCAAGCCGATGCCCGTGTTGCCGCTCGTCGGCTCCACTATCGTAGCCCCCTTCTTGATAAGGCCTGCCTTTTCGCCGTCCTCTATCATGGCAAGGGCTATGCGGTCCTTTATACTGCCGCACGGATTGAACGATTCAAGTTTCGCGAGGATCTCCGCCTCCAGTCCTCTCGAAATCTTCTGTAAACGGACTAAGGGCGTATTTCCTATCGTCTCTGATATGTTGTTGAATATCTTCTTCATAATATATCTTCCAGGGCTTCGAGCTTCTTCTTGAATTCATCGAGCGTATCCATCGCCTTCTCGGTGTCCTTCAGGGTATCCGGATCCTTGTTGAGCTGAGCTATCCTCTTCTCTTCCATCCTCTTCCTTATGACTTGCTGCAGTTTTTTAATCAACTCTTTTCTCTTCTCTTCATCCTGCTGCTTCTGCTGCTCTATCTGTTGCTTTAATGCAAGCCGCTTGTCGTCCTTGACATCTTCTTCCAGAGCCATCATCTCGGCCTCGGAGCGCTTCTTCGCTAAAAGTTCTTTAATCTTTTCGCGCAGCTCTTCCTTCCCACTCTGTTTCTCCTCATCCAGTTTTGCCCTGGCTTCTTCGTGCTCGCCCTTCTTCTCCTCGGCCTCTTTCTGCTTTTCGAGCTCTCTCTTTTTATGTGACGGATCGAGCGTCGCCCGTATCTCATCCTCAAACTTGTCGGACTCATCCATCAGCCTCGCTATCTCAAGTTTATCTCTCTCTACTTGAGCGGCTTCGACCATGTCCCTCTGGCGCTTCCACTCCTCTTCCTGCGCTTTAACCAGCGCCTCTTGCCTCAACTCTTCCTGGCGTTTCTCTTCTCTTGCTTTCTCCTTCTCTTCCTTTAACCTGATTTGCTCCGCTTCCTCATCAACCTTCTTCTTTGCGAACTCCTCCGCCTTAAGCCTCTCGGCATACTCCATCTCTTCTTTTCTTCTTTCGCTGGCGCGCGCCTCTTCGATCCTGCTTTCCACCTCGTTCTTGGACTTTATCTCATCCCTTACATTTTCGATGAAGGTGCGGATGTCGACATCCTCGACCAGCGCTATGGCCTGATCATACTTAGATATGGCTTCGGTATAGCGGCCCTGCCCGGCGAGGTTCTCTGCCTCGTCATAAAGCTTGACTATCTCGACCTGATTATCGACCTCTTCCGCGCAGGTAACTAAGACGGGGAGAATCCCGAAAGATATAATTGAACAGATTAAGTAGGTGATTATCTTATCTTTCATATATTACATCCTAATTTGTATTTATACAAGTATACCACAAATTTACATCAGGAAAAGGTAAAAATTAAAATTTTGCTGTCCGAGGGTATCTCTAAAAGGCGGGACATAAAACTGGATATGAAAAGGAGGGGCAGTGGAATGGCAATATGTAAATACCGCTTTTCAGGACCCCCTCCTGAATTCTTTCACTCCTCTGCCCCAAACATATAAAATAAATTCTATATTCCTAAAACTATTATAATAAGCATACCACAAATTTCAGAAAAATCAAGGGTGCTGGTTTTAAAAAAATTGTTTGTAACTTATTGATTCATAATGTGTTTCGCGAAAGATAAACGTCCCATCTATGCAGTAAAGGTCGTGTAATCTTCAGCTATATCATCGGTATCCGTCTGGTTGCCGCTTTCCACTTCCGCCTGCGTACGCCCTTCCAAAATGTCGTCGCAAGAGGGCGGGGTCTCTTGCGCTTCCCCTTTCCCCCACAGCTCGTTAAAGACTCTATTGAAATTGATACTCTCATCAAATCTTTGAATAAAATGATCTATAACCTCTTGAGAAATTTCCATACTCCTCATGCAGTTTATGTTCCTTGCGCGTATGCCTTCGATCGATTCATCGGAAAAAGACTCTATAAAAAATCCGTGGTCGAAATAACGAAGCGTGCCGTCCGGGAGCATGCCGACATTTATGAGGGTCGCGTCTTCGTCGCATATCCCGCATCTGAACATATCCTCGAGCATTGTAATATAATCATCGATGACGGCCTTCGCCCTTTCCTTGTCGGTCTTGTCCAACTCAACGAATAATCCGCCGGTAGGAAACCTCTTCGGGCCGGCAAGGGTCTCAACGACTGTGCTGTCGAGTAACGGTTGAATCTCATCCTGAACGTACACTGCAGGAGCTGTCCTCTCCTGGCCACTCCAATCGATATAAGTGAAATTGCTGATCTTTGTAGTATTAACAAAATACTTTCCGAATCTGCCGAGAACGCGGTCGCTCATTTCGGTCAACAGCGGAATATGAATATATTTGACATAAGCGGGTTCGCTGTCTCCGTCGTTGTACCTATATTCCACTCTGTATACATCGCAGCAGGACGCATCTTCCCGCGACCACATGTGCGTCCATGTCCAGCCTTTTCCGCCGGGTGTCGTTGCGCGGTTCTCTATAGAAAACAAACCTCTCAAAACCTCTTCCCTGGACATCGGCCCCATCGTGACCAGTTGGGGATGCCAGTCCGGCATGGCCTGCGCGCGGCCGTTGGCCTCGGTTCGGTCCTTCGGTAGGACTTCCTCGAGGTCTATCCTGGAGGCTAGTCCATCGTTGCCGTCGCCTCCGAAGAAATAATTGTATAACTCCTCGCCTGAAGCGCCGTATTCCAACTTCATATCTGAAAGCAGGTTTTTAACAAGTCTATTTGATATGCTTAAATAGACCTCATTTGTGAGGTCCGCTTCGGCGGTAAAGGAGTCCTTCAGATGGCTTATATCCGTAAGGAATACATTGCCGGCCTCGTTGATTCTGAAGTGGGACAAAAATCCGCCGAAGTCCGTGTCGATAACGCCTCTTCTTAAGATATCACGATATACATTCACCACTTTATCTAGCATGGATTTCGCCTCGGCAATAGCGGTAGGGCTGCCGTCGCTCATCAATGTATGAAGCCTCGCCAATATATCTGTCATCTTCTTCTGTATATACCCATGCGCCTCTTCGATAGAACACTCCTCCATCCTGCCGTCCTCAGTAAAGCGTATAGGTACCATATCGGCAACAAGCCCGCCGAGCCTCTCCTTGGCCAGCCTGTACGGTTTTACAAAGAATTCGTAGCGCTGGGCAGTGTTGGATAACGCCTTAAAAATCTTTATGACCTCCGGGACCCCTTCGGGATTCAATAGATAGAAAGATGAGCCGATTGAGTTCCTGAAATATTCGATGCCGTGGCTCTCGTATAGTCCATCCATATAATTGCAGGCCCTCTCCAGGGTCTCGTCAAAAGATAAAACTTCTGCCGCATCGTCATTTGAAATCGGGCCGAGGATCGGCTCGGCATGCATCTCATGGACATTGAAGATCCTTTCGCGCAAACTCTCGAAACTGCCTATATTGGAACTGTGTCTGAAAGTGAGGTCCCTCTGACCAAGGATGCCTATCCGTTGAAGTTGCGTAACTTTGAATTTATTACCTTCGCTCAGCAGTCCTTCTTCCCATAAGTTTTCCCAAACAGCGAGCTTCGCGAGCATCTCGTCCAGTATATATGCTTGCCTCATCTGCATATTTGTATAAGCGTTGACGCACTCCTCGGGGATTTCAAAGAGCTGTCTCAGCGACTCAAAGACCTCAAGCGTCATTTCTTCGCTGCCGCGGGAAAGAAAAATACTCACTTCGCCTTTCGACGCTATCCCAGTCAAAACAGCTGCCGTATCGCCTGTAAAGGTTTCGCTGTTTCCGTCCCAGTCCTCCGTAAAGACGGTCCTATTGGAGGCGTGGTACATCCCCTCGGCCTTTTCGGAATAGCTGGCTTCGGCTGTGTGGAGCACAATGCCATTGCCCAAAGTGTACTCTCGCAATCCGCTTCTACCCGCGGGATCGAGAGCCAAAGTAATCCTATCCATCGCAACGTGTGGTATTTCAAAGATGCCTTCCTCCAGAGGAAGGGCCGTTCTCGACGCGAGGCCCATGGTATGCAGGGTATCAGATGCTGCCTTTAGCAACGCTGAATCTGTCTCGACGGCAATATAATCAAGAAGCGCCCACGCCGCTCTTCTCGTGCCGATCCGGCCGAGCTCTTCACAAGCCAGGCTCTTTATACTCGGATTGTCCTCTTCTAAAGCATGCTTAAGTAAAGGTATGTCGTCCTCCGTAACTCTCGGGGTCACGTCGACCCCCTCGCCTGCGCGCAGAACCGGTCTGCCGAATGACCCCAGATATAGAACCTCATCGCCCATATTGTCCATGTCGAGTGAAAAATAATCTATGTCACCGTATGTTATGGATCTCAGACGCATCCCGGTATTCGATTTGCCAAATATGCGCTCGAATTCGCTCTTAAGGCGCATTAGAGTATACTGCTCGAGACGCTCAACTATAAAATGGGGTGACCTTGTGAAATTTACGCCCTTTATATTGTATCCCTTCCAGATTAAAGCGTCGACTATCGCCTTCGCCTGCCTGTCGATGTATTCATAGCTTGGGTTTCCGTGATAGTGCGATATTATATAATCGAGGTCTATCGTCACGATGACCGGCTTGTCCGTATTCCAGAGGCTGTTCAGGTTGTTCGTTTTGTGGTCAGCATACTGCGTATCGGTTAAAGTCGTAGTCGTATAGATCCACCAGTATTCTCCGACATAGCCCTCCTCTTTCGTATGGCCGGCCCAGTTGCCGAGGTCGACGTTCGCGTTGCCGTTTGTATCATCCGAGTGGAAGTCGAGGTTCAATAGCACGTAATCGTTATCCCACCTACCCGAATCGACGTTATCCTTTACCCAATAATAGCAAGAATCGTGATTGGTAGAATCCGTGAATGAGATCTCGGAGTTCTCAAAACCCTTGATATACGGTTCATATGTATAGGTCTTAATCAGGTCACCCGCTTCATCATAGACGTAAAGATTGACGAGTCCGTATGAAGTCACTTCGATCCTGGTGTTGTCGAACTTTCTTGCCGTATCGAGTATCTCTTTCGGGATATTTTGTGGATCTACCCCCGTCTCGCTCGCGGCCTCCCGCACCCTATTTTCCATCGCCTGGTCCGCTACGATGCGAGCGGCGTTGACAGGACCGAACCAGTTTGAATGACCCGTGACATACCAACAGTCTACCGGCTGGCTGGTATTATCCGTAATAATTATATAGCCATTCTCTATACGCGCCTTATACCCGTTCGGCAGATCTTGCCGGGTGATCTTGCCGTCTTCAACCGTTAAAACAACATCATTGCTTGCCTCTTCTATTTCATACGTGCCGTCAAGGATTACCTTATCAAGATTTGTTTCATCAAGTTTTTCAACGGGGATACCGTTCTTCTCAAGTTCAAGCTGTTCCCATTTGAGCAGTTCGCTCATTATGCGCGCCATTCTCGGGTTGACTACTGGGTCGGCTTTAAGGTCTTTGCCTTCTCTATGCGCCTTTAACGCTAACCAGCGCAAAACCGTCTTCATGATATCATTGCCTTTATTACCGTCGTCATATATCGTTACATCCGATATGGTTATCGTATCGCCATCTTCTACTCCGGCAAATACATTGCCGATAACACCGTCCATACCTTCGACTGTTACCGATACGTTAAGGCCCATAATACATGTGGCTTTGACTTTTCTGCCAAGGAAGGGATTGTATAGGCTTACGGACAACAAGTATCCTTCGCCAGCATACTCATATTCCTCCCACACCAGTCCGTCCGCGTCCATAGACCTCTTCAGCATGTTGCCCTCATATTCGTCGATCCTCTTCGTAACCGGGTCTACCTTTATCTCCAAGCCAGGGTGTGTCCTCCTCTCGAGCTCCGCCTGGACGGCGAGTTTAAACTCTGCCGTGGCGAGGCCGTTACTGATCAGCTGCGCCATCATGTCCTGTGGGTTGACTCCGTCCGATTCGCATAGATCGACGAACCGTCCCGCGTCTATCTCAAGGAAATCATCTTCGGCCTCGTTTCCTTTTCCGGTCCTTTCGTGCCTCAGTTCATGCTCTATGAGGATTTGGATAAATATTATGGCTTGTTTTGGGGCAAGATTTCCTATGGCATTTTTCAAATTCTTAGAAAGGAATATGACACTGTTCTTGCTGCAGTCACCGGCAAGGTGGGCGTCGCCTTCTTCATCTATAATAGCATCTGCCTCTGCGAATACCAAGCGGGAATCTATGGTTAGTCCGTCGCTCTCTGCCTCGGCCAATGCCCCGGCAAGAGCCGCCCTGAAGCTTGAGTCATTGAGTATAGAATCTTCTCCTGCTTCCTCGATCGTAACCGTAGTTCCGACTTCGGGTATCTCCAGCGGCATGAAGCCGGGCGCGCCTTCTATAATGCTTTCTATCTTTACGGGGCTGCCGTCTTTGTAAACCCCCTTGTTAAGGCCGAGCGCCTGAGCCCTCTCGTCAATGGACCAGGATGCGGAGGCGACTGCCTGATACCCATGTTCACTTGTGTAGTTCCGTCTCTCGACTATGCCGGAGGCGTCTTCCTTTATAACCTGTATGCCGAATCCTATTATTCTGACCGTGTATGTTGCGCTTCCCTTGACAAAGGATTGCTCTATACCCCATGGTGTCTTACTCATAATCATATGGAGCGCCTCCGCCTCCGCGGGCTCTAGATTTACCATATCCGGATTCTGGGGTTCAAAGGTGAGGCCCTCAGTTTCATTGACGATCTTCACAAGATCAAGCGTCGCCTTGTCATAATAAACTCTCGTCCCGCCCGCATATTCTTTATAATAATATTCCGGGCTCGAACAAAATGCCCAATTATAACGGCGCTTTTCGCCTTCGAGAAAATATCCTAATTTTGTATCTATCTCATTGTCTGCCAGGGTAAAGCCAAATTTAAAATTCGCACCAAGGAGTATGTTTGTCGTCTTTGCGAAAGAAACTATATCAGTCACAACATCCAAAACTCTTCCATCCACATACCTCACGCCGCAGTTAATGTATGTAGCCCTATCGCCTAAAATATTCAACGTGCCGACTATCTCGGCTATCAATGACTGATCGGTGCTCGAGTCCACTCTCTCCAGAAAATCCAGCACCGCATCTATGTCCTTAGTCGACGTCATTGGATTATTTTTGAGCTCCTGCAGATGGAATCGGAGTCTCTGTAAGGAATCAAGCGCGATCAATCTTATATCTTGACTCTCCCCTATAAAGAAAAGGCACTCGATATCTCCCAATACTATGGATGTTATTGCCGGCTCAAATCCTTCAATGACATTATATGCATCTAACCGTTTGATAATTTTGTCGCCGGCCGCATTCCATATGTGGACCATGCCTTCATCATCTTGCGCGACGATATAGGTATCCGAACCCAGCTCCACAACCTGGATATCGGAGCCATCCTGGATATCTCTTACATCGAGACGCTCTACAATAGGCTGGCCGTCACGCGCCCTTACAGTAACAAGAGAATCTCCGACTTGTTCAACGCTGAAATCGAAGACCTGACGCGATACGATATTGAGAGGGTTGTCGCCGTTAATGACCTCGCACCCTCCCGAAAATCTTACGCTCTGCATGTTCCTGTATGCCCCCGCCGCCAATTTGTCGAAGAGCCCCTGGCCTCTGACGAAGATAGTCTGGCCTTCGAACTCCGAAGCATCCACTAAATCCAGTGTGAAGGCAAGCTGTAAGTTGATATTGTTATATACGAATTGGGCCCCGAAAGGTCCTCCTCCGGTTAAAGGTAGCGACTCTGCATAGTCGAATAAAATCTGGCATGCCTCCGGGCAGTTGAGCGAACGAAGCCGCTCTATCATCCGGATTGCTTCTGCACTACTCCCGGCATTATAAAGCATTTCCCCTAAGAGGCTTGCGTATATCTCTTTATTCTCCAATGGGAAGAGATCGAGAATCTCTACGAATATATGCGAACCCTCCACCGTTCTCAGGAAAGCTTTCTCCTCAGCGCTAATCTCGGCGCCCTTTGTCTCTTTTACCTTCAAATAACTATAGAGCGAGAGCGTCTCTCCCAAAATGGTTATGGTGTTCTGTGGTACATAATCGGGATTGGTATGCGGAGAGGGATATAGATATGCGGTATTGATTCCGGTAAAGGCATATGAAAGCAGAGACCTTCTTCCTTTTGACTGCGTCTTACCGTATTTGTCGCGATATAGGACGTTTGTTATTGTGTCTTCCGGAAGTCCGCCACCTATAAAGAATCGGCAGGCCTTTGTTATCTCTGTAAGCATGACGGCTTCCAGATCCGCAGAGCTATATTCAGGAGTGTCGCTATTCTCAGGCGACTGCCACCCATGCTGCTGCATAAATCTTATGGGATCGCGGGACCCCTCAGAGATATCATGGCCCTGAAAACCTATCTCGTAGCTTATCCTACCGTCATCCGCCACCTTCTTCTGTATCATGCCCCTCAATGTATATTTAATCAATCCCATCTCGTTCGCAGGTCCTATCCTGAACATGCATAGCCCGCCCGGCATATATTTAAAGAAGAAAGCGAGTGGTGCTGCGTGGCCGTACCTCTCAAATGCACGCTCGATCTCCTGCACAACTTCCGCATCGGTCATAAATGGGATCTTCTCTTCAGCTCCCTCAAGCTTGACATTGTCGAAGCGGCCGTGATTGTATTCCGCGTCCTCATATAAGATGTCTGCCGCCCTCATCGCCGGATCTGATGAACCTTTGAGAGCAAGCGTCTTCTCCATCACGTCCCTGCACCAGGCGTTGTCGCTTTTGAACTTATCGACCGCTTTATTAACGACAGAGGGGACGTTTTGAACATGGTAATAGAAATTATGCGTTGCTTCGGCCTGCGCTCTTCTGGCATCTATCTCATCTCTGTCTTCATTCCACACCATCATGGCGTCTCCTGTCATGGAGTAATAAAATTGTTCGCCCGATGCCGCAGGGTTGGCGTTGTCAAAATCCTGTTCGAAGAGAGGGGTAAATCTGAAATCGTTCTTCAGCTCAATTGCGCTTATGTAAGAGGCGAATCTCTCCTTCAGTGTGTTGAAATACCAATGATCGCCCGCGCCTAAATGGTTGTAGAGCTCGACGAGATAACCCTCTTTATCTTGATATTCAGCGACTTCTGCGATGGCAAAGGCAGCCGCTATTTCCATAACGGCATCTTCGGAACTGAGTTGCAATAGACGGTCCCTGGCGTCCTTTAGCCACCATTTCACGCCCGACTCTCTTATTATTGCACCATGTGACAGTATGTACGCCGTCCATTCCGATACTATCTTGATAAGAAGCCCCTCTACTCGATCCGCGTCCCGCTGCCTCAAGACACTCAAGGTACCCCGTTCAAATTCAATACCCTTCAGATACGCATCCTCTATCTTAGTGCCGTACGGATTCTGTAATCTAGCTAAAGAATCGGGATTGTCATTCAGATACCGCTCGATAAGATGAAATAGTATGTTGTATCTGAGGCAACTGATGACCTGACTCCTTGACCCTTCGTTATAAACATATAGATTGACAAAGAGAATATCCCCCTCAAAATATAACGCGTGGTCACTGGAAGTATCATACGTAAAACCCACTTTATATCTCATAAGGTCTTGCATGCCCCCTTGGACAAGCGCGGGATAGACCTCATTGGAGAGTGACAGCTGTATGCTACGCGCAAGTTCGACTATCCACATCAGGTCATCGAAGAATTCGATCTTCGCCCTTGCCACTCCTTCAGGATCTAAAGTTAATACGCCTTTATGCCGGTCAAATAAATCCTGAAGCACGCTGTCTCTGCCTTCTTTCTCAAGCCAATTTGTGCGGTCGTTCTCGTCCAAGAAGACGCTGACTGCGGCAGAGAACTCTTGGTAATTTCCGAAGATACTCAAATACCCCGGATTCCCTTCATCGAAATATTTCGCGAATCTCACCTCTATGTCATCGCGATGGCGGCCGTCTCTGTCATAGTCTATGACCGTGTACGGTTCAAAACCCATATTGACATTGCCGCTGATTACGATTATAAGGGCTTCGTCCGCTTCCGGCGTGTCAAGTTTTTTTAGCGCTTCTATAGCCAGCGCACGAATCTCCGTCATCTCATCGTCGGTAGCGCCATTCATCAGCGCAGGTACGCTGCCTGTGACAGCTTTTATGACACCGCCCTCATATACAAAATCTATATGAGTCCCGTCCGTATAAACCTTTCTCCTGTACTGGCCGCTTCCTGTCCTATACTGGATTATGGAACCTGACGGATTCTTTAGAGCACGAAATGCATCCGGCGCCCCTTCAACGGCTACCGTAGTCGAAAACCCTACAAGTTTTCCCACTCTTTCGTTGTTTATGTACGCATTCCCGTCGCCATCCACTTTAAACGACTTGTCTTCCCACTCCCGGTTCGATGACGCATGCACAAAACCCATCTCCAGGGACAGCCAAAATTCCGAACCGTCGTCTGCCATTACGGTAAGGCGGCCGAGACGCTTATATATGTTATCATCAAGAGGCAATGGATTGGGTTGGCCTCCCATTATCGCTAAAGGTTCTCCCAATACCGATCTCAACACGTGCAGTAATGCATAGGAAGTGGTGCTCGTTGTAACAATTTGAGAGACGCTATTCCTTGAAGCGTGTGTCGCAACCCAATTTAGAACCGTAGTATCGAGCCCTTCACCCCGAAAAGTGTACATATTGATATTGCCTATCATGCACCTTCCGCCTGACATGGCGAAACTAATAAAAGGTCTCTCGCCAAGTTGCGGCTCCATGCCTTCTCCGTATATGCCATACCAGAAACCGTTGGGGGTATCCAATCCCGCATCTCTCACAAGCTCAATATATTTGCCCGTCTCAATGTTGAGTAGCTTCACTCTATCGATTACCTCGGAATTACCGTCATATGTATATTCCTCTAGCACATTTCCGTTTCTGTCGACTACACTCTTCACCCTTCCCAGCATATCGAGCTCCGTAACCGTGCCCATGCTGTCGGTATTATTCACAACCGAGCTGACCGAATTTACAAACTCTTCCGAGACGAATCCTTTATCCTTAAGATGGTTTGCCACGGCAATCGCATCTGCCCCCTTCTCTGCGCATAGTGCCGCAAACCGTCTTGCATCCGCCAACATGAATCTTGACTCCGCCTCATCGCCGGTCTCTCCCGTACCTTCATGTCTCAGCTCATGCTCTATTAGAATCTGCAATAAAATCTTCCCCGAACCCGGAATCTCTCCTTCCAGCTCTTCTACTATAGCCTTTATGCCCTTCTTTACCGCCACCAGGCCGTTTGATACGCAGTCGCCTGCGAGGTGGGCGTTCTTATTGCTATCGATTATGTTGTCGGCTTCCACGAGTAAGAGTACCTTCGTGGTGTCATAACCCTCTTCTACTGCGGCAGCAAACGCTGCCTTTAGTACATCTCTATAATCAGGGTCCGCAAAGATCGAATCGATCTGGGCCCGGTAATTGACGTGTTCCAATGTAGTGGGCGCATTGAATGTCACAACGTCTTCGATGTTTTCGAGATCAAGCTTTGTCCCGCCTACATATACCCCCTGCCCCAGACCTTCGGTGTTGCCTGCCGGGTCGCTCGACCATGATGCGGGGGTGGTAGTAACACCTTGCGCTGATGCACCTTTGTATTTCAAGACGGCGCGTTCGTATGTTATGATGATATTATTCTGCCTATCGAAACTGATCAAGAGAGGATGGCTTGGACCTTCTATGCGGGCAATCTCTTCTCCCAGAGACGAATAGACGATAGTTGCATATTTGTATAACGCGACGATATTGCCAACATTGTCCGTCTGCATAGAATAAAGGCCGTCGAGTGTGTCTTTTCTGAAGAGCTCTTCCCCGGTAGGCGAATATTTCACAAAGCCTTCATCATATCGTACAATGATATCGTTATTCGAGTCTGTGGCTACAGAGTTAATGGAGACGCCGCTAATCATCCTGGTTACCTCACCTCCGTCAGGCGAATATTTGACGACTGTATCCAGGTATCTTACAATCACATTATTATCATTATCAATGGTCATATCCATCGGCGAGCCAGGCCCGATCATCTCTATTGGGGAACCGCCTTGTGAATTGTATTTTACAACTTTGTTGGAATATCTGACTATTACATTGTCATCGCCGTCCAGAATAAAAGAATACGCCCCTCCTTCGCCTATAGGTATGGGGTCGCCGCCGCCATAGGGATATTTGACAATAGTGCCGTAATCCAGCCTCAATATATTATCGCGGCTATCGACTGCTATGGCTTGCGGCTGCGCTCTATCGCCTATGTATTCAAGGAATGTCCCTTCGCTCGAGTATTTGGCAACCGTCGTACTAAAGTGCACTATGATGTTATTCATGCTGTCCGTTGCCACTGCAACTATATCTTCCTCCCCCTCTATGCGAGCTATTTCAACTTCTTCTGGGGAGTATTTAATGACTGCTTTCTTAGTGCAGACGATGATGTTATTCGCCGAATCTGCAATGGCGCCCATCGGTTTTTCTAGTCCTTCCACTCCTTCATAGAAGGACCCTTGTGTATTTTGCGTAGTAAGATGCTCGCTTTTTACAACTTCGCCCATGATGATACGAACTACATGGACAAGACTGTCTAATGTGCTCTTCTGTCTCATTGGCCCTTCTGTAGACGACCAAAGAAAATTTGTCGGCAGATCGAGCATAAATGACTGAAGATAATCTTTGATAGAGGTCCCCATTTGGCCGGTCATATCCGGCAGGCCCAGTCCTCCAAGCAAAAACTTTATACTGCTCGTTATTAATTCCTCCATGGCCTCAGTGTCAGTGGCATCCGGCAATAAGCCGTTCTTTATTCCCGCATAAGTCAGAGCCATAATGAATTCCGAAATAGCTTCTCCCATCTGGTAGTAGCGGAAAGTATTCTCATCGATCTTCACTACATGTTCATAGTCTGCCAGGCCGCTGCGCCGCATGTTAGAATACTCCATGTTGCCTTTAATATCCGATATGTCACCTATAGGATCAACCATCCAATTCCATTGTCTGTTTATCTGCACCCCATGTGTCAATGCCGTAAGTGAAGTATGCAGGTACCCTGCCTTATACCAGGTAAGCCAGTCCTGTAGGTTCTGTTGGGCAAACTGTTGGAGTTTCTCTTTTCTCTCAGCCGGGTCTATGTCGGTGAATTCACCCGTTATGTAGGCTCTGTAGTCCTTTGAGCAACTGTATTCGAGAATGTGCGGCTGTTGTGGTATTTCTGAGGGCAGGCCTGTGATTTCAGTTTGCGCAAGGTATACTTCTTTTAACGGCACGGGAGGATCTACTATGCCTATCTCTTTTGCTTTTAGCATCATGGCGTGTTCGTGGATCAGGTTATCGCCGTCCGTTTCGCTGTTTGAAAATTTATAACATATGCATAAGCTATCATCTTCCGGATCATCGATTACCAAGGTCCTTCCTTCCCAGTTTATGCGCACGCTGAACTCTTCCGAAATAAGGCCCTTTTCTTTCAGTAATCTGAGTAAGACCGTAGGATTGATGCCGTTGACAAGAGATAATTCCACGATTCTCTTTACGTCCCTCTTCGCCTGACGTTCTTCATCCATCTCGCCTCTTTCGTGTGCAAGCTCGTGCTCTATTAGGACCTGTAGGAGGATTTTTCCTGCGCCGGGGATATCGGTCTCGAGCTGGTCGAGTAATGCTTTGATATTTTTCTTCACTGCGATGAGGCTATTCTTTACGTCGTCGCCTGCGAGG